>JBEANH010000059.1:0-16113 GCA_041165505.1 Chloroflexota bacterium | reverse complement strand
ATCTGGCGAGTGATACCTGCGAGTTTGCTCCGACTGTATTGGGTGCCATTGAGTTCGATTGCAAAAAATACGTATGACTCAAGTAGACTTGGTGTAACAGTTGCATCTTTGAACATAAAGCGTATTTTAGATAATTCGTCATCAGTGATTTGACAGATGAGTTCGACTGTCTGCCATTCTTCCAGCATTGCTTTGGGATGTCGCAAATATGCACCGGTATCAAATTGTCGAGCGAACGTAGATGGTGCCCCCAATGCAAGTGTGCGTTGAGACGCATACCCTAGTCCGGCAAATAATTCGGTAGCCGCCTCTTTCAGCGGCATATGGCTGAATTGGTGGATAAGCATGCCAAGTTGTTTGCGGTATTTCAATGACTGATCGCTCATGGGAGAATCACCATCCATGTAATAAGAGTAAAGTCTGCAACAGACTGGACTTGTTGGCCAAGTTTGGGTATTACAAATCCCCGACTTGTGGTGGTTTGTGTCGCGATGCGCTTGGTGAACGCATCGCGGATTTGGGCTACGGCGCGCTCGATGAGATCCGCGTAGACATGCATGTCACTGCAATTCGTGGTTTGCTGATCAAAGAAGCGACACAACGCCTCATCGGGGGAGTGTTTGTCTGCACTCACGATACGCATGATGTCGAGCACCTGCTTGGGATGGGTGAAATTATACCGCACCTGACCGTCACTACGAATATACACCAAAAAATACGGTTGGAGTGCATTGATTTGATTACTTGTATCACTGTGGCCCGTATACCGCAGACAAAAGATGGCTCCAGGTGCACTTTGCTCGTAGGCTGGATGTGGTTGTGTGAGTGCATACAGCCCGAGTGGTGCCTTTTGCAGCGTGTCACGATTTACGCGCAAGTATTCGAGTAATTCACGACGAAAGTCATCGAGGGTGAAATCGGTCAATGAGACTGTCTGTGCATCGTCATCAATATCAATCACACTGTTGATGAGCCCAGTAAGTTGTTTGCCGCGGAAGTCTATTTCGAGTTGGATTGCCTCGCGTTGCTCATTAGGCTGAAGAGGGTTGTCTTGGCCAGTAGCCACGGTATCAACTAATGCCATGCGTGATTCGACACGATTGCGCAGGTTGATATAGGCGTTGAGGTCATCGGTCGGCCAGAAGTTCACCATATGAATGGCGCTGTTGGGGCTGCCAATACGATCGATACGCCCAAACCGTTGGATAATCCGCACCGGATTCCAGTGAATATCGTAGTTGATGACCAAATCACAGTCCTGGAGGTTTTGTCCTTCGGAGATACAATCGGTGGCAATGAGGACATCGATTTCGCCATGTTGCGGGAATGTCGGCTGTTTGGCTCGATATTTGGCTCGTGGCGCAAAGTTGGTCAGGATGTGTTGGAAATCATTTGCGCCAAAGGTGGTGTAGGTCACCCCACCGCCGTTGACCATGGCGACATGGATTCCCCATGACTGTACGAATGCGTGCAGTTCTTGGTATAGGTATTGTGCGGTGTCCGCCGATGCCGTAAAGATGAGCACTTTGCGATTGACTTCACCCGTCCGCATTATAGACGGGGTCTGTACCTTTTGCTGGATGAGTGCTTTGAGCTCGTGCAACTTTTGGTCACGGTCGGGTGTCACGGCACACGCACTATTGTAGAGCGCAATCAGCTGGTCACGATCTTTGCGGATGTCGTGCACCCAACGATCGAGGTCGAGGTGTGCGAGTGGGAATTGGAGCTTCCCCACGGTTTGATTCATGGCATCGTTGAGCTCGTCGTCCTCGGCATCGTCATTTAATGTCACATCGACATTGGCTGCAGATTGCCGTTGTTTAAATGCCGTAATCGTCTGATCGAGATCACTGATTTTTTTGATAGTACGCTCAAGTGTGGTTTGAAACGCATATACTGAGCTTTCGAGGCGTTTGAGGAAGTTGACTTTCATCATACCAATCAGATGATGCTCGCGCGTCCCTTGGTTGAACGGGTCATTCCCTTTGTGTTGATAGTGATGTTGGTATGCTGGCAGGATGTATTGCGACGGGCTAAAGAGGGCAAGCTTGTAGCCATCGATTTCGGCACTGATTTTGGCATAACTCAAAAACATGTTTGCCGTGTCGATACGGGGAAACAGGCTGACGGGTTGATGGCGCTGTGGGAACGACAAACTACTAGCATTGTTAGGATAATATTTGCGAATATGCGAGCGCGAGCGGGCAATAGTGACCGCATCGAGCATGGTAAAAAAGGCACTTGGGAGCTGTGCAAGCAGTTGGGTGACATCGCGTTGGGTGTTTTTGGCCCAGCGTGCAAAGATGCGTTGTGAATCTGCCATGACTGCATTGAGGCTAGGGACACCGATAGTCGTGGCAAACGACCTGTCGTTGCCTTCGGTCATGAGGTGAATCTGATTGCGCAAATCTTGCAGGTCGTTGTTGACGGGTGTTGCCGATAGCATCAGTACCTTGGTTTTGACGCCACTTTTGAGGATGTCATCGAGGAGGCGTCGGTAGCGACTCTTGTGGAGTTGCCCTTGTGCATCGCGCTGTCCAACCAAGTTATTGCGGAAATTGTGTGATTCGTCGATGACAACCAGGTCGTAATTTCCCCAATTCAGCGTGGCCAAGTTGATATCCCCACTATAGCCTGTGTCGCGCCCGATATCGGTGTGCGAGAGCACATCAAAGCGGAAGCGATCATCGAGGAAGGGATTTAAGTGGTCATTACGCGTATATATAATCCAGTTTTCTCGCAGTTTTCGCGGACAGAGCACGAGGACGCGCTCGTTTTTGAGTTCGTAGTATTTGATAACAGCGAGTGCAGTATAGGTTTTGCCGAGCCCGACGCTATCGGCGACGATACAACCGTTGTGTGCAGTAATTTTGTTGATGGCTCCTTTGACACCATCTTTTTGGAAGTCATACAGCGCCTTCCAGATTCCTGTTTCGTAGAGACTCGTCCGCTCCAAATCAACGATGGTAGATTTGTTGTCTTCGAGGTATTTTTCGAAGACATGGTAGAGCGTTTTGTAATAGATAAATGACGGTGCATTGTTGTGATATAGCTGTGCAAGATATTCGAGCACATCATGTTTGACATCCTTGACCAATGTGTCGTCATGCCAAATCGAATCAAACCATGCTTTTAGATCGTTGCGGTCACGATCGCTATCCACGACCATATTGAGCTCGTAGTTGCTGTGTTGATCTGACAAGCCCAAGCCGCGCACGGTAAAGTTTGAGCTACCCATGATTGCTTTGGTGACTGGTCCTTGCTGGATGTGATACATCTTGCCGTGCATCAGGTTTTGCTGAATGATGCTTTTGATGTGTACCTTGTCACGAATCCATTTGGCACATGCTTGGGCTGCAGCACGTTGTGTGAGCACATTGGCCAATGATAACCCCTCGCTCGTCAGGGTAAACGACCGTGCGATGCGCTGTTCGGGGTCAAGCCGATTGATAAATGACGGCTCCCCGAACAAAAAATTCAACTCGTGGATTGTATCAAGCTGATGACGCAATTCATGATATGCCTGGATTGTGAAATATGCTGATACGACTGACAAGGTAGAGTTAGCACCGATATGTTGTTTCAAAAAATCTGCAACAGTGCCGTTGCTGTGATTATCACGGATATTTGATGGTATTTGCGACATGACAGCCTCTTTAATATGAGCCAATGAAAGTAACACTAGTACGTTTTAAGTAGCATTTATTGTATCATAGGCGTTCTGCTTGTGAGAATGTTTTACCATAGATTTTGTATGATGTTTTTGAACGCCATATACCCTCCCCATCTCATATGTCATTGGGGCGATGTCCTCGGGCGCATGCAATCCGCCCCTACGCTGACGGCATCCTCCGCGCCTCTGCGTGCGCATTGGTCACGTGTCCACGCATGGGGTGTATCACAATCATTCTTCATTCTTAACAATACCTACGCCAACATCACGGGCGAATATTATTCGCCCCTACGAGCAAACATACATCCTGTGCGTGGGCGAATGGTATGCGCCCCGCCGCGCAATCATGCATAATGCATCATTTACCTCCGCGCCTCTGCATGCGCATTGGTCACGTGTCCACGCATGGGGTGTATCACAATCATTCTTCATTCTTAATTCTTCATTCTTCATTTACAGCGGTAGCTGTACCACGTCGTCGTCCTGCACCACCAGCTGATCGCGTACCAGACCGGCGATGATGGTGCAGAATTTATGCTCGTCGCAGTTGATGCCGTGCGTGGCGAGCATGGCGCGCAGGGCGGCGTGGGGCTGTGGCGCTACGCGCAGGGCGTCGATGATGCGGCCACGGATGTGGCGATTGGATCCCACAAACGGCGCATCTTTGCGTTCGGCCACGCGCCGCGGTGCAGGTGTGGGCAGGGGGGCAAGCGCCATGTCGGCGGCGCGGCGGGCGGCGTAGTCGGCACAATCACTGCGCAGTGGACATAACGGGCATTTGGGTGATTTGGCCGTACAGATCACCGCCCCTAGCTCCATGATGGCCTGATTCCACGCCCAGCCCTGCCCGGCGGGTACCTGGCTGGCTGCAAGTGCGGTGAGTTCCTGTTCGTTGGGAATAGGCTGATGCGGGTCGCTCCACAGCCGGATAACCACACGGCGGATGTTGGTGTCGAGGAAGGCCACGTCCTGCTCGAAGGCAAAACAGGCAATCGCCCCCGATGTATATGCGCCAATACCGGGCAGGGCTTTGAGGGCGGTCACATCGTGTGGGAATTCACCGCCGTACTGGCTCACCACCGCCTGGGCTGTGCGTTGCAGGTAGATGGCGCGCCGGTTGTACCCTAGCCCCTGCCAGGCGGTGATGACGGCGCTGGTGGGGGCGGCGGCCAGGGCGTGTACGTCGGGGAACTGCGCCAGAAAGGCGTGGTATTTGGGGATGACGCGCTCGACCTGCGTCTGTTGCAACATGAGCTCGGACACGAGGATGCGGTAGGGGTCGCGGGTGTGCCGCCACGGCAAATCGCGCCCGTGTGCGGCAAACCAGGCCAGCAATGTGGCCGCAATCATGGGATGACGAACCCGTTGGTGGGGGCGTCAATGCCCATACCCAGGCTGGCGTCGTAGCTGGCAGGCAGCGCATTATCGGCGGCTAGCACGGGCAGGAGCGCCGCAATGGCGACTTCGAGCATGCTGTCGTCGGGCTCACGCGTGGTCAAGTGTTGCAGTGCCAACGATGGCGCCACCAGCCAACGTACCCAGGTGCGGTGGTAGTTGGCGGCAGTCACACGCAGCAGTTCAAACGAAATCCCCGCAATCACGGGGATGAGGACTAGGCGTGAGATGATTTTGGGCAGGAGCGAGAGATCCGCAAAAATAGCGAAAATGGGGATACTCAGCACCACCACCACGAGCAAGAAACTGGTGCCACAGCGCGGGTGGATGAGCGTCTGCTGGCGTACATGGGCGATGTCGAGGGGCAGACCGGCTTCGTAGGCGTTGATGGCTTTGTGCTCGGCACCGTGGTAGCCGTAGACGCGCTGAATGTCGGGAATGCGCCCAATCAAGAGCAGGTACGCAATGAAAATAACCAGCTGGAAGACGTTTTCAATCACGATAACCAGCAGATTCGATATGCCGAGAAAGGTGAGTCCGTTGGCGAGGAGCAAGGGCAAGGCAAAAAAGAGCCCAAACCCAAACAAGAGTGAGAGTGCCACCCCACCCGCTGATTCATTGTCACTGGGGCGTTCGTCGGCGGGCAGCCCAGCTGCTGCAGCCACGTTGAGGGCACGAATCCCTAGGTTGAGCGTATCCCACAGCAACAGCACACCTCGCACCAGTGGGATGGCTTCGAGGCGGGTGCGGCGGGTCTGATTGAGTGCTTCGTGGAATGTAGTAATACTGTTGTCGGGTAAGCGCACTGCTACCGTAGCACGTGCCAGCCCGCGCATCATTACTCCGTCAATGACGGCTTGCCCGCCATAGTTGATTTTGGTCATGCTCTTTCCCTCATCCCGAGGCGCGGCGCCATTTGCGCGGCCTATGCCTGATCGTCGTCCGCTGGTTTGCTGGTGGCTTTGGCAAAGATGCCGTCAGCCATGCGTTGGCCGAGCACAGTGGCAGCGGCTTTGACACCGCTAAACAGGCTACTGATTTGAATGGCCGGCTTGACCACTTCTTGTGAAATAATCTCGGCGGCACTCGATACCGATGCCGTCGTCTTTTTGACGTCGTCGGTGACACTCGACGTCTTGGCGAGAATGTCATCCACCTTGGTGCTGATTTCCTCGAGTTTGGGGATGAGTGAGCCGCGCGCCGTGCTATCAATGGCTTTGACGGCGTACAAAATCGCCACTGCTACGAGCGCCATGGCAATGGCACCGATGAGTTGAAAGAGTGCCAGCAAGATGATGGCTAGGTCACGCACAACTTCACGGAAGCCGGGGTAGATGACGGTGAGCACCACAAAAACGATACTCAGAACGACAAATATACCGCCACCAATCGCCAGCCAGCGGGTCATGCCACTGTTATCTGATGTTGCCGTTGTTTCGGAAAAATCATGCATCGTGAGGCTCCTCCCTTTGCTCGTCAGACTGTCTCGTTCGTGGTGTTACTCACACGGACCGCAACGATGATTCCGATCCACGCCCCTAGGGATGTTTCAATCAGATGGACGTTGGCCGGTGACGGGAAGGCATCGCCCAAATCGAACCCGACCACATGCACGAGCACTACTCCGATTAGACTTGCCAGCCAAAAGACGGGGAGTTGCAGCATGCTCTTGCCAGCGATGGCGTGTGCCAAGGCTGCATGAAACGTGGTTATCAGCACCAAAAGCAGTGGTATAGGTGACATGACTTAGGCGAGAATCCGCCCTCCTCCAATCACTTCGTCATCACGATAAAATACGGCCGATTGCCCGGGCGAGATGCCGTCCTGAGGCGTGTCAAAATGAATCTCCACGGTGCGCTCGCCCGTTACCACCGCCCGGGCAGGGGCCGCATCGGCATGCGATCGACTCTGTACGGCACAGACAAACTGTGTGTCGGGTGGAGTGCCAGCCACATAGGTGACCCGGTCGACGCAGATGGTGGCTTTGCGCAGATCGGCGGCTGGGCCCACCACCACCGTGTTGTTGTCGGCGTCAATGTGGGTGACAAACAGGGGCGACCCCACGGCGATACCCAAGCCACGGCGCTGGCCCACCGTGTAGAGTGGGATACCCTGATGGGCGCCCAGCTTTTGGCCAGTGCTATCCACGATATCGCCGGGCATAAAGGCTTCGGGGCGCTGACTTTTCACAAATGAGCGATAATCACGATCCGGCACAAAGCAGATATCCTGGCTCTCGGGGCGCTCGGCGGTAGCCAAACCCATCTCGCTGGCCATGGCACGCACCTGCGGCTTGGTCAGCCCACCGAGTGGGAAGAGCAGGCGGGAGAGCTCGCTCTGTCCGAGCATGTGTAGCACGTAGGATTGGTCTTTGCGCAGGTCGGCACTACGGTACAGGTGCCACTGCCCGGCGTGCTGTTCGTTGCGCACGTAGTGGCCTGTGGCCAGCGCATCGAAGCCGAGCAGCTGGGCGCGCTCGAGCAACGCCTTGAACTTGACGTCGCGGTTGCAGGCCAGACACGGATTGGGTGTCATGCCGTGCGTATATTCGTCCGCAAAGTAGTTGATGACGTGTTTGCGGAAATCTTTCTGGTAATTAAAGACATAGTAGGGGATGCCTAGCTGCGCACAGACGCGCCGCGCCCCCGACACCATTTCCATGGAGCAGCAACGACTTTCGACCATTTTGTCGTTGTCGCCCTCCCACAGATGCATCGTCACACCCGTCACATCGTGACCGGCCTGGTGCAACATGGCTGCTACCACCGAACTATCCACACCGCCACTCATGGCGACCATCACACGCATGTCAGACCCTCTCGAATAGGTAATGAAATCCTATACACCTCGTATTATACCCGATGCCTCATAGCGACTGCCATGAGGAGGGTATGAATGTCATCTATACCGGTTGCACTGCAAGCTGACACGTGAGCACGCGTGTGGCACCTGCCTGGTGCAAGGCATCTTTGACGTCGTTCACTGCATCAGACGAGGTCACCGCAAACATCACACCCCCCACACCTGCGCCCGATAGTTTGGCGCCATAGGCACCGGCGTGGCAGGCCGCCGTGACCAATCGGTCGAGGCGCGGTGTCGAGACGCCAATGGCCTGCAACAGGGTGTGGTTTTGGGTGCAAATGGCACCAAGCAGCGGTATGTCGCCACGTGCCAAGGCCTGTTGCGCTACCACGGTTACCGCGGCAATCGCATCAAAGAGTGCATCGTAGTGTGCCACGGCCTGCGCACGCCGCTGGCGTACACCGGCCACCGCCAGATGGGTCGGGCTGCGCTCGCCACTATCACCGACCACCAGTGTGACGGGACGTGCAATGGCGAGCGGGGTGATGCGTGGGGCTTGGGCGGTGCCATCAGGGAGGGCTGCGTGGCGCTGAAACGCAATGGCGCGGTCGTAGGCAATCACCGTATTGTCAATGCCACTGGGGGTGCCGTGCAGGCGTTGCTCGCTCTGGTAGACCAGGGCGGCCAAATCGTCGGGGCGCAAGGGGCGCTGATACCAGGCCGCCATGGCCCGCACCACCGCTGTTGCCACAGCCGCACCACTACCCATGCCACTAGCAATGGGGATGGCGGAAGTGATGGTAATGATGATGTCGGGGATGGGCAATTGCCAGGCGCCGAGGATGTCGCCAATCAGGTCGAGCATGGCGTCGCTGTCCACGCCGAGTTGGCCACGTTGCGGCAAATCGGGGCTATGCACCACACAGCCGTGCCCATGGGGGGCAGCATCAATGCGCACCGTGGCACAGATGTCGGGCAGGGGCACGGCCAAGGCTGGACGCTGGTAGACGACGGCGTGTTCGCCGGCGATGATGAGCTTGGCGGCGGCATGGGCCGTCACGGATGGATGGACGCTGGTCACGCGACTATTCCCACTCGATGGTCGCTGGTGGTTTGGACGAAATGTCGTAGACCACGCGATTGACGCCGGGCACCTCGTTGACGATGCGGTTGCTCACATGCGCCAAAAAGTCGTAGGGCAGGTGCGCCCAATCGGCCGTCATGAAATCCTCGGTGGTGATGGCGCGCAAGGCCACCACATCGGCGTAGGTGCGCCCATCACCCATCACGCCCACACTCTGGACGGGGAGCAGTACGGTAAAGGCCTGCTGGGTGGTGCGGTAGAGCCCTTTGGCGCGTAGCTCGCTGATAAAGATGTAATCGGCCTCACGCAGTGTGTCGGCACGCTCACGCGTGATGGGGCCGAGGATGCGTACGGCCAGCCCGGGTCCGGGGAAGGGGTGGCGCCATACCCACTCTTCGGGCAACCCCAGCTCGAGCCCGGCGGCACGCACTTCGTCCTTGAAGAGGTAGCGCAACGGCTCGACCAGCGTCAGTTTCATGTCGGCGGGCAAGCCGCCCACGTTGTGGTGGGTTTTGATGGTGACGCCTTTTTGGCGATCGGGCGCTTTGCTTTCGATGACGTCCGGGTAAAGGGTGCCTTGGGCGAGAAAGGTTGCACCGTTGATGTTGCCTGCCTCGCGCTCAAAGACGCGCACGAACTTTTCACCGATGATTTTGCGTTTGCGCTCGGGGTCGCGTACATCGGCGAGTGCGCTGAGGAATTCTTCGCTGGCATCCACGGCGATGAGCGGGATACCCAGCGTATCGCGGAAGGTGTGGATGACTTGTTCGGCTTCGTTTTTGCGCAATAGGCCGTTGTCCACAAAGACACACGTCAAACGGTCGCCGATGGCGCGGTGGATGAGCAGCGCGGCGACGGCAGAATCCACGCCCCCCGACAAGCCGCAGATGACTTTGCCGTCGCCCACTTGGGTCTGGATGCGCGCAATGGCATCGTTGACAAACGACGCCGGCTTCCAGCCGGGTTGGGCACCACAGATGTCGAGAGCGAAGTGGCGCAACACATCACGCCCGTATGGTGAGTGCACCACTTCGGGGTGGAATTGGATGCCGTACCAGCGCCGTTCCTCGTTGGCCATGGCTGCAAAGGGAGTGCTGTCGTTGCCGGCGAGGGGGGTGAATCCGGCAGGCAACGCTTCGATGTGGTCGCCGTGACTCATCCAGACCTGCTGGCTGGTGGGCAGCCCGGCAAAGAGGGCATGCGTGCAGTTGGCGTTGATGGTGGCGTTGCCGTATTCGCGCTGGGCGGCGCGCACCACGCGTCCGCCCAAGGCGTGGCTCTGCAGTTGCATGCCGTAGCAGATCCCCAGCACGGGTACCGTCACGTCGTGGAGCCATGCGGGGAGTTGTGGGGCACCATCGTCGTAGACGCTGGCTGGCCCACCCGACAGCACGATGCCGCGTACATTGTGGGCAAAGACTTGGCTGTGCGGGGCATCGTGGGGGATGAGCTCGGAATACACGCCGATTTCGCGCAAGCGACGGACAATCAGTTGGGCGGTTTGCGAGCCGAAATCGAGAACGGGAATGCATTCAGTCATGGTAATATGTCCATACATCTGCGGTATTCCGCGCCGGATGGCAAGCCACACGACCGGTAACTATTATTGCTTGAATTATAGCACGGGGGCCGGATGGAACTCTACCTGTTGCGACACGCAATCGCCGAAGAACGGAGCGCCTCGGGCGACGACGCACACCGTGTGCTGACACCTGCGGGCATCACCCAGGCCACGCATACGGCCATGGCCATGCAGGCACTCAATGTACGTCTGCATACGATTGCAACGAGTCCGTTCTATCGCACACGCCAAACAGCCGATATTATTGCACACGGCTATCAGCTCCAACCCGTGGTGGATGAGCGCTTGGCACCTGGTTTCGATGTGCACGTGGTGAATCATATTGTGCAACAAATCCCCACGCACAACATCCTGATTGTGGGCCACGAACCCGATTTGAGCTGGGTTATCTGGTCACTGGTGGGGAAACGGGTCAACGTGCAACGTGCCGGGCTCTTCCGCCTCGATCGTACCGCACAAGGGTGGACGTTTGTCTACGAACTCGATCCACCGGCACAGGTTGCCCTGATCAGATATTCGTGATATGCGCCGTATCGTGTTACGGCACCCAGGCAATGGGTGAGTGTTGGTCTACACCACGCACCAATGCTTGACGGGGTGGTGTGCCTAGTGGCCATATCCAGATATCACCCGGGTCGTTGGTGCGCCCGTATTCTTCGTTGGGGGGGATACCAGGTGACCAATCTGGGGGGAGTACGACTGCCAATCCCTGACCATCGGGCTGCCACGCAAATCGTTGTGCTCGGGCCAGTGGTTCACCGACCACGGTGCCAGTCGCGTTAAAGCTACCTTCGGGAAGAAATATTTCGCGCATATCATTCAGCGTATAAACGGTCGTGTCCCAGATATCCCACCCCGTGAATCCGCGTGCATCACCAGTGTTTTGTGTGGTGATGGCGTACATATCGCCGCGTGGTGCGCTGGTGGTTTGGCGTGCCCATCCCGCAAAGTCGCCAAGCAGTGTTTGTGTGCCGTCGTAGGCATCTACACGCATGATGAGGTTGATGTCCACTTCCACGCGCATGCCAATAAAGACGTGGTAGATGAGCGATTTGCCGTCTAGGCTCCACTGCGGGCGATAGACGACGAGTCCCTGTGTTTTTTCACCGGGTTCGCCACCGGTGGCTGTCACGGGATCCCAGCCATTCTCGCCTTGCATGTTCACGAGGTGTAGCGTGTTGCCCGCTGTATTGCCGGGGTCGGCTGCTGAAGCGTCACTACGGCTTGGACGAGTGACATAGGCCAACCGTTTGCCATCGGGGGCAACCACGGGGTCACATCCTGCGCCAAAGGAAGTTTCTTTTTTGTCGGCGATGGTAAACGAAATGACGGACGCATTGCGACAAAAATTAGCCCATTCCAACCAAGTGCTACGTTGTGGTACCAATGTTGCACTGCTCGCATAGACCAACCCTTGGCCGTCGGGAGTCCAACTGACATCTGCGATGGTGCGGGTTTGGTCGCCGAGTTGTGTCAGTGCAATACTCGCACGATCGACGAGCCACAGCGTATCAACGTCTTGGTTGCGCCGTATCACGGCAATAGTGGCTCCGTCGGGTGATGGAGCAAAGTCTACCACATCCGACACGATAGGACGGATGCTGTTTTGGCGCAGACTGTAGGCGACCAAGCCCCCGTTTTGGATGAAGAGGAGCTCGCCTCCTTCGGGCACTGTTGCAGGGACGGGGCTTGGCGTGGGGCTTTCGATGGTGACGGTATCGGTGGGAACCACAATGGTGGGCATATCCGTGTCGGTGGCAGTAGGTGCGTCAGCACCCACAGTGGGGGATGGCGTACTGGCCGTTGGTGCCGCACAGCTCACGCAGAGTAGTACGATAAACCACGTGTAGGTCAGGTAGCGTAGCATAGGGAGGCTCCTTGTTAGCGGGTTGGCCACAGACGACGTATCGCACCAGCAATGAATGCCAAGCTGATCAGCCATGATTCGATAATACTCACAATCCACATGGCTGGCAATTGCGGAGTGCCACTCAGAAACGACACGGGCGTCAACCATACGGCTTGTTCGCGGATAGCAGTATTGGTCAATATGAGCGTTGCAATGGGATGAATGGGCAGGACAAAATAGGCGAAAAATTGCAGGATGTCGGTATTGTTGAAGAGCGCCTGCCAGATGGTCGGTACCGTGAATGCCACGATGGGAATGCCAACCAAGATGCCAAAAACGCATGCCAGCGACATGCCAATTGCAATCAGGGGAGAGCTTGCCCGACTCGACCAGTAGACGCCACAACAGGTGGCCGCTCCCATGTTGGCTAGCACGACGGCATACATAATCAGTAGCTCTGTGGTATCCACGCCACCAATCAGTAGGGGAATGGCGATGAGCGGGGTCATCGCACTCAGGAGTAGACCACCATAGGCCATGGTTGCGCAGATTTTGCCCACCACAATCGCTCCTGCACTCAGTTGTGAAGTGAGCAGGAGATCAAACGTTTGGCGTTCACGTTCTCCTGCGATGCTACTCGCCGACAAAATAGTGGTGAGGACGAGCAAGACGAGCATGGCAGTGCCAATCAGTGTCAAAAAGACGATGCTGCCCGAATCACTACTGGCGGTGGCACGATTGCTGGACGATAAATCACTGGCGGTATAGACGAGGAGCATGGTACTTGCGACGGCAACGAGGAACCCGGCGAGTAACCAAAACGCACGGGGGGAACGCATGCGTCCACGTATTTCACGAATCACAATCGGGTTGATGTTGTGCCACATACCATTCCTCGGGCATCTAGATGGTGCTGCCAGTCACCTGCAAAAATGTACGTTCGAGTGTGTTGGCTTCACTCGCAAACTGGTGGATGGGAATGCCTGCAGCAATGCACGCGTTGAGGAGGGTGGCTTGTGCGGCATCGTCACCCTGCATGTGGATGACGTAGCGTGTGGGCAACTGCGCATCCGCACTCATGCGATAGCCGAGCGCCTCGACCACCATACGGAGCTGTGGACTCGGCTCGGTTGTTTGCACCACAATGCGGCGTGTCTGCTGTGTGCTCAGTAATGCAGTCAAGGTGTCGTAGGCAATGAGTTTCCCATGGTCGAGAATAATCAGATGCGTACACAGATCGGCCAGATCGGCCAGAATGTGTGAGCTAATCAGGATGGTCTTGCCTTGGGCGTGCAGCTCGTGGAGTAA
The DNA here is from genome assembly GCA_041165505.1 of Chloroflexota bacterium. Taxonomy (GTDB): domain Bacteria; phylum Chloroflexota; class Chloroflexia; order Chloroflexales; family Roseiflexaceae; genus UBA965. The sequence goes on along the minus strand of JBEANH010000059.1, from coordinate 2,420 downwards.
GGCGCGGAGTTCAACACGCGCCCGTGGGTCGAGCCCACTTGCGGGTTCATCGAGGACGAGTACGGCAGGATCGTGGAGCAGGGCGCGTGCCAGGCTCAGGCGCTGGGCCATGCCCCGCGACAGACTCATCACCGCACTGTCACGCTTGTTGCTCAAGTCTACGAGTCCGAGCAAATCATCTATCAGGCTGGGGCGTTCGTGCGCTGGAATGTGGAAACAGCGCGCATAAAAATCGAGGTATTCGTGGGCACTCATGTGCTCGTATACCCCGAAGGTGTCGGGCATGAACCCAATACAACGACGCACCACGTGCGCCTGCTGTGTTACTGAGATGCCATTGACTACCACATCACCACTCGTGGGTGGCACTAGGGTCGTCAAGATGCGCATGGTGGTGGTCTTGCCCGCACCGTTGGGCCCAATCAAGCCCACAGTGGCACCCTGCGGGATTTCACAGTGGAGGTCGCCAAGTGCACACACATCACCATACTGTTTGTGGAGATGCTGAAATGCAATCATGCTCTCCCCCCCCTTGCACCGATTACACGATGCTATTACGGCGTAGCACATAGACGCCGAGATCACAGATGCCACTCAACATCGTATGACTGCGCTCGATGCGAAAATATGGTTCCATCAGTTGACTGTACTCTGCGACACCGCGGATATTGTTGCCACGGTCGAGCCAGTGCATGGCACGCCCAAAGATGTTCCAGGCGTGCTGAGTGGGGATGTCTTCGACCATGAGAATCGTGCCATCGGTCGTCAGCACACGGTGTAGTTCGCTGGCGGCACGTCGTACAAAGGCATCGTCGAGATGATGAAAGACTCCCATGATGAGTACCGCATCAAAACTCTGATCGCAGAACCCGAGGGTGTCACCACTCATCACCATGAACTCACGGCCGTAGCGTTTTTTGGCGTATGACACATAGTGCTCTGCCACATCAAACCCGACATAGCGCTCCGCAGGAAAGCTACTGGCAAACTGTCCAGTACCACAACCATAATCGAGAAAGCGTCGCGTAGGATTCCCACCCAGTGGATTGAGTTCACGCTCGATGACACGGTAATCGGCCACAAACCCGAATTCTGCCACGTTGCGTAGCAAATTCCACATAAATGGCTGACGTGCCAAGGCATCTAACAACTGTTGCAGCATGCAATCACTCCACTCCTATGAGCCATCAACGGGACGTTGCGCAAGACAAAGCAATGATACCCCAACTGGGAGTGATACGCCAATCCGTAGCAAGCCGGCTTCGATGGCGAGTGCCGTCAGGCCAATTCGATTCACAAGCGGTGACGGCAATTCGACGTCGGAATGATCGAGGGTGGCTTGCCCAAATAGTCGTTCTTTGGTGACCTGTGCCAGTACCAGTGGTAACAACACGGTATTCACACAGCTGAGCTTTTGGACGTGAAATCCGGCCTGTTGTACCAACGATGTGAGGCCACGGGGCGTGTAGCGCCGCGCCCCATGCACACGCTGGTGGTGGTGTCCACCCAACCACTCAAACGCGGCCACTCGTAGGAGCAGATGCCCACCAGGAGCCACCACTCGGTAGCACTCTTTGAGGGCGGCTAGGTCATCAGCCACTGCCCGATGATAGATGACATCAAACGACGTGACCAAATCGAATGATTGGTCACGAAACGGCATGGTACTGATGGAGGCACACGCCACCGGAATAGCGCGTTGCTGGGTATAATCACACGCCATGGATTCATAATCAAAGCCGACGATGTGACCATACTGTGTCAACCATTTCGCGTTGCCACCCGTGCCACAGCCCGCATCGAGAATCGTTGAAATCGGGAGTCCTTGGAGCCATACATCTGCGATACGGCGCATCCCCACATACCACCAGAGTTGGTCTTCGACGTGCGCCATTACCTCGTATTCGAGACGCTCCATGCAACTCCTCCGTTACGTATTGACGAATACTAGATTACCACATAAACTACGAATGTAGTGTATATTGTACTTCCCCGTGAGCAAGGAGATGCGTATGCGGCTGTCTCATAACAAAGTTGCACGTTATGCCGAACAGTTGGTCGATGTCCTCGCCGATACGGATGGCGTGATGTTCGATTGCGATGATTCAGAGTTGCGTCTTGCAATCATTGAAATCATGACCGATGAATTGATGGTCGAAGAGCTGCTCGATGCAGAGCTCCATGAGCTCCTGCAGAAAAATGCGCACTACGAGATTTCAATGCGTCGTGTCAACTATGATGAACTCTTTAAAAAAGCCAAAGCCCAAGAAGTGCGCCGTCGTCGTATCGTGTTGTAATTAGAGCACATGCACGCCAAACCACGGCCCTGTGTCACAGGCAAGCCGTGGGCCGTTGCGTGTCTGTACCCGACACTGCTGACAGCTCGCACTCGCACATGGAATCGGTGTCGTTGGCATGGC
>JBEANH010000058.1:0-16141 GCA_041165505.1 Chloroflexota bacterium | reverse complement strand
ACCGGCGAATAGCATGCGCCCCTACGATGCGGGGGATTACCGGCGAATAGCATGCGCCCCTACGATGCGGGGGATTACCGGCGAATAGCATGCGCCCCTACGATAGGGGGATTACCGGCGAATAGCATGCGCCTCTACGATGGGGGGGGATTACTTCGGGGCGCCATATTGACGCCCCTGCTATGGTTCAATTTTTAATTTTTAATTGTTCATTCTTAATTATCCATACACCACCATAACATGGCTGGGATATCATGGATATTCTGTGCATCACTGTTCATTTTTTCGCTAATGCTTCCAACGCACCAATCGCTGTACGGATGGCGCGATCCACGCCTTCGGCTTTTTGGTCAAGGACAATGGTCTCAGCCGTAGTACGTTGGGCCACAGCCGCACAGACACATCCTGCACGGTAGCCGTACACAAGGCCCATTTTAAAGAGCGTCCCTGCTTCCATTTCGTAGTTGAGGATGCCCAGGTGTTGATATTCTGCCGTCACGCCCTCGTGCTTGCGCAAGAGATGCGGGTTGGCCGAAGCACGGCGTTCTTGCCCCTCATAAAAGGTATCTACGGACGCCGTAACACCCATGTGGGCGGGGATTTGGGCCTCTTTTGCTGCCTGCATCAGTGCAATCGTCACGTAGGGATCTGCAGCTGCTGGGAATTCCGTGGGAGCGATGTCGGCTGCTGCACCCTGTCGGCACAAGGCTGCCTGCGAAACAACCACATGTCCAGGCATCACATGGGGCTGAATAGAGCCACATGTCCCCACACGGATAATCGTGGTAATGCCCACCTGTACGAGTTCGTTGATGACAATGCTCAAGGAAGGTGCACCCATACCACTCGTAGCAGAGATTACCGGTGTCCCATCGCGCAAATATGCCAACGAACTGTGCAAGCCACGGTGATCCGACAACGTGCGTGCACCGTGCAAATATGTGGTTGCAATCATTGCGGCCCGTTCAGGGTCACCCGAAATCAGGGCCATACGTGGCTGTTGGCCAGCAAAATCATCGCGTCCGTAGCCGATATGATAAAAGCGTGGTGCAGTCATACTGTGCTCCTCTTAGGCTTTGGGGGCAGCGAAACGAAAAACGATGAAGCAGACAACGGAAATAACAAAAATACCCAAAAAAATGCGTGCTGGCCAATCTGCTAAACCGTTGGCAGACACATTTATCGCCGCCAAAATAGCAGTCAGTACCACCACAAAGCCACATCCACGTACCACGCGTTGCTCTGGCGTCGTGTTCATATAACACTCTCCTTGTCACGTATACTATCGGTAGTATAGCGCACTCGTACTATAGTGAGTGCCTATGTACACGCACCACCCGAGAAACGAGGACCACATGACACCGCTACCACCTGACACGCTCAATAGCATTGGCATCCTGAAACGCCGTGAAATCGAAGCACGGATTTTGGCGCCCATCATTGCCGCATTATGTGAAAAGTTTGACCGTACCGAGGTGCTTGCCACCGTACGAGACACCATCATGCAGATTGCCACCACCCAAGGCGCACAGCTCGCCCAAACGTACGGTGGATGTGATTTAGCAACATTCGAAGACACCTTGCAACACTGGACCAAAGATGATGCACTGCGCATCGAAGTCGTCGCACGTACTCCCACGGAATTCGGCTTCGATGTGCACCGTTGTCGCTATGCCGAGCTCTACCAGAGCCTAGGTATCCCCGAATTAGGCGCAATTTTGTCGTGTAACCGTGATGCTGCGCTAATCGCCGGTTTTAATCCGGAAGTGACACTCACACGCACCCAGACCATCATGGAAGGTGCACCGAGTTGTGATTTCCGCTATCGCACCCCCGACGCCTAGTTCTTTGCTTGCCTCACAGCGCACGCATATGCTATACTACCTTCGGTATGCAAAATACACACACTTCCTGATGCCGTTGGATCCTGCGCGAATCGCGTCACAACAGCAGATGACGGGAGTGGCGGTTACGCTCACGTAAACACACAAGGAGAGACTCGTGACAGACGCAGCCCGTATTGCCTCACTACGCGCCCTGCTCGAAGCCGGCGCCCACTTCGGCCACCAGACCCGCCGTTGGAATCCCAAAATGAAGCCCTATATCTTCGGGGCACGCAACGGCATCCATGTACTCGACCTGCAACAGACCGTTGACGGGCTCAATGACGCCTACAACTTCGTGGTTGAGACGGTTGCCAGTGGCGGCAAGGTGCTCTTTGTCGGCACCAAAAAACAGGCGCAAGAGACCATTCAGCAAGAGGCTGACCGCGCCAACCAGTTCTACATCACGCAGCGTTGGTTGGGTGGGACGTTGACCAATTTTGCCACCATTCGCCGCCGGTTGCGCTACATGGCCGACCTCGAAGGGCAACGCGACCGTGGGGAGTTGTCACGCCTGACCAAAGCCGAAGCCCAGAAGCGCATCGAAGAAATCGAAAAGCTCAACAAGGTCTTTGGTGGCATCAAGAACATGGAACGCGTACCCAGCGCCATTTTCATTGTGGACCCACACAAAGAGACGTTGGCACTCGCAGAAGCACTCAAAGTCGGTATTCCCGTGGTGGCCATGGTGGACACCAACTGTGACCCCGACAACATTGATTATGTAGTGCCGTGCAACGACGATGCCATTCGTAGCATCCGTCTGATTACGAGCCGCATCGCCGACGCCGCCATCGAAGGCCAAAATCGGCGCGAGACCGCTCGTGGTGATCACGGTGCACAGAGTGCGATGCCAGCCGAAGCCGCCGACAAAGAATAAATGGAACGACCAGGAGGCGGGAGTGTGGTGGGGTGCCCCGCTACCTCCCGTATTCTGTGCAGACAACAGAAACACAGAAGGAGTGCACGGTGACCGAGATTTCAGCCCAACAAGTCAAAGAACTACGCGAGCGCACTGGCGCTGGTATCAAAGAGTGCCGCGATATTTTGGCACAGACCAACGGCAACATGGACAAAGCCATTGAGCTGTTGCGTGAGCGCGGCCTCAAGGTCAGCGACAAAGTCAAAGACCGCAGTGCCAACGAGGGTCGCATCGAAATTTACGTCCACAACGGTTCACGCATGGCTGCCATGATTGAGCTCAACTGCGAAACTGACTTCGTGGCACGCACCCCCGAATTCATGCAACTCTCCAAGGACATCGCCATGCATGTGGCGGCAGTCAACCCCAAGTACATCACCGTCGAGGAAGTTCCTGAAGAAGAAGTGGCAAAGAGTGGCTTGACCGCTGCCAAGTACGCCGAAGAAGTGGTGTTGCTCAAGCAGCCGTACGTGCGCAACCCGTCACAAACCATCGAGGACATGATTCAGGCGACAGTTGCCAAACTACGCGAGAACATTGTCATTCGTCGCTTCGTTCGATACGAAATCGGAGCCTAAGCAACAGGACGGCGGAGGTGATATCACCTCCGCCGTTTTGCACATCACCATGACGACCACACCCAAATACAAACGCATACTCCTCAAAATGAGTGGAGAGGCCTTGGCGGGCGACCACGATCAGACCATTGACCAAAGTGTGCTCGCCTACTTTGCCAAAGAAATCCATTCCATCCACGAGCTTGGCGTCCAAGTGGCGGTCGTCGTGGGTGGTGGTAATATTTGGCGTGGTGGCCAAAAAGCCATATCACTGGGCATGGATCCCGCACAGTCCCACTATATGGGGATGCTCGCCACCATCATCAATGCGTTGGCCCTCCAAGACGCACTCGAACGCCAAGGCGTGTATACCAGGGCGATGACTGCCATCAAAATGGATGAAGTCGCAGAGCCATATATCCGTCGTCGCGCCACACGCCACCTCGAAAAGAATCGTGCCATCATTCTCGCAGCAGGGACGGGGAATCCCTACTTCAGCACTGATTCTGCGGCCGCACTCCGGGCAGCCGAAATCGGCGCAGAGGTGATTTTGATGGCCAAAAACGGCGTAGATGGCGTCTATAGCGCAGATCCACGTCGTGACCCGACTGCAACCCGCTACGATCAGCTCACCTACATGGATGCAATTAGTCGGGGGCTGGCCGTCATGGACAGCACGGCGCTGACGTTTTGTATGGACAACAACATTCCGATTGTCGTATTCAATCCCAACCAACCTGGGACGATTAAACGCATCGTCATGGGTGAACATGTCGGGACAATCATCACTAAAGGGAGGTAATGCGCCATGATTAATGACGTTCTACACGATGCCGACCAGCGCATGAAAAAAACTGCTGACGCATTGCGCCACACGCTGGTGAGCATCCGTACCGGCCGTGCGTCTATTTCACTGGTCGAAAATCTCCAAGTGGAAGCCTACGATGACATGCTCCCACTCAACCAACTCGCCACTCTTTCGACTCCCGATGCACGCACCATTGCCATTCAACCCTTTGACACGAGCATGATCAAGGGCATCGAAAAAGCCATCAAAGTATCGGATTTGGGGCTCAACCCCAACAACGATGGACGCATCGTGCGCCTCAACTTGCCTCCGCTCACCGAAGAGCGCCGCAAAGAGTTGGTCAAACAGGTCCGTGTCAAAGTGGAAGAGGCCAAGGTCGCATTGCGCAATATCCGCCGTGAAGCCCTCGACGACATCAAACAGCTCGAAAGCGAAAAGATGATTAGCGAGGATGAGCAACGCCGTGGTGGTGAAAAACTCCAAGAACACGTCGAAAAGGCGACCCGCGAACTCGAGCAGATTGGTGCCAACAAAGAAGCCGAAGTGCTGGAGATCTAATCAGCAATGAGCGATGCTACGACACCCCCACAAACGAGTGGTGTGCCACGCCATATCGCCATCATCATGGACGGAAATGGACGTTGGGCCAAACAACGCGGGCTCTCGCGCCACGCCGGGCACCGTGCGGGTGTCGAAAATATTCGCCCCATCATTCGTGCGGCTGCAGATATCGGAGTACAGTTTTTGACGCTGTACGCTTTTTCCACGGAAAACTGGCGCCGACCCTCGCTCGAAATCCAGGGCCTGATGACCATTCTCAGCGAGTTTTTGGACCGCGAGGTAGACAATTTGCGCAACGAAAACGTGCGCATCGTCCACCTCGGTTCATTTGATGGCGTTATGCCTCACCTCGCCGAAAAAATCCGCCAAGCCGTGGCCAGTACCAGCCACTGCACACGCATCACACTTGCGGTGGCATTCAACTACGGTGGCCGCAATGATATCATCAACGCCATACAAACGATTGTGGCAAGTGGTGTACCTGCGCACGACATCAACGAGGCGCTGATTAGTGCGCACCTCTCAACGCGTGGTATTCCCGACCCCGATTTCATCATCCGTACGAGTGGCGAATGGCGTCTTTCGAATTTTTTGATTTGGGAGGCCGCATACAGCGAATACTGGACATGTCCAGTGTTTTGGCCTGATTTCACTCCCGAATTGTTACAGCAGGCAGTGAACGACTATGGCAAACGCGACCGACGCTTCGGTGGACTCACCTCCAAAACGTAATCCTACGCTCCAGCGGGTCTTCACCGTCCTCCCGTTGGTCCCCGTGCTGGTGCTCGCCATTTGGTGGGATGTGTGGTCTATTACGTTGGTTGTCATGGTTGCGAGCATCATTGGTCTAGCCGAACTCTTTACGGCACTCACTGAATACTCTATCAAGTCATACGCATATGTCGGTTATGTCTATGCCATAGCAGTCATTGCAACCACCTATTTCGACAGTACGCAGGTCGAATATGTGCTGATTATCGGCTTAATTCTTTCGCTGATTTTCATGCTCCGGTATGCCCAAAATCCCCATGCCTACACGGGGTGGGCACTCACCATCGCTTGTGTCTGGTACGTTGCATACACACTGTCATTCATCGTACGGATGCGCGCCATGAGCACCCCCCTCAACGACGGCGTCCTTGCACCCTACATGGCACCGGGTGTGGCCTGGATTATCACCACCCTCGCAAGCACCTGGCTGTGTGATACGTTCGCCTACTTTAGCGGGCGACGCTTTGGCAAACATCTCCTTGCCCCCCATATCAGCCCCAAAAAGACCTGGGAAGGGAGCATCGGCGGTGTGGTTGGCGCGGTGCTCACCAGTAGTGCCTGTATCCCCCTCTTCGGCTTACCCATCCCGTGGTGGGGCGGTGTCATCATCGGACTCATGGCCGGCATCGTCGGGCCACTCGGCGATCTCGCCGAATCACTCATCAAACGGCAACTCGGTATCAAAGATTTGGGCACCCTCTTTCCCGGACATGGCGGCATGCTCGACCGCATTGACAGCGTGCTGTTTATGGTGCCACTCGTGTATGTGGCGTTGCATCTTTTTGGCATTGCATAGAATCATTTCTCACCACATCCTTACCTCCCATAGCGCACTTTTTCGCTACAATACACGTCATAGGGGATGTGATGCATTGACCCGTCGTTTCTTTTGTGATTGAAAGAGGTCTACATGACAGCCATAATCAGTGTTGTGGCGTTTTTAGTGCTATTGGGAATTCTGGTTGTTGCCCACGAACTCGGTCATTTTTGGAGCGCCCGCGCCTTCCGCATAGATGTCGAGGAATTCGGCATTGGCATGCCCCCACGCGCCTGGACATTCGCCGAACGCAACGGTGTCAAGTATACGCTCAACTGGCTCCCGCTCGGTGGCTTTGTGCGCTTTCGCAACAAACCAGACGACGGTGACTCCCCCTCGTATGGCATCGGCAGCCTGCGTGAAGCACCCATCATACAGCGCATCATTGTGCTCTTGGCCGGTCCATTCATGAACCTGCTCGTGGCAGTTGTCATCCTCGCCGGGCTGGTCTATACCAACGGCAAAGTCGTCTACGACACAGGTCTCGTCATCAATGCCGTCTACCCAGGGTCACCTGCCGAACAAGCAGGAATCCAGCCCGGTGACATTCTCCTCACCGTAGATAACAGCGCCGAAATCACCCCAGACATGGACATCGGCGACATCGCCAAAGACAAGATCGGGCAATCCATTCCGGTGCAGATTATCCGTGCCGATCAGACACAGACGCTACAGGTTGTGCCTGGCCCCTGGACGCTCGAAAATGGCGAGACACGCATGGGTTTTGGCATAGGCTATACACAACGTGCCACCACCCAACCAGTTGGACTGATAGAAGCAATGCAATTTGGTGTCAGCCAGACTATTACCATTTCTGTGGCCATGCTTGACGGATTGCAAACTCTGTTGAAAGGGTTGTTGGGATTTGCTCCACCCGTTGAAAACGCCGGACTAACAGGGGTGGTAGGCATGGCGCGTGGTACCGGAGAAATCATTGATCGTGATGGACTCTTCGGCTACCTCAACTGGATGGCGTTGATAAGCATCAATTTGGCCATTTTCAACCTGTTGCCGATTCCCGCACTCGACGGTAGTCACATCATGTTTGCGCTTATCGAGGCGATTCGGCGTAAACGAATCCCCGTCGAGCGCGAAGCCATGGTCCACATGGCCGGATTCATGGCCCTGATGGTTTTGATGGTGATTGTGACCATCAGCGACATCCAAGGGTGGCTCAATGGTGCATCGGTCTTCGGGCAGTAATCCCGCCCACACACAGTCAGATCCACCGTACATCCGTGCCAGCGACATCGGCAGTTATCTCTACTGCAAGCGTTCCTGGTGGCTCGAACGAGTCAACGGATGGCAACCGGACGAAGTGGCACCACGGCGACGACAGGGCACTATCGCCCATCGTCGCCACGGGTGTGTCGTCTGGCTTTCCACACTACTGATGCGCATAGCCTGGCTTGCCACCGTCACATTGGTACTCGTGGCCATTGCCATGTGGGCAGGGTGGTGGCCATGGTAACACCTACCATCCTTGCAGCGTGTGTCCTTGCTGTCGGCATGCTCTGGTACGCAGCAGTGCGTCTGCGTAGCCACAGCGGTTTACCATGGGCAGACACCGTACACAGTGACATGGGGGGCATGCTACCGGTAGCCGCACCCCTCGTCGCGCACGCGCATCGTCTCATCGGGCAACCCGATTACTTGTTGCGCCGACGTGAAGGGTTGATCCCTGTAGAAGTCAAACCGAATCGGCGTGCCAAAAAACCGTACGACTCCGACATGATGCAACTCATGGCCTACTGCCTTTTGGTAGAAGAATGCTACGGCGAGCGCCCACCATACGGATTATTGCGCTATGCCACACACACGTTCCGTGTGGAATACACCACCGCACACCGTGCCGAAATCCTAGCCACCATTGCAGAAATGCAACGCGACCATACACACCCAGACTGCCCACGTTCACATCAGCAGACCGCACGCTGTCGCGGATGTGGATTCTGGGCGCAGTGTGATCAATCCCTCGTCCCACGCAGCGAAGAAGAGGAATAGCATGACCCTTCCCAGCCCCAACCTGGCACCACTCACCGCAGCTGATGCACGCATCACTATCGCCAACGCCATTGATGCGCTACTCAGCAACACGATTTCGCTCGCACAGCTCGCACAGTGGGCACTCAAGGCGTATCATTCGCGAGTCACCGATGGTGCCGATGACCTCGAGGATGCATTCGCTGATGAAGACGATGAAGATGAGATTGTCGTGCCTGCTGACGAACAACTCATCGTGGATGCCCTCGATGCACTGATGTTTGCAGACGACCCCACCTTTGCACTCGATGGTGCAACACTGATATCATGGCGCAATCGTTTGCGTATTGCAGTGGTGTAACGTTGATGCCTCGATGCAAATATTTCACTACTGCATTGTAGAATTATGAATTATGACAATACCTACGCCAATCGAGGCCACACGTTGCTGGTGAGGCGGTGTATTGATATGCCCTTGCGCCAAAAAATGCTCCCTCAAGTGGGATTTTTAATCCATTCTGCACCACAGGCAGAAGTATTTTTAATACCATACCGCCCGTAATCCCCCCATCGTAGGGACGCATACCATGTGGCAACATGCCACATCCCCCTACCGCGCCCTCAGGCGCGGCAGGAGGTAGACGTGGTCAGCATCCATTTTCAATTGTTCATCATTCCGGGTTGATCACCCGTGCCTCAAAGGTACGATTGTAATCGTTGCCCCACACCTGGCCAATCAACTTCCCTTCAACCAACACCTGGACGCTTTTGACGCCACTAATAGTGGTGACGGTCTCGACCAATGTGCGCATCGCTGCGGGCCGATCACTGACATCTGCGAACGGCTGTGTAAAATCTATGGTTGCCAAGCCATTTTGCAGTGCCACACCACGCAACTGTACCGATTCTGGTACCACGCGTTTGAGAGCTCCCGCATACTGGCCTGGGCCAGCCAACCATGCACGCACCGTGGCATCGAGCACGTTGGCGGGTTTGGGAATCAGACGGGTCACCGGTACGTCATGAATGCCGTTATTTGCCACAAAATAGAGTACCGCTGGATAGGCATCACCACCCAGATTGTCGGGATTCGTCACGTTGATGAGTGGCCGAGTCTCGCTGATGCCATTTTCGGGTGGCATATCTGCCCCGTTAATGAGGTATTTGACTTTTTGGATGGTGCTAAATTGGGTCAACGTGAGCGTCATGGCCGCAAAGCCACGCACGTCGCCTTGCCCCGTGGGGCGCTTGTCGAAATCCACCAACGCCGTGCCATTTTTGATGGCAAGCGACTTGAGCGTCACATCGGGTAATACCAGGCGTTGTAACCCGTTCCGCGGTCCATCGCTAATCAAGGCGGACATCGCTGTACCAGCGACCCGTTTACCGGTCACGGTCAACGAGCGTTGCACGGGTACGATTAACGTGCCACTCGCATCACCGAAGTAGAGCCACAACTGCATCGTCTTGCTGTCGTCTGCTGCTGTTGGGGCGGGTGCAGTGGTGCCCGGGGTGTTGGTATTGCCACCGCTCCCACTACTCGGGGAAGGGGTGAATGTAATCACCGTACGAGCCGTAGGACGTGGTGTTGCCACACTCTCGGGTGTGGCAGTTGCGACCACAATCAGCACCGCAGACGTCTCGGTGGGGATGGGAGATGGCTCTGGCGGTGCAGTGGGTACTGCCGTAGCAGCTACATCGGTAGGCAACGATTCGAGAATCTGGGTGGTGGCGGTGGCATCCACAACGAGCGCCGTGCCGTCAGGAGTCAACATGCTACTCGCATACCAGTAGATGCCTGCAGCTAACGCTAGCACGATGACGAGTGCCACATAAAACATCGTGTAGTTGGCCGCCGGCTCGGGCACACGGGCCCGGGGAGCTGGGCGCGCAACCGTGGCTGGTTGCCATGGATCGTCGAGGTCGTCACGGGCAAATGCATCAACATGCGCTTCACGAGCCGGCGCAAAGGCCGCCTCCTGTGCCACTTTGCCACGCCCCTTGGAACCACCACCCCCTTTGGCACTGCTTGCCTCCGGTTTTTTTGGCGTAGACAAACTTCCCATGTATAATGGACATTGTGTATGGAATTGCGACAAGCAATAACTCGCTTGGTCGACAGGGATATCAAGTGCGTCGCCACTGACGTAGCAACGATGCTCTGCCGTCGGTGTCGAAAACTGAATCGCTTTATTCTGTCGGAGCCCTACATATGGGCAATGCGTCACTCCATTTGACATGCCACACCCCCTGCGATACCAGTATGATGTTACTACTATACATCATAGTAGGTAGTTTACGCAATAGGGTAGGCAAATTTATCATGAAGGCAGCACCATGCGTGTGTTAGTTGTATCGGACATCCATTCAAATTATGTGGCGCTTGAAACCGTTTTGAATGATGCACACGGGGCATTTGATGTCGTATGGAATCTCGGCGACACCATCGGCTACGGGCCACGCCCCAACGAATGCATGGCACGCATGCTCGACCTCGATGCGGTCATGATCGCAGGCAACCATGATCTGGCCTGTATTGGCAGCACCAAAGTCAACATCAACGAATTCAACATTGATGCCAAGCGTGCCAATATATGGAACGGCAAACAACTCGACCCGGCCTATGCTAAATACTTGGGTGAATTACCCATCTACCGCGACATGGGTGACGATTATTATATTGTGCATGGTAGCCCGCGTGACCCCGTGTGGGAATACCTGTGGCAACCGTGGCAAGCCGATGCAAACTGGACATACTTGAGCGGGCAGCAGTACAACCAACATGTCTGCTTCATTGGGCATTCGCACTTGCAAATCTATTTGATTACGAATGCCGAGGGGCAAACCCTAGGACCGCTCCGCCCGCAGCCCAATCTAACGGTTACCTTTAATCGGGGTGAACGCTACTTTGTCAACCCGGGGAGTGTGGGGCAGCCACGGGATGGCGACCCTACCGCCGCCTATGCCATCTTGGATACGGATGCGCATTCGCTGACCTTTAAACGGGTGGCATACGACATCGCTCAAACCCAGCGCCAAATGCTCGAGCACGAACACGACTTGTCGCTCAATTTGATTCGGCGCTTGCAGGCAGGGCGGTAACATATGCGCGTTATTACCGGCAGTGCCAAAGGACACCACCTCAAAGGGCCACGAGGCAACGGCACGCGCCCGATGCTCGACAGTGTTAAAGAGTCACTCTTTTCAATTCTTTATGGGATGGGTGCCATTCACGGGCGCATGCTCGACCTATATGCGGGGACTGGGTCTATTGGCATCGAAGGCTTGTCACGAGGCATGGAGTGGTGCGACTTTGTCGAACAAAAAGCGGCAGAGTGCCAAGTCATCAAAGAAAATCTGACCCACACCAAGCTCATCAGTCGTGCCAAAGTATATCAACTCTCGGTCGCACGATTTTTGCAACAGCGTGGTGAGCTACGCTACGACTTGGTGATGATGGATCCTCCCTACGCAGACCCGCACATCCACGATACTCTGGCGGATATCGTGGCCCGCGATGTGCTACAGGAAGATGGCATCCTGATTATCGGGCATTCGATTCACGTTGCATTCACCGCACAGTATGGCGCCCTGCAGCGCTGTGATTTCCGACAATTTGGTGGTTCCTGCTTCACGTTATTTCGGCATCACCCCGCAGACAAAGGAGCCGATGCATGAGTATCGCACTCTACCCAGGCAGTTTTGATCCGGTAACCAATGGGCATCTCGATATCGCAGAACGAGCATCACACATCTTTGACACGATTGTCATGGCCGTTTTTGACCGTCCCGACAACAAACGGCTGTTGTTTTCTACGGCAGAACGCGTGCAGTTTTTGCGCCAAGCCACTGCCCATATGCCCAAAATTCGCATTGAGACGTATAGTACACTCACCGTCACCTATGCCAAAAGTATTGGGGCAGGAGTGATTGTACGCGGGCTGCGGGCAGCCAACGACTTCGAGGCAGAATTTCAGATGGCACAGGTCAATCAACGCCTCGCACCTGACGTTGATTTGGTATACTTTATGGCAAGTCATCAATACACATACTTTAGTTCCACGCGGGTGCGTGAATTAGCGTCACTCGGTGCAGATGTGTCTTGGCTCGTTCCACCACATGTGGTGGATGCGCTCCACCGTGTCTATGCCGACCGTCGTCATGGAGGGTAACATGAGTGTGAACGAACTGCTCAACGAACTCGAAGCGATTGTCAACGAATCCCAACATGTGCCATTCACGCAACTCGTCATCCTCGAAGAACGGCAGATTTTCGATATCATTGACCGCATCCGGGCTACGCCAGCACCACGCAGTACCCCACGCCAGGAAACAAGCACGGTGACCACCAGCATGCGTGAGCAAGGCATGATGACCGCCACCGACCTCGAACGGGTGCGCATCATCGAAGAAGCCCATCAAGAAGCCGACGAAATCCGCCGTGGTGCCGATGACTATGCGCGCGAAGTCCTCGAAGAACTCCAAGGTCGCCTAGACCGGATCATGCTGAGTGTGCAAAACGGACTCAAAGAGCTCGAACGCATGCAACGCAATCACCCGTCAGACGAGCAATAAGGCGCATTCTTTTTTGACATCGGCTACTATCTCCTCTATAATTCATCTTCGGGATGCGTCGCGTCTTAAGGTGTTCGAATGAAACGCAAAGACCGTTCACCGCTCACCTTTAACGTGGCCCAGCTGTTACGTGAGCCAATTGGTGCGCGCCGACAACATGACTTCACCGAGGATACGTTGCAGTTGTACGACAACGAGCTTATCCGCGACGTTCATGGGCATGTGCACTTCACACGTACGCTTGCTGGTGTCTATGTCAAGTGTAGTGCTACAGGCACAGTAACCACCCAGTGTGTGCGCTGTCTCCAACCTGCACACGTGCGTGTCGAGCTTGATTTTGTCGAGGAGTTTATTGCCACTGTAGACGTAAACACCGGAGCGGCGTTGCCCAAACCCGACGAGGATGATGTCTTCTTCATTGATGAGCATCACATGTTGGACGTGGGAGTAGCCATACGTGAGTATGCGCTCCTCGAGATTCCAATCAGTCCGCACTGCAAGGATGATTGCCGCGGATTGTGTACGGGGTGTGGCGTCGATCTCAACGTCGAAGTTTGTCGTTGTCATGAAGAGTCGAATGACGAACGGTTTGCAGCGCTGCGTGCGTTGCTCAACAATACGTCAACCAATGAACGAAGAATGGAGTAGTTACTCATGGGTGCAGCACCGAAGACCAAAGTATCACGGCACCGCCGTGGCAACCGCCGCCAACACCAGCGCCTCACCGCCCCACACCTCATCACCTGCAAAAGCTGTGGTGAGTTGATGCGCTCACACTATGCGTGTAAGTCATGTGGCCAGTACAATCGCCGTCAGGTGATTGCCGTGGCTACCCCATCAGCCGAATAACGATTGGTGAGAGAGGTCGCTCAACCGGTGTTCGTGGTACCGCTACGAACACCGGTTGGTATTAGTAAGGCCGCCAAGGTATGAGCATGCATGCTGCCATCACCGGTTGGGGGATGAGCGTCCCGCGCAATGTCGTCACAAACGATGACCTATCCAAGATTGTTGACACCTCAGATGAATGGATTGTCAGCCGGACTGGCATCCGCGAACGCCACATTGTCAGTGACGGCGAAACCACGTCTACCCTTGCTGCGGCCGCCGGCCGTGATGCGATGCGCATGGCAGGGGTTAGCAGTGCCGACATAGACATGGTGATTGTGGCCACGTTTTGCCCCGATCGCCCCCTCCCAGCAACCGCCTGCCTCGTCCAAGCTCAACTCGGTCTGACCCGCGCTGCTGCCTTCGACATTGCAGCGGCTTGTAGCGGCTTCGTCTATGGCCTCAGCATTGCGACGAGCATGATTGCCAGCGGCATGGCCAAACGCATTTTGTTTTGTGCGGCCGACGTACTAAGTCACTATATCAATTGGGCAGATCGCAATACCTGTGTGCTTTTTGGTGATGGTGCAGGTGCTGTGGTGCTCGAGGCCACCTCCCAACCGTTCGGCTTACTCACCTCGGTCCTCGGGGCCGATGGCAACCGCGAAGATCTCTTGATGGTCGAAGCAGGGGGCGTCTGCCTGCCGATTACACCGGATGTGCTACAACAACACAAACACCAGCTCGTCATGAATGGCCGCGAAGTCTTTAAATTGGCGGTGCGTGGCATGGAAGAATCATCGCTCAAGGCACTCGCACAAGCAGGCCTCACACTCGACGATGTGCGGGTGGTGATTCCACACCAGGCAAACCGCCGCATCATCGAAGCCATCGCCGAGCGACTCGATGTACCCATTGATCGTTTTTTCATCAACCTCGATCGCTACGGCAATACGTCGGCTGCTACCATTCCCATTGCGATTACCGAGGCAGCCGCCCATGGGCGACTCACCCAAGGGGATATCGTGCTCTTCACTGCATTCGGTGGTGGCCTCACCTGGGGGTCTGCCGTTGTGCGCTGGGGTGTCCCAGCCAAGGAGTAATGCATGCGCTACGCGTTTCTATTCCCTGGTCAAGGCTCACAGGTGGTTGGTATGGGGCACGACATTGCAAACGCATATCCGGCTGCCCGTGCCATGTACCAGCTCGCAGATGATGCACTCGGCTGGTCGGTGAGTACCCTCTGTTTTCATGGTCCCGACACGCAACTCACCGCCACCGACAACACCCAACCAGCACTCGTGGCCACTTCACTCGCCGTGCTTGCCGCACTTGCAGGTGATGTGAGTCGCATCACCGCATACACCACCACACATGCGGTGGCGGTGGCCGGGCATAGCCTGGGTGAATATAGTGCACTCGCTGCCGCAGGGAGCCTGACTCCCGCAGATGCGTTGCGCTTGGTGCGCCGGCGTGGCGAGCTCATGGCTGCCGCCACGAGTGGCGGCATGGCCGCCGTGATTGGCCTCGACGACGATGTGATTGATCGCATCTGCGCCGCAGCGAGCACCCCCGATGAAATGGTCGTCGTTGCCAACTACAATACGCCTGGTCAGACCGTCATCAGTGGTGCACCCGCTGCACTTGCCCGTGCAAGTAGCGAACTCAAATCGGCTGGTGCCAAACTGGTCAAACCGCTTAATGTCAGTGGCGCATTCCATTCGCCTCTGATGCGCGATGCAGCACACGCACTCACCACAGCCGTGACCAGCATACCATTTGCGGCACCACACATCCCGGTAATTTCGAATATCAGCGCTACACCGCTCGCTGATGCCAACGCCATCCGCGCCGAGCTGCCTGCACAGATGGTCTCACCCGTACGCTGGGTTCAGACCATCCAATACCTGGTCAACACTGGAGTGACACATTTTGTGGAAATCGGTGCCGGCGACGTGCTCAAAAACATGATTAAACGCATCGCACCCGACGCTACCACCGTGTCCGTCAAAGACGTGGCATCACTTGAGGCATACACAAGCGCCCTGTAACTGCACCATATCACGACGCCCCGCCTGGATTGGTTCCAGGCGGGGCGTCGTTTTGGGGGAGAACGGTTATGGCGTACGCGTACGTGAATGCGTCCAGGTGGGGAACTTGGTACGCGACGGCGTCTTGGTACGGCTATTGGATGGCGTCAACGTGCGTGGCTTGGTGAGTGACGGCGTCAGACTGCGGGTAGGTGTCCTAGAGCGTGTCATCGAAGGTGTAAAGCTCTCCGTGGGCACACGTGTCAGCGATGGCGTCTGGGTAATCACCGGCGTGGATGTCGGTGTGCGCGAGGTCATCACCCCGTATAGATTGTTGCCAGCCACGTAAATCTGCCCGTTACGCGTACTCACCACCGAATTCTGGTTACCCGAGTCAATGGCCACA
>JBEANH010000057.1:0-16181 GCA_041165505.1 Chloroflexota bacterium | reverse complement strand
CCACCGCATCCGTACAGCCATCGTCTGGGGGCTCGGCATCATTCCTGGTGCGCTCGTCTTTCTCGCCTACAACGCCATCCGCTATCACACTCTTTTTGCCACCGGCTATTCATCCGAAGTCACCGCCTTTGTCAATCCCCTCAGTATCGGCATCCCCGGGCTCCTCATCAATCCCTACACCGGCCTCTTGTGGTTTGTTCCCATGCTCGTCGTCGCACCAATTGGGGTCTGGTATTTATGGGCCACACAACGGCAGCTCGTCGTACTCGCCCTATCCCTGATAAGTAGTCAAGTCATCTTGTACGCCAGCTGGAATGCATGGGACGGCGGGGGGGTATGGGGACCACGGTTTCTCGTCCCCATCGTGCCCTTTGCATTCATCTTGTGTGGGGGCATCTGGATCAAATCACCGACCATTGCCACGCGGGTAACACTGCCAATCATGGGGATCAGTATCATCATCAACATTCTCGGCTGCGCAGTGAATTTTAGTATTGACAGTAATCTGCCGTATCCGCGTGTGCCGCCGATTGTGGCACACGCCCAAATTGCCTGGCAACGCTGGTCAATAGCACCCGTTCCCACACAGAGTTGTCTCGTCCAGGCTGGTTGGTATCCGAGTGAAGCCCCTGACGGGTATCTGTTTCAGCGTAGTGGAGCGAGTGCAACCATCAGCTGTCGCACTCCCCAATTCACGCGAATCACCCTGCTCCTCGATGATCGTCGTCCCACCAACGCCCCAAGCTCAGCCATGACTCTCGCCGTCAATACGGGTGCACCAGCACCGATTCCTCCCGGACAATTGCGGCTGGTGCGCATCCTCGCACCAACCACCATCACGCGCATCCATCTGCACAACACACCTTGGAATCCGGCAACGATTGGTTACAGTGAGCGCAACGACGACCTCGGCCCTGCGATTCTGGCAATCACTGCCAAACCCACATTAACTGCCGTCTATGACGCCTCAATTGCACCCATACCACACACTTACAAGGCACGGTGGGCATGGTTCTACCACCCCACAAACCGCCATCTTCTCGACTGGTGGGGCTGGTATGTGCCACACACCGCCCTTGCTCCCTGGTATGCGTGGATCTGGGTCGGGTTTATTGTGTGTACGCTGACGCTCTGTGGCGTGGCGGTATGGCCACGCTGGCGTGCACGCACTTATCGCCAGCCCACATAACGAGCCGGTGGGCGCGATAGCGCACGATCATTTTGCAGCAACCGTTGTATTTCATTGGCCACTGCCTGGGTAGCATGCGGCATACCGATGCGCCGTGCTGCCACTGCCATGCTCTGGCAAATCGCTCGATCAGTCAGCAACATGCGTGCATACTCCACAAACTGCGCCGTATCATGGGCATACAATCCAGCACCCGCCTGCATCACATACGTCCGATTCCCGGCTTCTTGGCCGGGGGCTTCGCCATAAAAAATCATCGGTTTGCCTGCCGCCATAGACTCACTCACCGTCAAGCCACCGGCTTTGGATGCCACCACGTCGCAGGCATGCATCAGGTCGGCGAGTGGCACAAAGTCATAAATGTGCACCCGTTGTTGCCACGCATACTGTCGGAGCTCAGCGGCGAGGGCCATGTTGCGCCCAGCGACAATCGCCATCTGTAGTGGCACGGTGGCCTGATCGAGTGCATAGGCCATCTCGCGGACAGGTCCCACTCCAGCTCCACCACCCAGGAGCAACAACGTCGGTAGATTGGGATCCCAGCCGAGTGCATGGCGTAGCTCGCTCACGGACGCCCGGGGTGCCACAAAGGCCGGCTGGATGGGGAGTCCCGTATGCACCAATTTACGCACATCAATACCACACTTTACCGCTTTGTCACGCACCACCAAACTCGGCACCGCAACCGTATCGTCGTGGCTACTAAACCAGGCACGATGCACGTTGCCCAGATCGGTGACAACCGTCATCAGGCGTGGGCGTTTCCACTTGGGCAACGATCCCGCCAAGATCCGGGTCAACAACGGGTACACACTCACCACCACACGCGGCTGGTGTGTTGCCACAAGTGCAAGCAGTGAACGCCGCAACGTGGAGGCGAGCGAATATTCGAGCACCATGTCGAGCCCCGGTGCATCGGTGATTTCATGCGCAAACGCATAGTGCTCGGGGGCGTGATTGACGACTTCGAGGTACAATTTTTCCGCACGAGCCAATGTCTGGGATGCAAGTGGATGATGTGCTGGATTCACAACCACTGGAGTGGCAAATGGTGTAATGTGCTGGGCGATTGCAGCCGCTGCACTACGGTGACCGCTCCCTGCATCACTAGTGAGAATTATTACGGGTGGCACTGATGTCATCACTTATCCTTTAGTGTGTTACTACGCAAACGCATTTGTATTGCATCATAGAGCGACATCGTTGTATGCTACTCATCTGTATTCTATGGAAGAAATGTTAATAAATACTAAAGGCACGGTAAGTTTTTGCTCTATGTTTGTCTACAATACCTACACCAAAATCATGGAGGATTACGGGCGAATATTATTCGCCCCTACGATGGGGGGGGATGACGGGCGAATAGCATGCACCCCTACCATGGGAAGGATTACGGGCGAATAGCATGCGCCCCTACGATGGGGAGGATGACGGGCGAATAGCATGCGCCCCTACGATGGGGAGGATGACGGGCGAATAGCATGCGCCCATACCATGGGGGGGATTATGGGCGGTATGGTATTAAAAATACTTCGCCCGCACTGCAGAACGTATTAAAAATCCCGCGTGAGGGAGCATTTTTGGTGCAAGGGCGTATCAATCACCGTCATATAATCAACATGTGGCTTCGATTGGCGTAGGTATTGTCATAATTCATAAAAAACAACGCCATCGTCGTGCATGTAGTACACTAATGACAGTCAGTACACCATGACACGACAACCATTGTCACAACACAAAAGGATAGGCATGCTTACGCCCAAACTGTTTCGTCGTAGCATCATCGAGCATACCCGGCAGGCAGCACCCATCACCCCTCGCTGCCCCCATGCTCCACCACTCGACATGTGTGGTGGGTGTACATTCGGGCACGTGGCATATCCTGATCAAATTAATGCCAAACAACGGGCACTCGTTGATCTATGGCGTGATCTGCTCCCCACAGACATGCCATCCCCCACCATCGTGGCATCACCCGACGACTACACGTATCGCACGCGCATGGATTTCATTGCTAGCAAAGGGCGCTTTGGATTGCGGCGTGGCGGTAAATTCAATTACATCATTGATCTCTCAACGTGTCATCTGATTCCCCCGGCAGCCTTTGCTGTGGCACATGCTGTGTGGCAACAGAGCCAGGCACTCGGATTACCCGACTACAATTTACGCAGTCACGAAGGTTTCTTGCGCTATGTGGTGGTGCGCCGGAGCCCGCACAATCAGTACTTGATTGCCATGATTACCAGTCAGCCGCGTGACGCACACGACGAGGCGGCCATGGCACACATCGCCGAAACCACGCTCACCAATCCGGCTGTGGTCGGGGTGCACTGGCTACGCAACGACAGCCATGCAGACGTATCGTTTGGTACGCCTTACAAACACTGGGGAGATGCGCTACTTTCTATGCATGTGGCAGGCAATATCCTTGCTATTGGCCCCAACACGTTTTTCCAGAACAACGTCTACCTACTCGAACACCTCCTTAGTGCCATCAATAGCGCAGTTGGTCACGCACAGCACGTAGCTGATTTGTACGGCGGTGTCGGCACCATTGCGTTGAGTGTGGCTGCCCACGTTGGTCACGTCCACAGTGTGGAATCGTTCGCCGAAAGCGTGACATTGTGCCAACACAACATTGACCATTCTCGCCATCGCAACGTTACCACCGAAGTCGCTGACGTTGCAGATTTTTTACGTCAACACGCGCCACATTTTGATACAATGGTCGTGGATCCACCACGTGTCGGACTCGGGCCCGATGTCTGCCACGAAATCCTGCGTCATGCCCCGCAGCGGCTCGTCTATGTATCGTGTAATCCACTGTCGCAGGTCGCAGATGCGCGCATATTGTTGTCCGACTATCGTCTAGTCTCACTCAGCGGATACGACATGTTTCCACAGACGCCACACTTCGAAACACTGGCAGTTTTTGAGCGACGCACAATGCCAACGGTGACAACATGACTTTGCGACCCGACATTTTGTGCCCACGTTGCCGCCGAATTAATGCACGGCGTGCCAACAGTTGTCGTTATTGCAACCAGGCACTCGGGTTTGTTGATGGCAACAACTGTTACTACCTGACCCGGGTCATCAAAACCGGTGGTCAAGCGGTGATTTTCGAAGCGGTAGACGAAAGCAGTCACCGCACCTATGCAATCAAAGAAATCGTCTTGCCCCTCGATCCCGATCGTGCCCTCGACGCATTCCAACGCTGTGCTATCGAGGCACGGCTCCTCGCTACGTTGGCACATCCTGGGATTCCTCAATTTTACAGTTGTATTATCGAAAACGGCCGCGTCTACATCGTGATGGATCTCATCCGTGGCACCGACCTCGAAGACCTGCTCCGGAGTAAAGGTCAGCTCAGTGAGCGCGATGTGCTCTCCGTGGCTAATCAAGCCTGCGACATTCTGCACTACTTGCACACGTTGCCGTCACCCGTCATATTCCGTGATGTCAAACCATCCAACATCATGATTGATGCGGAAGGATTCGTGACGATGATTGACTTCGGCATTGCCCGTTTTACCAACAATCAACGTGGCAGCATCATGGGCACACCGGGGTATGCTCCACCAGAGCAGTATCGTGGTGACGTTTCCGTGGCATCCGACATCTATGCCCTCGGTGCAACCATGCATCATCTGCTTACGGGGCGCGATCCACGTGGCCAAAAACCATTCACCTTTTTGGCGGTTCAAGACTTGGCACCACACGTGTCACCGCTGACCGCAGATGTGGTCAAGCAAGCCTTACGCATCGAGCCCGAGGCGCGATTTGCGACGGCACTCGAAATGCGTACTGCCATTCGTGCCATCATCCGCAGCGAAGAAACCAATATTCTGCCGATTATCCGCGATACATCACCGATTCCCACCCGTACCCCACCTGCAGAATTAACCACAGTCAACTTGCCGACACCGACAGTTGAAACGCGCGAAATCCTGCCTGCAAGTGAGCCCCTTGTCCCCACCAAGGAATTAGGGTTTGCGCCACCACCGCCACTTGTGACCGTTTCTCTGGCACCCACACCAGCAGCAACATCAGCACACGTACTCCCAGCCATTCCATTAGCCCCCGTGCCCGTGCGGCGCAGTCCATGGCGCTGGTTCTTGATATTCGTGCTGCTTGTCAGTCTCGTGGTGGGCGGTATCTGGTATATGCGGGTTGGTCAGTATCTGTTGATTCCTGCAGTTCCACAAACCATTACCGTGCCGTTTACGGTGACCGTCCCTGCAGATGCAAACATTGACACCACATTCCATGATGCGGCCCAGCGCTATGTGGGTGACACCTATGGGGCTCGTATGCGCATCGTGGCCACCCCGCAGTTCGACAAACGGCCACCCGAACTAGTCACCCAACACACCGATGGCTCAGCAGACTACTACGGGGTGCTCGTGATTGATATTGCACCGTAGGGGAAGCTACTCAAATAACCGTTGCTGATGGTGACTCCCAGCCATTGGTATGCGCACCGTTTGCGCAATCAAGCGTGGCATCCGTTGATGGTGTGTCATTTGCCAGTAGTCGGCATCTGCGGCTTCGGTGAGCATGAACACCCTGCCACCAGCCACCAGCCCATGAATCCCATGCTCGATGCCAAACCATACTCCCTGCTCATATCCGGCGCACACCGGGATAGTCACCAACTGTGGCGCATAACGTTGCCACTTGCCTGCAAGTAGACTTTCGTGTTTCACCCATGCAGTAGCGGGTAACTCGGCAATTTCGTTGCGATTGCCCCAACGCATCAGTTGGAGGCTTGTGTCTGCAAATTGCACCGGTAGCACTGGGGTGCCCTGCCAATAGCGTGACTCGTAGCTCCCTGTGGGCGTGGTGATCTCGGGCAACAGTGGATCAAGCACATCGTGCCAGGCAAAGCGAACTGCACCACACATACCTTCCTCCATTCACACCGTATACGTGACAATTTGATTAAAATTCGCTGACAGTAATCATACCGCACATGCTATAATACGTAGCACACATTATCTATCCGCGAGTATCGCACTCGTTATACGAAAATGGTCTATTTATGAATGATTTTGTTCATTTGCACGTACACTCCGAATACAGCCTCCTCGACGGCTATGCCACCCTCAACGGCATCGTCAAACGTGCGGCCGAGCTGGGTATGGACAGTATTGCGGTCACCGATCACGGGGTCATGTATGGCGCCATTGACTTCTACAATGCGGCCAAAAAAGCCAACATCAAGCCCATCATCGGACTCGAAGCCTACATGGCACCAGGGCACCGTGGTGACGCCACCCAGCGCAAAGCACGCAACTACCACCATCTCGTGACACTAGCCACCAACATGGCCGGCTATCGCAACCTGGTCAAACTTACTACCAAGGCGCATCTCGAAGGCATGGGGTCCAAGGGGGTCTTTGCTCGTCCACGCATTGATCGGGAACTGCTCCAACAGCATCACGAAGGATTGGTGGTCACATCGGCATGTATTGCCGGCGAAGTTGCCCAATACATTCAAAACCGGCAACCCGACAAAGCCCGTGAAACGGCTGCCTGGTTTCGCGATTTACTTGGGCCGGAACGCTATTATCTAGAGCTCCAACTCCACGAAAACGCCCCCGAGCTCGAAGAAATCAATGCCGAACTCGTCAAAATCGGCCAAGAGCTCGGTATCCCGCTCGTGGCCACCTGCGACAGCCATTTCATTCACGCAAGTGACCTCGATGCACATCGCATGGTAATGGCGATGGGCTTCAATATGACACTCAACGAGCTCTGTGCCAAAAAATACGACATGGACGACAGTTATCACATTCTGTCGGCCGACGACGTCTGGAAGCGCTTCAAACGCTACGGCACAGCCCCCATCGAAAACACGCGGCGCATCGCCGACATGGTCAACCTCAAGCTTGATTTCGGCCGCGTCGAGCTCCCCGCTTTTGAAATTCCTGCAGGGCACGATGCGTCATCCTACCTGCGGCATGTCTGCGAAGAAGGCCTGATGCGCCGCTTCAACGGCACCCCACCCGTGGGCTACCCGGAACGGCTCACCTATGAGCTCGACGTGATCAACCAAACAGGCTTTCCCGACTACATGCTCATCGTGTGGGACTACGTGTCGTATGCACGCCGCAACGGCATCCCCTGTCTGCCCCGTGGCTCTGCAGGGGCCTCGCTGGTGCTCTACTGTCTGGGCATCACCGATGTGGATCCAGTGGCCAACAAACTGCTCTTTGAACGCTTTCTCAGCCCCGAACGCCTCGAAATGCCCGACATTGACGTGGATTTTGCCGACAGTCGTCGTAGCGAGATTCTCGACTATATTGCCAGCAAATACGGCCGCGAAAACACCGCCCAGATTATCACGTATGGTACTCTGGGTGCCAAAGCCGCCATTCGTGACGTGGGGCGCGCCCTCGATATCCCACTCTCCGACGTGGACCGCATCGCCAAACTTATTCCCACGAACGCGAATATTACGCTCAAGGACGCCCTCGAGAAGGCCCCGGAATTCAAGCAACTCTACGAATCAAGCCACGAAATCCAGCAGATCATTGATTGGGCACAACGCATCGAAGGCCGCATGCGCAACGTGGGCACCCATGCATGTGGCGTCGTGGTTAGCCGCAACCCGCTCGACGATGTAGTGCCACTCCAACGCACCACCAAAGACGAAAACTCGTTGATGGCGGCCTACGAAGGCCCCACCCTCGCCAAAATCGGTCTCCTCAAAATGGACATCCTCGGGCTCACCAACTTGTCTGTGGTAGCCGAGACGCTCAAGTACATTGCTCAATCAACGGGTACGACCATGCAGCTGGGTGATATCCCCCTGACCGACAAAAAGACATTCGACGCTCTCAGTCAAGGCAATACGGTCAACGTCTTCCAGCTCGAATCTGCGGGGATGGTGCGCTACCTCAAAGAGCTCAAACCAACACGCGTAGACGACATCTACGCCATGGTGGCACTCTATCGCCCTGGTCCACTCGAACAAATTCCTGTCTACATCCAAAACAAAAACAATCCTAAAGGTATCAAGTACCTGCACCCGATTCTCAAACCCATCCTCGAAGACACCTACGGCGTCATCGTCTACCAAGAGCAGATTATGCAACTGCTCCAGGTCATCGCCGGCTATACGCTGGGACAAGCCTACATTGTACTCAAGGCCATCGGGAAAAAGCAGAAAGAAATGATGGCCGCCGAAGAGCCACGCTTCAAAGAGGGGTGTCTCAAAAACGGACTCACCAAGGCACAGGCTGATACGCTGTGGGATCTCATCCAGCCCTTTGCTGGCTATTCGTTCAACCGCCCGCACGCCACCCTGTACGGCCTCCTTTCGTACCAGACTGCGTATCTCAAAAACAACTACTCCACGGAATACATGGCGGCCGTGCTCAAGGGCGCAGCCGGTCAAATCGAAGACGTGGCCAAAGCCGTCAACGAATGTGCCAAACTGGGCGTCGCCGTCCTACGCGCAGACATCAATGCGAGTGTGGCCGACTTTACCATTGAGCAACTCGACAGCAATGCGGTTGCTGATGCAATCCGGTATGACCGTGGCATCCGCTTTGGACTAGCAGCCATCAAAAACGTTGGCGAAGGCCCCGTGGAGGCTATTTTGGCTGCCCGCACCGCTGGCCCGTTTACCAGCCTCGAGGACTTCGCTGACCGCATTGACCTCAAACTCATCAACAAACGGGTCATTGAAAGTCTCATCAAAGCGGGGACCTTTGATTCGTTGCCGGGATCCCGACGCCAAAAGCTGGCCGTCCTCGATCAGGTCATTGATGCGGCAAGTGGTGCCCAAAAGGCCCGTGCCGCCGGGCAATCGAGCCTCTTTGATTTGATGGGGAGTAGTACTAGTACCGATGCCACAAATTCGATGGCCGCTGTTGCCTTTCCAATTATCCGTGAAACACGCGAAGACCAACGTGAGCTCTTGACCTGGGAAAAAGAACTCCTCGGCATGTACGTCTCCGACCATCCCGTGGTACAAGCACTCCGCGACGTGGATCTGAGCGATGTCACGCCACTCGCCACCATCAGCGACGAACTCGTCGGTCAGTCACTCACTTTTGCAGGCATGCTCAGCAACACCCGCACGGTTACCACCAAAAAGGGTGATGCCATGTTTGTCGGCAACTTCGAAGATATCACTTCGAGCATCGAGTTTGTGGCGTTCCCCAAAGCATACGAGAAATTCAAATCACTGTTGCACGACGATGCGGTTATCCGCATTATTGGCAAACTCGATCGGCGCAATGATGGCATGCAACTCATGATCGACAAAGTCGAACCGATTGTGCACGACGATACACCGTTTACACCACCCACACCACCGACACCAACCCAGCCCACTACGACGAACGCACCACCGCACGCAACGGCGCCAACACCACCCACGTTTGCCGCACCAAATGGAACCCCGCCACCAACACGAGGAGTATCTATGCCTGACTCATCTGCTGAACCACGCAAAACAAGTAACGGTGGCGATGTCATCAAAACAACAGCCCGCACTGCCGTTCCCGCAGCCAATAAAGCACCCACACCACCACCCGTGGATAGCGCTCACGGCCCACAGCATGTGATTCGCCTCTACTTTCCGTTCTTTGAAGATACCGATACTGCGGTACAACTCATGAATGAAATCTATGCCCTCACCGAACATTTCCGTACCGATAGTGATGGCGATGGGATTCTCATGATTCATCTGCCTGTGGACCAACGCAATGTGGTGTTGCGGATGCGTGGCACATTGCGAGATCCGATTAATCTCGTAGATGTGCTCCGCCATAAAGTGTCACCCGAAGCAGTCCACCTCGAATCCGCATAATTGCCCGCGCAACGCTACACACGCGTTTACCCACATGTGCAAACCTGTGCAAACAACCAAATGTTTGCACAGGTTTAGTCATAAAATGGCACAGAATCTCCCCTTTTGTCGTGCTGTATAGCTTTTTTAGAGCTATTGATGAACATTTGCAAATGCTGAACAAAGTATTGACACAACCTTGAAATTACGCTAGAATAAAGGTGAGCTAATACGCAAGGAGCGTTGTCATGAATGTGTCTGACACACAGAACTACTCCGAACAATTAGCGTCGCTTCCTCCGAGCATCTCTGCCACCGACGCTGACGACCAGCTTGTTATCACTGCTGTTGCACAGGGCGATAGTCAAGCACTCGAAGTCCTGTACGATCGTTATTCCGCGGTGGTCTACCGCTTAGCCTTTCGCATGCTAAAAAACCGCGAACAAAGTGAAGAAATCGTTCAAGAGGTATTTTGGCGTGTCTGGCGCCGAAGTGCGAGCTTTGAGCGTGAGCGTGGTCGCGTAGCACAGTGGATTTTCGGGATTGCGCACAACTTGTGCATAGACGAAATGCGCCGTATGCGTGCCCGCCCCAATCCCATGTACGACAACGACGAAAACCCTCTCATCCCGCAGTTGGTAGACGACCATGTGGATGTACCTGCGACTGCGTGGGCCAACGAGCAACGTCGTGTGATTATCAGTGCCTTGGCCAGCCTGCCGAGTGCACAACGCCAGGCCATCGAGTTGGCCTATTTCAATGGGCTCTCACACCAAGAGATCGCCGAACATCTCGATCGTCCCTTGGGCACCATCAAGACGCGAGTCCGCCTCGGTCTCCAAAAACTAGGCACACTGCTGGCATTTTCGGGTGTGCAATCGGGCGATTAAATGCGGGCCATCACAGAAACACCAGTACACATCACACGCGGCGCATATGCGCCGCGTGTAATCGTTGTGCCCATATAAGCGCTGAATCCTATGCTGTGCACACATCATCCGCCGATTACCGTCATCCTGCGACCGGTGTCATGACCTACTTCCACCGCAACACTCGTTATCGGCGAATAAGGTGCGCAAATGCATCATCCACTGCGGGGCGTGCCCCAAAGTGGCCGACCACCCAGCTCCCCACATTGTTGGCCAGACGTGCAGCCGCTGCAAGATTGCCACTACGCAAATACTCTGCCAAGAAACCCGCGTTAAACGAATCCCCAGCCCCCGTGGCATCCACCACCGTCACATCCACCGTGGCGTGATGCTGTGCGTATCCTTCGGCACAGACAAAACAGCCATCTTTGTCGAGTTTGAGCACCACTACTGCATCACGAAAGCGTTTGCGTAACGCCTGTGCAATTGCTGCTGGCTCACGTTCACCCGTCAGCACCATGCCTTCGTCGCGGTTGGGCAAAATGATGTCAATGGGCAACTCGGCAACAATCGCATCAAACGTGTCACGCCCCATCTCGCGGATCATCTGGTACGAGGCCGGGTCAAACGACACGGTTGCGCCAGCCGCCTTGGCCACCTTGGCGGCATGGATGGCAGCAGCGCGTGGCGGATCCGTAAATAGCGACCATGCCGTGATATGCACGTGAGCGGCCCGTTGAATCACCGCGACCGGGATGTCTGCGGGTTGCAAGTGAAAGTCTGCCCCTTGGTTGGTAATCATGCTCCGTTGCCCGGCCCGGTCAATCATGACCACAATCACGCCCGTGTCATACTGTGTGCGCACAATGTGACCCTCGACCCCTTCACGGGCCAAATCGGCGACAATCAGGTCGCCAAACACATCGGCACCCACCGCCCCCACAAAGGCGGCTGGTGCACCAACACGTGCCACCCATGCGGCCACATTAGCGGCTGAGCCCCCCGGTGCCAACGCGATTCGCCCCGTGGTATCACCGCCCGGCAACAATATCGTATCCGGCTGAGCCAGGACATCCCAGACCAAATCACCGACAGCCATGATTGGACCCGTGCGCATCTGCTCCACCACCCCTCAATAAGCACTACGCCGCGACAATGTCGCGGCGTGATTCGTGTACGTCGAGTACGAGTATACCATTTACCACCCACCGGCGTGCTTAGTCACCACCCATCGATACGGTGGGCGATGACGCAACCGCACTGCGTGACGCAACTACACGCAACACCATGATGACGACTACAGCCGCCCCGGCGATCATCATCGTACCCACATGATACGGCGCCGTCACGTGCACCACATCCGACAGCATACCAGCCAGCAATGGTCCGATAACGGTGACCAGCGAAGTCAACGCTTGACTCCCCCCCAGCGTCACCCCTTGTGAACGCTCATCCACGCGGCGTGAAATCAAGCTGGTGAGTGATGGCGTGGCCATCCCACTCCCCACACCCAATACCAGAATTGCCGGATACAACCAGGCCCCAGTGGGGGCAAGTGCCAGTCCTTCGAATCCGACAGCCATCACTACCAGCCCTACCATTGCCAGGCGTGCTTCGCCGAATTTGGGAACCAACATCCGCAAGAGAAAGCCTTGCATGATAACTGCTACTACGCCAACTGCCACAAACACGAAGGCGTTGTCTACAGCGGTAAAACCAAAGCGCCGATCACTGTAAACAGCAAAGTTGCTCTGCATGCCCGAAAAAGCCAAATTGACCAATACCACACCCCACAACAAATTGCGGATGCTGGGGTTGGCGAGCACCGATGTGATACGCACCAACGGATTACTGGTGCTAACCTGCGTGCTCCGCTTGGAGACATCGAGTGACTCGGGCAACACGAAATACCCAAAGGTGACATTGGCAAAAGCCAATGCGGCCGCCACAAAAACTGGCACTGCCAACCCGTAGGTGCTCAACCAGCCCCCCAAGGCGGGCCCAAGCATGAATCCCAATCCGAATGCGGCACCAATCATGCCCAAACCACGTGCCCGGTTCTCGGGAGTGGTGATGTCGGCGATGTAGGCCTGCGCCGCACTAATATTGGCACCAGTCACACCGTCTATGATGCGTGATGCGAATAATGCGATCAACATCAACCATGGACTTATCACAAAGAGCTGATCGGAAAGACCAAAGATGATATAGCCGATACCCGTACCGAGCAAACTTCCCAGCAACACCGGGCGCCGCCCATAGCGGTCAGAGAGACTCCCCAACCAGGGCGCACACAAAAACTGCATCAATGCGTATACTGCCGACAATGCACCCACCAACAAGGCCCGATTTGCAATCAACCATGCATCCCCAGATGATTCGAGGATTTTGACATAGTATGGCAACACCGGAATGACGATCCCCACCCCGAGTAAATCAATCAGCACCGTGAAAAAAATGAAAAGCATCGGCGAACGTGTGCGCATGTACCATCCCTCTCATACTGACCAGTAGGTAAGTTAGTTGTATGATACCCACAAACAGTCCTGTTTGTCAACATATTGAACATTTTTTGCACATTTTTTGCATACCTTTGTATCGTCATATCAGGTGGAACGGGGCAATGATGTCACGGCATGCTCCAGTTAACCACAACTACGTCAAAAAATTGACGGCGCTCTTTTCGGGTGGTATACTGTTACGACGTATTGCCTTTCACAGGGCGTCGCGTCTGTTTGTACAAATAACCGGAACAGAAGGGGTGCTATCATAACCGACCGATTGCGATTCAACAACCGAATTCGTGCGCGTGAAGTTCGTCTAATTGACGAGGAAGGCACGCAGGTAGGCATAGTAGCGATTCGTGATGCGCTTCAAATGGCTGAGGAGCGTGGGTTTGACCTTGTTGAGGTTGCGCCCAACGCAGTACCGCCTGTATGTCGCATCATGGATTACGGCAAATTCCGCTACGAGCAATCCAAGAAAGAGCGCGAGGCACGCAAACACCAAAAGCAAGTTGAGCTCAAGGAAGTGCGTCTCAAGCCCAAGACTGACGAGCACGATATTGACGTCAAAGCCAAGCAGGCACGCAAGTTCTTGTTGGCCGGTGACAAAGTCAAATTCACACTGCGTTTTCGCGGCCGCGAAATTTTCCACCCAGACATCGGATTGGCGATGTTGGAGAGCATGGCCGAGGACTTGCGTGATGTATCAGTTGTTGAGCAAAAACCGCTAATGGAAGGTCGTGTATTGTCGTTGTTATTGGCTCCCAACGCCAAGGCACGCCAGACCCCCGCGAAATCCGCCAGTGCTGCACCCAAAAAGCCGGCGGCTCCGGCACCTGACAGCGCTTCAGCAGAAACCACAGAGAAGGAATAGTCATGCCCAAGATGAAAACCCACAAGGGTACCGCCAAGCGCTTCACCTTTACCGGCACCGGCAAGCTGGTCAGTGCCATGGGTCGCCGTGGTCACTTCCGTCGCCGCAAGGCCACCCGCCTCTTGCAGAAGCTTGATCGCATGCAAGAAGTGCACGAGTCAACCACTGCACGTGTATTGCGTGGTTTGCCGTACCGTACGAAACACGCCCGCTAACGATTGCCCCTCGCATGCGGTGTGCAGATATATTTACACACTACTGTAAAGAACAGGAACGATAATGGCTCGTGTCAAGCGTGGAATGATGGCGCACAAGCGCCACAAAAAACTCCTCAATCAAGCCAAGGGTTACCAGGGTAGCCGTAGCCGTCGCTACGCTGTCGCCAAGCAATCGGTGATGAAGGCCCTATCGTATGCCTTCCGTGACCGCCGCGCCCGCAAGCGCGACTTCCGCCGTTTGTGGATTGTGCGCATCAACGCCGCAGCCCGCATGTGTGGCATGTCGTACAGCCGTCTCATCAACGGGCTCGGCAAGGCTGGCATCCAAGTCGATCGCAAGATGCTTGCTGATTTGGCCGTACACGATATGGCCGCTTTCCGTGCTATTGCTGAGAAAGCTGTCGCTACCGCCTAAATGATCACCAGCACGAGCAATACGCATGTGCGCACCATCCGCTCACTCCGTGACGACCGTTCGTTACGTCGCAGTGAGCGGCTGTTTGTGCTCGAAGGAGTCCGCCTCGTCAGCGACGTCTTTGCCCACGATGCCACTCCGGTCTTGGTGCTCTACGATGCCACACAACTCGCCCGCACCAATGCGGGTCAGCTCTTGCTCGACCAGCTACACGCCCTCCCCAACTGCTATGCGGCGAGTGCCGCCGTGGTGCAGGCCGCCAGCGATACTAGTACGCCCCAAGGGGTCGTGGCAGTGGCACGCTGGCCACAGCTCCCCGTTCCACCCGCTCCTTCACTCGTGGTGATTTGTGACCACATCCAAGACCCCGGCAATCTAGGCACCATCATTCGCAGTTGTGATGCGGTGGGCGTTGATGCCATTTTGTGTAGCCCGGGGTGTGTGGATGCGTATGCACCCAAAACGGTGCGTGCCAGCATGGGCAGCCTGATGCGCGTCCCCATCCAGACCGATCTGCCGTGGGATGCCATCGCACACACGGTGACACACTGCCACGTCTACTGCGCAAATAGCACGCCAACGAGTCTGTCCTATACCCGGGTGGATTGGCGCATGGCGTCTGCCCTCATCATCGGTAACGAAGCCCACGGGCTGAGTCAGCACGCCCACGCACTCGCCACCACACATGTGGCCATCCCCATGCGCCCTGGTATCGAATCACTCAATGCGGCAATGGCGGCCAGCATCATGCTGTTTGAAGCACAACGCCAACGCCAGCCAGCATAGCCAGATTGCAGACCAGCCAACTTTTGGGTATACTAGGAGTCACAAAGTGCATATGGCGATGACGAAGCGAGTACGGTAACTACGGCGTCCAGGGAGTGTTGATCAGCGACTGTGAGTCAACACCGCACGAATTACCCGAAGTTCCCTTCTGAGCTGTTTGGCAGAAGTGTCCACACGACATGCGTAGGTCAGACCGGTTTCCCACCGTTATCGGGGCACGAGGGTCACGTATCGGTGACCGAACCAGGGTGGTACCACGACCACACATCGTCCCTGACGGTGTGTGGCTTTTTGTTTGTATGTTGTGAGGGAGGAACGTGTGAGTATCATTGACCAGCTCGCCACCATCGAGGCAACTGCGTTGGCAGACTTGACCACCATCAGCGATGGGGATGCGCTCGCCGAGTGGAAGAGCAACTATCTCGGCAAACAAGGCGCAATTGCCAAACTCAGCCGTGAGCTCGGGACTCTGCCCGCTGCCGATCGCCCCGCCGCCGGGCAACGCTTTAATGCGGTACGC
>JBEANH010000056.1:0-16536 GCA_041165505.1 Chloroflexota bacterium | reverse complement strand
TCGACAATACCGCCCCCGATGCCCCCGGCTACGACCTGCTGGGTGTGGTGGTGGGCAGCGAAGGCACGCTGGGGATTGTCACCGAATTGACCGTACGCCTGATGCCCAATCCCGAGAGCGTCAAAACGTTCCTGGCGATTTTTGATGACCTCGACAGCGCCTCCGACACGGTATCGGCCATTATCGCCCAAGGGGTTATCCCCGCCGCCCTCGAAATGCTCGAAGGCCAGGGGATTGCACTAGTCGAGCAATCCGTACATGCCGGCTACCCACTCGACGCCCAAGCCGTGCTACTCATCGAAATTGATGGCATGAACGAAGAAATCGAATCCCAGACGGCACGCATCGAGCAGATCTGTAGCCACTTCGAGGCGCGTGAGCTACGCGCCGCCAAAGACGAAGAGCAACGCAAAAAACTCTGGGCGGGGCGCAAAGGAGCCCTGGCCGCCTGCGCCCGCTTGGCCCCCCACTACCACATCCAAGACGGCGTGGTGCCCCGCTCCAAACTCACCGAAGTGTTGCGGCTGACCCGCGATGTGGCCAAACGCCAACGCGTGCATATCGTCAACATCTTTCATGCCGGCGACGGCAATCTGCATCCGCTCCTGCTTTTTGATATCCGTGAAGAAGGCATCATCGAGCGCGCCATCGCTGCCAGCGAAGAAATATTGCAGGCCTGCGTCAAGGCCGGGGGGACCATTAGTGGCGAGCACGGCATCGGCATCGAAAAGCGTGATTACATGGCATGGCTGTTTAGTGATGATGATTTGTGGGCCATGCGCCAGATGCGGGCGTGTTTCGATGCGCGGGGCGTCATGAACCCCTGCAAACTCATCCCCACCGGCGCCTCGTGTGGCGACATCAAGGCAGCCCGCGGCGCCGCCAAAGCCCTCGCCGCCGGTGCCTGGATTTAATCAGGAGCACACGATTATGTATACACCCACCACCATCAGTGAACTCGCATACATCATGCGCGGCCATGCGGGCCCAGTCACCCCCATGGGCACTGGGCTCCACCAAGCCCTCGGGCATGCCCCCGTGGAGCATGCGACTGCCATCCACGTCACCGGACTCACCCGCGTCAACGACTATATCGCCTCGGATTTGACTGTGACCGTCGAAGCCGGCATGACACTAGGCAACCTGCAAGCAATGTTGCACGTGCACCGCCAGTGGCTGCCATGGGATGCCCCCCAACACCAGCATGCCACCATTGGTGGCTTGTTGGCCGCCGGGCTGAGTGGCCCCCTCCGCCATAGTGCGGGAACCCCGCGCGACTGGGTGCTGGGGATGAAGTTTGTCACCGGGGATGGGCGCATCATCCAAAGTGGTGGCAAAGTGGTCAAAAATGTGGCCGGCTACGACATGCACAAACTGCATATCGGCGCACTGGGGACACTGGGCATTATTGCGGAAGTGTCGTTCAAAGTTGCACCGCTCCCCGAAGCCGATGAAGTCATGCGCATCACCTGCGCTGGGCTCCTGCATGCGCATAATACGGCGTTTACGTTGCGTGCGCCCCCCTACAATCCATCCGCCCTCATCATCGAAGCCACGCCACAGCACATCCAGCTCTGGGGACGGTGGCAGGGGGTAGCCGCTGCCGTCGCACGCAACTTGACGTTTGTGCGCATGCGCAATCGGTTGGCACAGTCGGCCAATTTGGCGGCGTGGGAGCACCTCGTCAACCAGCCCTTTGCCCATCAACAGACGCAGATTCGCATTGGCTGTGCGCCACAACGACTCCCCGAGCTCTATCCCGTCCTGAGTCGCATCGCCGCACAGAGTAGTATGCATATTTTGCCCACGGTGGGTCTCGTACGCATCTTCCACGCCACACTGCCCGATATGGTCGCACTGCAGGCCGCAGTGGCACCACTCGGTGGCTATGTGGTGGTAGAAATGGGCCAAAGTGCCACCCGCTGGGGGAGTCCTCCTGCCAACTTGGAAATCATGCAACGCATCAAGGCCAGCTGGGATCCGGGCAACAAACTCAACCGAAATCGCTTTATCATTACCTAGCGTGTTCTGACCAACGAAATAGAGGAACGACAGATGCTTGACCCACGAATGACTCGTCTTGCCGAATTGCTGGTCCACCACTCAATGCGGGTGCAACCAGGTGAAAAAGTGCTCGTTGAAGCCTTTGACATCCCCAGCGACATGACCGTCGCCTTGGTACGTGCCGTGGCAAACGCCGGCGGCCACCCGCTGGTCAGTACTTACCAGCAACCCGTACTGCGTGCCCTCTACCAGCACGCCACCACCGAGCAGATGCAGACCATCGGCGCCGTCGAACGTGCGCGCATGGAAGCGGTGCAGTGCTATGTGGGCATGCGCGGCTCACACAACACCACCGAAATGAGCGATGTGCCCCGTGAGCGTATGGAGCTCTACGAAAAGCACTGGTGGAATCACGTGCACTCGGCAGTGCGTGTCCCCAGCACCAAATGGGTGGTATTGCGCTGGCCCACACCCTCGATGGCACAGTCGGCCAGTATGAGCACCGAAGCCTTCGAGGACTTTTATTTCAACGTGTGTGCGGGTGTGGATTATGTGGCGATGCAAAAGGCGATGGAACCGCTCAAGGCACTGATGCTCCAGACCGACAAGGTGCACATCAAAGGCCCCGGCACCGATCTACAGTTCAGCATCAAAGGCGTGGGTGTTGTGCCTTGCTACGGCGAACGCAACATCCCCGATGGTGAAATTTACACCTGCCCTACCATTGACTCGGCACACGGCTACGTCACCTACAACTGCGAAACACTCTATCGCGGGACGCTGTTTACCAATGTACACTTCGAATTCGATCGTGGCAAAATCGTCAAAGCCGAAGCCGGTGCCAATACCGCCAAACTCAACGAAATTCTTGATACGGATGCCGGTGCCCGCTACCTCGGTGAATGGTCGCTGGGTGTGAATCCCTACATCCTCAATCCGATGCGTGATACGCTCTTTGACGAAAAAATTGCTGGCTCCTTTCACTTGACTCCTGGTCAGTGCTACAAAGAAGCCTCCAACGGCAATAATAGCGTCATCCACTGGGATATTGTCTGCCGCCAAGATGAAGCCGTGGGTGGCGGTGAAATCTATTTCGATGATGTGCTCGTGCGCAAAAACGGCATCTTTACGCTCCCCCTGCTCCAGGGACTCAACCCCGACGCCCTCAAACGCGCGTAATCGGTCCGCTCGTCGGTGGTGGGATCATTCCCACCTCGATGAGCGGATATTTTTTCCCCAAACACAATACCTATGCCAATCTCGGCAACACGTTGGTTGTATAGAGGCATCCCCACGGCATCTGCACGATGGTGGGGGCGTCATTTCATGGCACCCCAATCATCATTTCATAGCGCCTATGCAAGAAAAGTCTTGTTTGGGTGGCAGAGGTATTGCCACACGTTGACAATTTTTATATAAAATATATAATCTACGCAGAGGTTGCGACCAACAAAGGGTAGGAAGATTCCATGAGTGACACACCGCTCACCATTACCGACCAGGTACTGGCGCATTTGCGTAGCAAAATACTCAACGGTGAAATTCCCCCAGGCGCACGCATTGATCAAGGCGATGTGGCACGGATTTTTGGTGTCAGTTTAGTACCAGTGCGTGAGGCGCTCGCACGCTTGCAGTCGAGTGGGTTGGTGCACATTGTGCCACATCGTGGTGTCTTTGTAGAGACGGTCTCACTCGAAGAGCTCATTGATATCTACTACATGCGTGAAGTGCTCGAAGAGCAGGCAGCACAGCTGGCCGTCAAGCATGTGGACGAGCAGATGCTCCATGCCCTCGACGCGCACATCCAGCAGATAGACAAGCATATTAGCACGCATGCCACCGACTTGTTTTTGCAGGCCACCCGATCTTTCCACTTCACGATTTATCAGGCATCACAACGCCGGAATTTGACACGCATCATCGCACAACTATGGGATCAAAGTGACCGCTACCGGCGCTTGCAGATGGACCTCCTGCCCGAACGCTTTCACGAATCGCAGTTCGAGAATCGTGCCATGTTGGCCGCCTGTCGCCGTCGTGACGGAGATTCGCTTGCGTTGATGGTACGCTACCGCATCCATCTGACCACTGCCGGATTGCGTGAGCAGCTACAGAAAGCAGGCAACATCACCGAATCGTAGCATTACACCACACATTGCCGTGTCAATAACAATGGAGTTATCACCTATGGAAAACATTACACTGCGTGGGATTTCGTGGGATCATACACGGGGCTTTCTGCCCATGGTCGCAAGTGCACAGCGCTTCCACGAGCTCCATCCCCATGTGGACATTGTCTGGGAAAAGCGCTCGCTCCAGGCATTTGCCGATCAACCCATCCAGCTGCTCGCCGAACGCTTCGACTTTATTGTCATCGATCATCCTTTTGTGGGATATGCGGCCGCCCACCCCGTACTCGTCCCACTCGACCAGCACCTCG
Organism: Chloroflexota bacterium; assembly: GCA_041165505.1. Lineage (GTDB taxonomy): Bacteria > Chloroflexota > Chloroflexia > Chloroflexales > Roseiflexaceae > UBA965. The sequence goes on along the minus strand of JBEANH010000056.1, from coordinate 12,092 downwards.
ATGCGGCCTATTTGGCCGACCAAGCCGCCCATAGTGTGGGTGCATCAGCGCCCAGCTATTGGTATGGCGACCACTTGTGGGCGCTGGCCATTGATGCGGCCACACCGGTGAGTGCGTGGCGCCCCGACCGCCTGCCCACACCACCCCAGACCTGGGACGAGCTGATGGCACTCGCACGCCAAGGGCGGGTGGCAGTGCCGGCTATCCCCATTGACAGCCTGATGAACATCTACATGCTGTGTATTGCCCTCGGTGAGACACCGTTTACCACGACCACACACATGGTTAGTGATGCCATCGGTGTCCAAGCCATGCAGCACCTGGCCGAGCTGGTGCATGCCTGCCACCCCGATTGTTTGACACGCAACCCGATCCGCACCTACGAAGCACTTGTCCGTGGTGATGCCGATTATTGCCCCTTTGCGTATGGTTATTCCAACTACGCGCGGCCCCACTATGCGGCCCAGCAGCTCCGCTTTGGTAATTTGGTCACATGGCGTGACGGGCAGCGTTTGCGGTCCACATTAGGGGGAACGGGGTTGGCGATTTCGCAACGCTGCCAGCATCTCGACGTGGCCGTGGCGTATGCCCAGTATGTGGCGTCACCCGCCTGCCAGACACATCTGTATGTGACGAGCGGCGGTCAGCCGGGGCATCGGGCGGCGTGGCAGGCGGCGAGTAGTAATCAGCAGTGTGGTAATTTTTTCCACGATACCCTGCACACCCTCGACGACGCCTTTTTGCGCCCGCGCTACAACGGGTACCTGCACTTCCAAGACGAGGCTGGCCCGGTGGTACACGAATTCTTGCGCAACGGTGGCGAGCCACGCATCTATCTGGACCGCATCAACACGCTCTATCGCGCCTCGCGCATACACGCCTAGCCAGCAAAGGATTCCCTTATGCAATCTGACCTGCCACTCGCTGGTCTCGTCGTCCTCGACATGAGTCAATTTTTGGCGGGGCCGTCGTGTGCATTGCGACTCGCCGATTTGGGAGCACGGGTCATCAAAATCGAGCGTCCCCAAGGAGGGGATTTATGCCGCCAACTCTACATCAGCAACTTGGCACTCGACGGTGATAGTACGCTCTTTCATTCCATCAACCGCAACAAGGAAAGCTACGCTGCGGACTTGAAAAATAGCCACGATGCGGCCAACGTCGTCGCGCTGATTAAACAGGCCGATGTAGTCATCCAAAACTTCCGTCCGGGGGTCATCGAACGCCTCGGGCTCGATTATGCCAGTGTGCGTGCCATCAACCCGCGCATCGTCTATGGCTCGATTACTGGCTACGGGAGCCACGGACCATGGCGCGACAAACCGGGACAGGATTTGCTCGTACAGTCGCTCTCCGGCTTGGCGTGGCTCAACGGCAACGCCGACCAGCCACCTACCCCCTTTGGGTTGGCAGTGGCCGACCTGATGACTGGCGCCCATCTGGTGCAGGGGATTCTGGCATGTCTGGTGCGGCGTGGCATCACCGGGCGTGGTGGACATGTCGAGGTCAGTCTGCTCGAATCAGTGCTCGATTTGCAGTTCGAAGTGCTGACCACCCATCTCAACGACGGCGGACAATTGCCCCAACGGAGCACCATCAACAACGCCCACGCCTATCTCGGAGCACCCTACGGCATCTATGCCACCCAGGACGGCTATATGGCGCTTGCGATGGGGTCCATCCTGACCCTCGCCGATCTCCTCGAATGTGCGCCACTCGCAGCATTCACCGACCCACAGACGTGGTTTAGTCAGCGCGACACCATCAAGCAGGTGCTCAGCAACCATTTGCGCACCCGCCCCACTGCGGACTGGCTGGCACGCCTCGAGGCCGCCGATTACTGGTGTGCGGATGTGCTCACATGGCACCAGCTCCTCGACCATGATGCCTTTAAAGCGCTCAACATGGTACAACAAGTCAGTCGGAGTACGGGTGCACAACTGGCGACAACCCGCTGTCCGATTCGCATTGACGGACAAATTATCACGTCACCACGTGGCGCACCCACCATTGGCGCAGACAATGGGCAAATCAGCCGCGATTTTGCACTCACCAGCACAAGAGGCACACCATGATTCGTGAACAGTACTTCGACGAGTATGTAATCGGCAGTAGCCGCACGTCGTTTGGGCGTACCATCACCGAAAGCGACATTGTGACGCATGCCGGCCAAACCGGGGACTTCTTTCCGCATCACATGGACGCAGAATGGTGCAAAACACAGCCGTTCGGTCAACGCATGGCACACGGCACGTTGGTATTTAGTGTGGCAGTCGGCATGACCGCTGGTGACATCAATCCCCATGCCATGTCGTACGGGTATGACCGCCTGCGCTTTGTAAAGCCGGTTTTTATCAATGACACGCTTACCGTGACCACAACCATCAGTGAAAAACGCCCCCATGCCAAACGTACCGATGTGGGCATCGTGGTCGAGCAGTTGACTGCAACCAATCAACATGGCGCGGTGGTCTTGGCCTGCGAACATTTGTATCTCGTAACGATTCGCCTGTAACATGGGGAATTTATACAATTTTTTTTGTTAACAATAACAACAGTTGACAAATGACAAAATTGTCCCTATGATAAGGGCATTCCATTCGGGGTTGTTGCGAGATTATATATATTTTCACAATGATGTGAAGTCAGTGCAATGGTGGACACACGGATGAACGTACCACAACCACACTACAAACCAGTCTTACCACCGGTACACGATTACGGTATCGCCATGATTGGCTGTGGCGGTATCGTCAACTATGCACATCTCCCCGCCTACAACGCACACGGCCTACGCATCGTGGGCTGTTACGACATCAATACTGCGGCCGCCCAAGAGACCGCCACCCGCCACGGCATCACAACCGTGTACCCTGATTTGGCCACCCTGCTCGCCGATCCCCGCATAGCGATTGTTGATATTGCCGTACCCGCATGGGAGCAGCGTGCTATCGCCACACAGGTGGCTGCGGCGGGCAAACACATGCTCTGCCAAAAGCCACTCGCAGAAACACTCGCAGATGCGCGTGCCATCCAACAGGCAGGCGCCGCTGCAGGGTGCATGATTGCCGTCAACCAGCAGATGCGTTGGAGTGCCGGGATTGCGGCCAGCAAAGATTTGCTGATGCGTGGGTACATTGGCGAGCCCACCGACGCACAAATCCAGGTCTCGACACGCACACCGTGGCACATGTGGCCCTGGTTGCGTGATTCGGCGCACCTCGATGTGATGTATCACAGCATCCACTATCTCGACAGCATGCGCCACTTGTTCGGTGATCCGGCATGGGTGACCAGTCGCCACAGTCAGTACCCGGGGCAACAGGAGCGTGCCGAAACCAAGACGGTTACCATACTCGACTATGCGAGCAAACTGCAAGTCGTGGTAATGGTCAATCACCACGACAATTCGCAGGATGTCTACGCCACCTATCGCATCCTCGGCACCAAGGGGGTTATCAAGGGGACTATCGGGCTACTCTACAACTACCCGGATGGCCGACCCGACACCTTGGAAGTCGCCCAGCACGGTGCGTCACTCGTGCCGATTCCACTCGAAGGGTTGTGGATTCCCGATGCCTTTATTGGGCCAATGGCGACACTCATGGCATCAATTGCCAGTGGCCAGCCGCCCATAACCAGTGCCGCTGACAACATTGGCACATTACAGCTCGTGCACGGGGCATACGCCTCGGCCACACAGGGGCGGAGCATCTGTCCTGCTGATCTCTAGCGATCAGCACATTTCTCATGGCATCTCCTGGAAGAATATTTCTTCCAGTGAAATATGCACACAGGTTGTTTCTACTGTCACAAAGGAGTTGACAATGGGTAAACACGAGGAAGAGTTGGCACGAGAGATGCGCCGACGTGGCATGAGTCGGCGTGACGTCATCCGCATCGGGTTGCAGTTGGGCTTGGGCGCCGCCAGCATGGGTATGCTGTTGGCCGCCTGTGGTCAGAGTGCGAGCACCGACGCCGAAAAGCCCGCCGAGGAGCCAGCTGCCGAGCCGGCATCAGAGAGCATCTTTGATGCGAATGCGGGCAACACGGGCGCCTGGCCAGTCAGTGCAGTCGCTGACCCCGGCGAAAAGGTCGAAATCAGTGTCGGTCACACATGGGATGCAGTCTTTTTCGAGCGCCAGCTCCAATTCGACAAGCTCTTCATGGAACGCCACCCCAACATCGTCGTCAAAGCCGAGAACACACCGTGGGGCGAATTCCGCCAGAAGTACACTGCTGCAGCAGCCGGCAACGCCTTGCCCGACCTGCTTTACACGCAGTTCTCTTGGGCCCAAGAAACCATTCGCAGTGGTATGTACATTGCCTTGGATGACTGGATTGCCAAGGAGAAAGACTTCAACCTCGCCGACTTCACCAAGCCGTCATTGGTGTCGTACCAGTACGACGGCAAACTCTGGGGTATCCCGTACGATGAGGGTCCGGGTAACCTCTACTACAACAAGGACCTCTTTGATGCCGCCGGCGAAGCCTACCCCGACGATAGCTGGGATCTGGAAAAGCTCAAAGCGGTGGCCATCAAGCTGACATCCGGCGAAGGCCCCAACAAAATCTTCGGTTTGGGTGAACTGCCCAGCCCCGGTGATTCGTTGATGGCCCCCAACTACTTGTTCCCGTTTGGGGCACAGTACCTGAGCGAGCCCAAGGAAGATCAGTGTCTCATCAACAATCCCGAAGCCGTCGCCGCCATGGAATGGTGGGAAGAGTTGCGCGCCAAGGGTGCAGTTCCCAGCCCCGCTGACCTGCAAAACGTGGCCTGGCCAGCCTTCCAGTTCGGCAAAATCGCCATGACGTTGCAGGGCTCATGGGCTACTCCCCCCATTGCTGCCGGCTCCAAGTTCAACTGGGACATCGCCAAGTGGCCCAAGGGTCCCAAGGCACATTCCACCTTCTCGGCGGGGAGCGCCTACATGATTACCCGCGACAGCAAGCATGTCGAAGCGGCCTGGATTTACTTGAACGAGTATCTCTCCACTGCCGGGCAGACCTACATGTGGGCCAGCACCGGTCGTGGTAGCCCGTCACGCTTGTCCGCCTGGCCGGCGTACATCAGCTCCAAGTTCGCGCCTGCAGGTGCCAAGAACGTCGAAGAAGCCATGAGCCAAGGGATCGGTACCCACGACATCATTGACCAGCCTACCGGCCCACGCGTCACCCAAGCCGCCGGCCCCATCTGGGATTTGGTGGTCGCCGGGCAAAAGAGCGTCAAAGATGCCCTCGCGGAAGTCTTTGCTGCTGTTGACCCCATCGTGGCCGAAAACCGCGGCTAATCTCCGTTCACTCGGCGTCTGTGGGTGGTCAGCCACCCACAGACGTCCCCTGCATTTCTGCCACCACCGCTAGAGCGGAGTTGTATTTATGTCCATTCCTCAAACAACTGTTGCGCCACCAGTCCCTACGGGTAAACCCAAAATGCGTGACATGGCGCGCAAAGAAGAACGCTCGTTTTATCTCTTCATCATGCCGTGGATTATCGGCTTCCTGCTCTTTGATGCGGGTGCGATTTTGGCATCATTTGTGATTAGCTTTACCAATTGGTCAGCATTGAGTGCCCCAGCCTGGACAGGCACACTCAACTACACCAAACTGGCAGCTGACCCCTTGTTCTACAAGGCGATGGGGAATTCACTCTACTACGGCATCGGCAGTGTCGGGCTCGGCACGATTGTGTCGTTTTTGTTGGCATTGTTGCTCAACCAAAACGTCTGGGGAATCACGTTGTTTCGCACCATTTTCTACTTGCCGTCGGTGGTGAGTGGGATTGCCGTTGCGATTTTGTGGATTATGATCTTGCACCAAGATTTCGGCTTGGTGAATTCATTTTTGGCATTTTTTGGCATCAAAGGTCCAGGCTGGTTAGTCCAACCCGAATGGGCCATGCCATCTCTGATTTTGATGAGTCTGTGGAGTGCTGGGGGCTCGATGGTCATCTATCTGGCTGGTCTGCAGAGCGTCCCCACCCATTTATACGAGGCGGCCGAAATTGACGGCGCCAATACATTCCAAAAGTTTTGGACGGTGACGGTACCCATGATGTCACCGGTCATTCTGTACAACCTGATTGTTGGTTTTATCGCATCCATCCAAGGCTTCGTGTTGGTCTATGTGATGACCAACGGTGGTCCTGCCAATGCCACCCTCGTCTACGGACTCTACATCTACCGCACCGCCTTCATCAACTTCCAGATGGGGTATGCATCGGCACTTGCGTGGATTCTGCTGGTGGTCATCATCGCCATTACCGCCATTCAGTTTACGGTGGCACGCTACTGGGTCTACTACGAAGGCGATTTAAAACAATAAGCGAAGGTGCGCATCTATGCAAGCTCAATCATCACTGCGCAAAAGTGCGCTTGGAATTAGACAAACAGCCGTTGTGCTCAAAGTTGTTACTTATCTGCTCCTCGGCCTGCTCTCAATCAGCTTCGTACTGCCCTTTTTATGGATGGTGTCAACGTCACTCAAACTCTCACAGGATGTGTTTACCTACCCACCATCCTTCTTTCCCAATAGTTTTGAATGGCAAAATTACCCCAAGGGCTGGCGCGTACTCCCCTTTGATACCTTTCTCGTCAACTCGCTGATTGTGACCTTTTCCAACGTCATCGGCAACATTCTGTCGTGTGCGTTGGTCGCCTTCGGCTTTGCCCGCCTCAAGGGGCGTGGGCGCGACTTCTTGTTCTTGATGCTCCTCGCCACGCTGATGATCCCACGCGAAGTCACCATCATCCCGCGCTTCCTGATGTTTAGTGCAGTCGGCCTCACCAACACACTATGGCCACTGGTGCTGCCTGCCTGGTTCGGCTACGCTTTTTTCATCTTCTTGTTGCGCCAGTTTTTTATGAGCATCCCCCTCGACCTCGACAACGCCGCCCGCATTGATGGTGCCAACAACTGGCAGATTCTCACCCAGGTCATTCTGCCGCTGTCACAACCGGCACTGGCCAGCGTAGCCATTTTTGCCTTTATCGGCAATTGGAGCAACCTGCTCGACCCACTCATCTACTTGCGTTCCACCGAGCTGTATACGCTGGCACTAGGGCTCAACCTCTTCCGCGGACAGAATTTCACGCAATTCAATTTGCTGATGGCGGTCTCGATTATCACGCTGATTCCCGTGTTGCTGATGTTTTTCTTCTCACAAAAGTTGTTCGTCCAAGGCGTATCACTCACCGGCATGGGTGGGCGGTAAGGGGGTTTCTCTATGGCCAATTTGTCAATTAAATATCGCACGTTTGATGGATTTGAACGCGCAATAAACGCGCAAATGGCTCATTTCCAACGCCTGCACCCCGACGTGACCTTTACCGCCAGCCACGCCGGTCCTGAAGCGCTCTACGACGAAATGGTGACCCACGGTGGCGTCCATAGTGGCGCCTACGACATCATGCTCATCTTGACCGATTGGTTGCCCGATCTGCATACACGCCACGGGCTGGTCTGCCTCGACGACTTTTTGCACACCAATCCGCCTGCCGATTGGCCACATGGCTGGAGCGCATCACTGCGCGAACTGCAACGTGATAGTGCCGGGCGCGTCTTTGGATTGCCCTATCACGACGGTCCAGAAATGTTCCACTACCGTGCCGATTTATTCGACGACGTGGGCGAGCAACAGCGCTTCCATGCCACATACGGACGCACCTTGCGCGTGCCTGAAACGTGGGACGAATTCCGCGACGTGGCACAGTTTTTCACCCGTCCAGCGCAAGGGTTGTACGGTGCCGTCATCGCCGGACTCAACGACGGGCACAACAACGTGTACGACTTCTTTATTCACCTGTGGAGTCGTGGCGGTGCCCTCTTTGACGCACAACGCAATCCGACCTTCAACGATGCCATTGGGCGTGAGGCACTGCAATTTTATGTCGACAGCCTGACCAGCATGGGCATCACCTCGCCACACGCCCTCAGCTACGACAGTGTGGCCGCAGGGGTGGCGTATGCCGCCGGCGAAGGTGCCATGATGCTCAACTGGGCGGGATTTATGTCGGTGGCGCAACTGCCCCCCAGCAAAATCATCAACAAAACCCGCTGCACCACCATCCCTCGTGGCAGTAACGCCACAGGGCGCCATGCCAGCCTCAACGTCTACTGGGTGCTGGGGATTTGTGCGGGCAGCCAGCAACAGGCGCTGGCGTACGAGTTTTTACGCGAGACAGCCTCACCGGCCATGGACAAAGTCACGTCGCAGGCAGGGGGCAGTGGCGTGCGCAAATCCACGTGGAACGACCCCGAGATTCGCGCCCAGTTCCAATACTACGAAGTGATGGAACGCGTACATACCGGTATCGACACGTTGCCCGCCCTGCCGCAGTACCCCGCCCTCAACGAAGTCTTTAGCCGCATGACATGGGCGGCAGTCACCGGCACCAAGAGCGTGGCGCAAGCCCTCGATGATGCCGCCGCCGAGTGTCGCCAGATTTTGGGTGGATAACCGTCACACTGCGCCAAAGGAGTCGCATATGCCCGCCCCCTGGATTGATCCGCATTTTTTCAGCCAAGCGCCACGGCGTTTCCGCAAGATTCACCTCGACTTCCATAATTCGCAGCATGTGCCCCGCATCGGCGAGCGCTTTGATGCCGATGAATTCGGTGACACACTCCTCGCCGGCAACGTGGATGCCGTCGTCGTCTTTGCCAAAGACATGCACGGCTACTTCTACTACCCCACCCAGCGTGGACCCGTGCACCCCGGACTCGACTTCGACCTGATGGGTGCACAGATTGCCGCCTGCCGCAAACGCGACATCAAGGTCTACGCCTACTACTGCGTCACCTGGGACAATTATCTCGCCGAACGCCACCCCGAATGGCTGGTCTGGAAGCGTGATCGCACTACCTACCTGCCCAAATTCGACCAGACACCGGGCTGGACGGCGCTGTGTTTGTCCAACAACGATTTCGTGGCGCAGGTGCTGGCCGATACACAGGAATTTTTGACGCGCTACAACCTCGATGGGCCGTGGTACGACATGCCCTTTCCCATTGGCGGCGAATGCTTTTGTCCCACATGCTTGGCACACTTCCACGCCCATGGGCTCGACCCCCACGACGTGGCCAACCAGCGCCAGCACAAACAGCAGCTGTTGCATGACTTCATGGCGCAGTGCCACGACCTGGCCCATCGCCTCAACCCGCATTACCAGGTTGACCAAAACAACCAGACCAACATCGGGCTAGGTGAGCGTATCGGCGGGCTCGACAACGTGGATATCGAGGCACTCCCTACCGGTGGCTGGGGCTACCTCTACTACCCGACCAACGTGCGCTATGCGCGCACCTTTGGGCAGAGCGTAGTCGGCATGACGGGGCGCTTCCACCGCTCGTGGGCCGACTTTGGGGGGCTCAAACATCCCAACCAGCTGATGAGCGAGCTGCCAGGGATTGTGGCCCACGGCGCCCAAATCTCGATTGGCGACCAGCCTCCCCCGCACGGGCGCCTCGACCCGGCCGTCTACCAGAGCATTGGTGTCGGCTTTGGCTATATCAAAACCATCGAGCCATGGCTAACCCGTGCCGCACCGGTCACCGAAGCCGCCATCGTGGTCGCCAATCTGCCCCTGACCGACATCGGCGACAACTTGGTCATCGGCGGCGACGGGCGCCACGAAAAGGAAGGTGCCGTCTACGGTGCAGTCAAACTACTCACCGAGCTCCAGCTCCAATTCGACGTCATCGAGGGTGGTGCCAATCTGGCACGCTACCGCCTGGTTGTACTCCCCGACAGCCTCGTGGTGGATGCCACACTGGCCGCACAGCTCAACGCCTATATGGCAGCAGGGGGCAAAGTACTGGCCAGCCATGGCGCTATTCGTGGCAGTGGCAATCAGCCGTGGTGTACCACGCTGGCCATGGAATATGCCGGTGAATCGCCCTTTGCACCAGCGTTTTTGCTGCTCGACCAAGCGCGCTATGCACACCTGCCCGCCTTCGAATATGCGCTCTACTACGGGACTGCCCAGTGGCGGGCACGCACGCACGTACGCGCCTACGTGGGTGAGCCACGCTTTCAACGCAGTGCCGCACACTACACCAGCCATGCGCAATCGCCATACGACCATCCCACCGAATATGCGGCAGTCGTACAACATGCAGATGTCGCTGCAGTCACCTTCCCGCTCTTTAGTAGCTACTTCAAAAGTGGCTACTGGATTTACCGTGAGCTGTGTCGTGCCATCCTCGCCGAGCTGCTCCCACAGCGCCTCATCCAGAGCAATGCACCCCTCAGTAGCGAGCTGAGTGTCACCTATCAACAGGCCACCGCCACGCATCCGGCGCGCTACATGGTACACATCATCAACTATTCACCCAATCGGCGCGCCACGCCACACATGGAGTATCTCGAGGATCCCATCCCGCTCCACGATATCAGCGTCACCCTCGGCATAGATGCCCCCATCAGCCGTGCCTACCTGGCCGCCGAACAGACACCACTCACCCTACACGGGCAGGCAGGGGCCTGGCAGGTGCAGGTGGGCGTGATTCGCTTTAGTGCCATCGTCGTTTTCGAAGTGACCCCCTAGGAGGAGTTCTCGTATGCCATTTGATCGTACGCTTACTGCTGTCAAAGCTCACCAGGTTCCTGCCTGGTTTCACGATGCCAAACTGGGTATTTTTATCCACTGGGGCCTCTATTCGGTGCCTGGCTGGGCACCCACCACCGGTCCGTTGCACGACGTTGTTGCCAGCGAAGGCTGGCAGGGCTGGTTCCGGCGCAATCCGTATGCCGAGTGGTACATGAATTCGCTACGCGTCCCCGGCAGTGTCACCGCCGAGTACCACAACGAGCAATTTGGTGACAAGACATACGCCAGCTTTGCCAATGACTTCAACGCCAATCTGACCAACTGGGACCCCAGCACCTGGGCCAAACTCTTTGCAGAAGCCGGCGCCAAATACGTCGTGCTCACCACCAAACACCACGACGGCTTTTTGTTGTGGCCTAGTCACACCCCCAACCCGTTTATCGCCGACTATCACACCACACGCGACCTCGTGGGGGATTTGAGCGATGCCGTGCGCGCCCAAGGTCTGACCATGGGGCTCTACTACTCGGGGGGGCTGGACTGGACGTTTAATCCGCATGTGATTGCCGATATTGCCGATTTGTTTAAAGCGGTGCCGCAAAGCGCCGACTATGTGCGCTACGCCGATGCGCATTGGCGTGAGCTCACCGAGCGCTACCGCCCGGCCTGCATGTGGAACGACATCGGCTACCCGGTTGGCTCCGACATCGGCGCCCTGTTTGCCGACTACTACAATGCGGTACCCGAAGGGGTCATCAACGACCGCTTCACCCAGGCCGGACCCGACGAGGTGGCCAAAATCAGCCAAGGCATGCTCCCCAAACCAGCCCATGCCGACTACCGCACTCCCGAATACGCCGTCTTTGACACGATTCAGCCCGACAAGTGGGAATCGTGCCGTGGGCTGGGCTTCTCGTTTGGCTACAACCGCAACGAGTCGGTCAACGACATGTTGTCACCCGTCGAGCTGATTCGCTCGTTTGTGGATATTGTGAGCAAAAACGGCAACCTGCTCATCAACGTCGGTCCGCGTGGCGACGGCTCCATTCCGGCCGAACAGGCCGAGCGCCTACAGGCGCTGGGCGCGTGGCTCCGCACCAACGGCGAAGCCATCTACGCCACGCGCCCATGGAGCCGCGCCGACGCGGTGACGGATGGTGGCATGGCGGTACGTTTCACCTGTACCAGTCACACCCTGTATACCACCATCTTTGGCACGCCCCGTGGGCGCATCGTCATCCCCGCCATACCCGTAGCCGACCAAAGCGTCATCACCCTGCTGGGGCACGACGGCGCACTGGCGTGGGAGCGGGTGGGTGATGGAGTGGCGATTACACTGCCCACGACGCTGGCTGATGCGGCCGCCTATAGCATACGCATCACGCCTGTTACGATTTGAACCCTTTCCTCCTCCTACAGCACACCACCCCACTCCCGTACAAACCAACGGCAGTGGGGTGGTGTGTTATCATGCCACTGAGTGGTCGTTTGCTACGAGGGTGTTACTATGCTTTCCTATCACCAGCGTCCTATCCGCGTCAG
>JBEANH010000055.1:0-16826 GCA_041165505.1 Chloroflexota bacterium | reverse complement strand
CCGCATCGACGCCGACGGCGGGCTGTCTCCGCTGTTGCTGACCGGCCACACGATGGACGACCAAGCGGAGACCGTGCTGCTGGCGCTGGCGCGCGGGTCCGGGGCGCGGGCCCTGTCGGGAATCCCGGCGCGACGCGGACGCATCGCCTACCAGGAGAGCGTGGGCTGGCGCGACGTCGAGGCCCGCATGCCCATGCGCACTGATGCCATCTTCCGCATCGCCTCGATGACCAAGCCCTTCACCTCGCTCGCGATCATGATGCTGGCCGAGCAAGGCAAACTCGACTACGACGACCCCGTCAGCACCTATATCCCCGAGTTGGCCAAACTCGACAATACGATGACCATCAGGCAGCTGCTCCAGCATACCTCGGGGTTACCCAATTGGGATGATGGCATCACCGACGCCTTATTTGCAAAGAGCGCCCAGCCCACTAATGCCGACATGGTGGCACTGCTCAGCCGCAAGCGCAAATTGCATTCAGCGCCCGGCAGTGAATTTTATTACAGCAACACCGGCTACGACATGCTGGCGGTGGTAGTCGAACGTGTCTCGGGTGAGACGTTTCCACAGTTTGTGCAGACACACATCCTCGACACACTGGGCATGACACACACCCTGCTCGTTGCCGATACACCGCCGCGCAAACGGTCTACTGTGGCAGTGAGTTATACCGGCAGTACCGACCAGCCGGAACCCAACGATGACGACAGTTTCAATCAGTTGTATGGAGCCAGCGGCATTTATACCACCGTGGGTGACATGGCGTTGTACGACGAGGCACTGTATGGCGACACGCTGGTCACGCAAAAAACCTACAAAGAGGGGATCAAACAGACGGTACTCAGCGATGGCAGTCGTGAGCCATATGGGTTTGGATTGGAGTTGTTGCGCTGGCACAAGGAGTCGTATGTAGCGCATTCGGGTATTTTTCTGGCGTATCATTCATCATATGTACGCTTCCCCAAACAGCACTTCTCGGTCATCGTGCTGCTCAACCGCGACTACGACTACCCAGACGACCCGCGACTTGCGCTTCAGGTGGCAGAGTTTTATCTGAAATAAGCGCATACAAACCGTATCATCTGGTATGATGGTCGCATCACAAGCACAGACCAAAGGATACACCTATGCCGGCCACACTCACCCTCCTCGGGAGTAAAGGGGGACCTGCCATTCGTCCTGGTGGTCCCATGCCCACCGCATCATTGCTCGACATCGCCGGGCGGCGCATCGTGGTGGATTGTGGGCTGGGAGTGACGCGCTCGCTGGTGGCTACGGGAATGAACCTGAAGAACTTGGATACCATTTTTATCACCCACCTGCATTCCGATCATGTGCTGGAGCTGGGTGCGCTCATCCACACTGCCTGGACGACGGGTATTACTACACCCATTCACGTCTACGGTCCTCCCGGAATAGACGCCTATTGGCAGGGCTTCATGGCGGCGATGGCCTTTGACTGTGGCATCCGGGTGATTGACGAGGGACGCATCCCAATCAACGAACTAGTCCACATCCACACCTACGGCGCGGGGCTGGTGCTCCAGACTGATACGCTACAGGTCGACGCGCTCCGCGTATCACACCCGCCGGTGCACGACTGTTTCGCCTTGCGCTTTCGTGCCGACGTGCAGGTCACTTTTTCCGCGGATACCTGCTACTTCCCACCCTTGATTGATTTTGCGCGCCACAGCGACGTGCTGATTCACGAGGCCATGCTCCCCGCAGGGCTCGATGCGCTGGTTGCCAAAACAGGTGGTGGCGACAAGTTGCGTCAGCACCTGCTCGCTAGTCATACCACGGCAGCCCAGGTCGCCCAGCTGGCGCAAGCGGCTGCCGTCAGGCACCTCGTGCTGCATCACCTCATCCCCGCCGATGATCCGCAATTTACTGCAGTGGATTGGCAGGAGGCGGTGCGCCCACACTGGGCGGGAGCGTTGAGTGTGGCACACGACGGGCTGGTGATTCAGGTCGCCTAGACTGTATTTGACCATGAAAGGTACACCCATGCAGATGATTGCACATGCCCCCTGGGAATGGTCACTCTTTCGTGATGGTGATGCCTACTATTTACTCGTCATCTGCGGGAGCCAGCCACTCGTCGATGTGGTCGTTGCACTGACTGCCGAGGAAATCGCTGCCTGGCAACAGACACATACCACCAGTATTACGGCGCTCGCCCATATCATCCATGCCACCCCCTTGCCACACCCCCGCCACCGTGCCGATATCGCCAGCCAGCTACGCCCCCTGCGTGCAATGACCATGGACATGGATGCACTCATGCGTGCCATTGATGTGTCGAGCACACGTATGAACGGTGCCGCACTCATCACCAGTCTGCTGTGTGCCGGTCTCGCGTGGCTAATGATCAGCGACTCCAGTATTTGGCAGTCCGGCGTCGCCTGGCAGATTGGCGCCGGGCTATTTACGTGCCTGACTGCTGGTATGGCGATTATGATGCTCTTCTATGCGCTCCGCGGTCAGCGCAATCAATTCGCTCAACTCAAAGAAACCCTGCAACAGCACCCACAGCGTGTTCGTGCGGTGTCGTTACAGGTAGCGAGTGGCAAACCCGTGGCGTGGCTGGCAGACGATGGCCGTGCCACACGGGGCTTGCACGTCATCGTGACCAGCACTACCGATCAGACGTGGGTGTTGCCTGTTACCCGTGATTCGGCACCACGCCTGGTGTACTTGCTCAACCAGCGCTGTCAGATGGCGGGATGACCACACGTTTTGCGATGACGACACGTGTGACCGCATGATACATTCGTGTGCTAATTGATAGGAACCACCATGTCATTTACCCCACCCCTCACTCCACGCCCCCGCTGGGACTCACGCATTGACCACACCCCGGCACCGGCATGCAACGATGCGCAGGGATACACGCTCCAGAGTACACAGGGGCGAATCACTATCAATGCGACCACGAGTGCCGGGGCGTTTTATGCGCAACAGACGCTCATGCAACTGCAACGTCAATACCCGGATGGCATCCCCGACGACATACACATCGTGGACTGGCCAGCGACACAGTGGCGTGGAGTGATGCTCGACGTATCACGTGACAAAGTGCCGACGATGACCAGCATGTGTCAGCTCATCATAGCGCTGGCATCACTCAAAATCAACGTGCTCCAACTCTACCTCGAGCACACATTTGCACATCCCGGCCACGAGGAGGTATGGCGGGATGCCTCGCCTTTTACTCCGAGTGAAATCGCACAACTGCGGCAGGTAGCCGCCGCCCATCATGTCATGCTCATCGGCCAACAAAACGCCCTCGGACACATGGAGCGCTGGCTCACACACCCGCGCTATGCCGACTTAGCCGCGCTACCGGGTGGCTACCACGCCCCCGATGGCGGACACGAGCCTGCCGCCTGTCTCGAGCCCACCAACCCCGCAGCACTGGCACTTGCCTGTGAACTCGTGACCACCGTGACAGAAGCGTTTGCCTGTCCCACCGTACATATCGGGCTCGACGAGCCGATTGATCTCAATCCGGCCGTCTGGGATGCCATTTTTGATGTACCAGGCACAGTTGCACCTTGGGCCGGCATTGACAACGGAGCATTCTGTGTGCCCTTGTCGCCAACCCGTCAACGTGATTATGTCCACTGGATACAGGCCATGTGTGCCATTCCCGCCTTGCAGCACCGCCAGGTACTAATGTGGGCCGATGTGATTGCCGCACATCCTGCATTAATGACCGATATTCCAGCCCATGTCACATTGGTGGAATGGGGATACGAAGCCGATCATCCCTTTGCGGCACGGGTTGAACGTATCCGTGCGGCAGGGCGCACCTGCTGGGTGGCACCCGGTACTGCGGCCTGGAATTCGCTGGCCGGACGCATCCCCACCATGCAAGCCAACATCCAGGCGGCGGTTGCCGTGACAACCACGCACCAGCTCCCCGGTCTCTTGATTTGCGACTGGGGTAATGCGGGGCATCTGCACTACGCACCCATCAGCTGGCCCGGGTTCGTGTATGGCGCTGCATTGAGCTGGAACCCGCACGACACACCCGATCTCACAGCAAGTCTGGCCCACATCTGCCCGCACCCGCAATTAGCAGCGCTGACGGTGCAACTCGGGCGTGTGGGGCATGGAGTACTGCCGCCCATCAAAGAAGCAGGCACATTGGCCGCCTTGCTCACACGCCTCGAGGCCATCCCCGCTCTGGTACAGGCCGGGATGACGCCCGCATCATTGACAACTATTGCCGACGAGCTTGATGACATACGACGCCGTTGTGCAGCGTTCATGCAGGATGCCACATGCGCACTCTGGGCCGACGAGTTAGCCACTACCGCACACTGGTTGCGCCTGGGAGTCGCACACACCCGACATCTGTTGGGGTGGGATGAATCATTGTCACGCGCCGACATTCGTCATGCCCGTCATGCGCTCCTCGCCCACCACCGCACATTATGGCTGGCACGCAACCGCATCGGTGGGCTCGAGGATTCAGTGACAACACTGGCACAGGCAACCCACGCACTCGACGCATAGGAGCGCACGAGACTGGTGCGAGCGGCCAATCTTTCTTCAAAATCATTGACATTTACTGACAATTTATGTATATTTTTGATACACCGCAACAATCATTCATGCACCTGTGTTATGCCGATAAAGGACGCAACAAATGAAACGAATACCACTATCTGTGATACACATATGTATAGCGGTGGCACTCTGTTGTGCATTGCAGTTACTACCCGCATATGCATCCGAACATATTGCGGTACCACAAACAACTACCACTCCAGTCCCAGATACCAGCGGCCCAGTATTTCCTGTCTCGGGGATAACGTTCAGTCTCGTAAACGCAGGCAGTTTCCGCGCACAGTGGATACCTGCAACCGACAACGTGACTGCACCATCCAACCTCAGATACGAGGCATGCGTATCGCATATGGTGAATGGGTGTGACGTCTTTGCCGTGCATGCCACATCACAACTCGGGGTGGCCCATGTAATCGCCACGGGACTGATACCGAGTACCACATATTACGTCAAAGTCCGCGCTATTGATGGCGCAAATAATACGTCAGCGACGATGCTTACTGGCAGTGTGAACACCCTTGCAGACACGAGCAAGCCGAGCTTTGCAAATACCACGATTACGTTTACGGGGGTAACCGACAAAAGCTTTACCGCCACATGGAATCCTGCCACCGATGATGCAACAACGGCGGCCAATATGCGTTACGACGTCTGTGTGAGCATGTCTGCTACGGGTTGCAATACCTTCACCCCATTTGTTACGACAGCTGCAGGGGTAACCACATTCACCCGCACTGATGTCGGTGATGGACTACTCGTACGACCGTTAACAACCTATTATGTGCGGGTACGCGCCGTTGATATTGCGGGGAATGTGTCAAGCACTAATGCGGCTGGGAGTGTACAGGCGACCCGAGACACGACTGCACCGATATTTTCAGGATCAATCAGCTTTACCAATGTGACCCCTGGAGGATTCCGTGCAACATGGCAGGCACCTAGAGACAATTATACGAGCACGAACCAGATAGCCACAGACGTGTTTGTGTGTACCGCCGCAGATAGTGGCTGTGGTACAGCCATTCCCGTGAGCGCGGGAACGCAACAGTACACCGTGAGTGGACTTACGCCGGTAAGAACCTATTTTTTCAAGATTCGTGCCCGCGATGGGTTCAACAATGAATCTACACTCATCGGCAGTGTCAGCACACCCGCAGACACCACGGGACCTACATTTCCTGCGTCGGTAATATCGTTTAGCCTGATTACACCAGCAAGTTTCAAGGCACAATGGGCAGGAGCTACAGACGACGCGACAGGGATGTTTGGCATCCGCTACGAGCTGTGTATTGCGACGACGAATACCGGCTGTAACACGTTTACTGTCCATGTGTCGTCCCAGCCAGGGGTGGCGCATCTGACACCCACAGGGCTCATTCCACGCACGACGTACTTTGTGAAAGTTCGTGCTGTTGATGGGGCGGGCAATTATTCGACCAACATGTTGTCCGGGAGTGTGACCACGCTTGCAGACACTGCTGGTCCATCCTTTGCCTCCACAAGTATCTCATTCCCACGCGTAGCAAATGGCTATGTGGCGCGCTGGAATGCAGCAAGTGATAATGCGACTCCTGCATCTGCACTCACTTACGAGGTATGTATTGCAACGACCTCTACCGGATGTACGATCTTTACGGTCACCGCAACCACGAGTGCGGGAGTGACCACGATTACACGCAATGGACTCATCCCCAATACCATCTATTATCTGAAAGTGCGCGCCCGGGATGCCACGGGCAACGTGTCGGCAAATATGGCAGTGGGGAGCCTAAAGACGGGTACAGATATTTCGGCACCGTTATTTGCGACTACCACGTTGAATTTCTCGGCGATTACGCCAAGCAGTGTCACCGTGTCTTGGACGGCAGCAGGCGACAACGTCAGCGCAGCGTCAAGCCTCATCTATCTCATCTGTGTGCAGAGGAGTGCGACGGGGTGTGATTCGTATCCCGTCCATGCGACTACTGCGGCGGGTGCCACATCTACGACACTCAATGGCTTGAATCCGAATTCGCTCCACTATGTCACGGTGTGGGCACGTGATGGAGCAGGAAATATGTCAATTAACAGTGCATCGGGGAGTATCACCACAGGTATTCCATCACCGACAAACACATTCACCCCATCTCGGACGCATACGAGCACCATGACCATGTCGGCGACGCGTACACGCACCAGCACCCCTACAGCCACTGCTACCATGACGGCCACACGCACACGCACCAGCACCCCTACAGCCACTGCTACCATGACGGCCACACGCACACGCACCAGCACCCCTACCGCCACCGCCACCATGACCGCCACCATGACATCAACGCCTCAACCCAATCAACTCATTGCACCCGGTGGCAAACACACCTGTGTGCTGACCACCGCTGGGGCTGTTGCCTGTTGGGGGTACAACTTGTTTGGTCAGCTCGGGAACGGGACGACCACAAGTTCATTGTTGCCCGTGGCAGTTACCGGGCTCACCAGTGGAGTCACCAATGTATCAGCGGGCAACCTGCACACATGTGCGATTACTGCATCCGGTGGACTGAAGTGTTGGGGAAGTAACAACGGGAAACTTGGCGACGGGACAGTCACACAACGTACCACACCAGTGGATGTGGTTGGGCTCACGAGCAATGTGATTGCCGTATCTGCAAGCGATGTGCATACCTGTGCGCTGACCAGTAGTGGTGGCGTCAAGTGTTGGGGGTCAAATTCATCCGGACAACTCGGTGATGGCACGCAAACGGCACGCAGTGCACCAGTAGACGTGGTAGGACTCACCAGCGGCGTTGTGGCCATCGCTACCGGCGAATACCATACCTGTGCGCTGACTAGTAGTGGTGGTGTCAAGTGTTGGGGCATGAACAGTTCTGGGCGACTTGGTGACGGTACCTCGACAACACGCAACACGCCAGTAGACGTTGTGAACATGACCAGTGGGGTTATTGCCATTACCGCAGGGGACATGCACACGTGTGCACTCAAGTCTGCGGGTTCTGTAAGCGTCTACTGTTGGGGCTACAACGGAAGTGGGCAAGTCGGTGACGGTACACAAACATCGCGCAACACTCCTGCATTAGTGAGTGAGCTCGTCTTTAGTGGAGTAGCCGCAATCACTGCTGGCGAACGCCATACGTGTGCGCGGACTACCGCAGGTGCGGTGCTGTGTTGGGGAAATAACGTTAGCGGCCAACTCGGCGATGGCTCGTTTACGACACGGTATGTTCCCACGGCAGTCGTCGGCCTCACCAGTGGGGTAGCAATGCTTGTGGCTGGTGAAGATCACACATGTGCTATTACCACGGGGAATCGTGGTATGTGTTGGGGGAGCAATTTCAATGGCGAGGTTGGTGATGCCACCATCATTCGCCGGAACACACCTGTCAATATTATCGGCTTTGTGCCCTTGGCATCAATGCGCCATATCACGGCATTTGATGCACAGTTCCGTGGGTGAGATACATGCATCGGCATAGTGCCATATTCTGCTGGATATAATTATATATACCACTATTGGCACAAAGGCATGCGGACAAGAGTTATACACACCAGGTATCAATGCCATCTCGAGAATGGCAGACATAAATCATTGACATCTTTGCGGTGCTGTTATATATATTATGGTGTGATGACAATACCGATAACATATACATGTGTACCTGGTGCTGAGTGCATCTCGCCAAAGGATTTCTCATGAATCAGATTAAAGTAATGGGAATCATCCTCGGCATTATCTGCGTGTTGTGGAATTTGCTCTTGCCTACACACGCAACCACCGCATTCACCCGTGTACGGACCGCGGGTGCCAATATTGCACTACTACAGGCGCATCGCTATCGTCCCGTGACATCACGTGTTGCACCCCGTGAGTTCATGCGTGATCAGATTACTGCTGTGATTAGTTTCGGTGACGATACTGCATCTCGCGACAACGTCAATCTGCGGACTGCTCAATTTGTGGCCAGTGGTAAATCGCACCACCTTGCAGTACGCGATGATTATGCGATTATCGGGTGGGGAAGCAATACTCAAGGTCAGTTGAATATTCCAACTATCTTTTCTGCGCTCAATCCCAACCGCGTGCCTGTCACCGAACTCAGTGCAGGTGACAACCATAATGTGGCATTATCCATTGTTTCCGATGTTGATACCGGTGAAATGTCTACCACGGTTTATGCCTGGGGTAGCGATAACGCACTCGGGCAACGCAGCATCCCAGCACGTGTGAACAACGCAAATACAAGAGTTCTTTCTATTGCTGCTGGAGCAAACCACACTATCGCCTATATCGAAGAAACCGACACAGATTCAGGAGCCGTGACCGGTTCAGTGATTTGTTGGGGTAATTCGTGTACAAATACGGTACCTGCAGCCCTGCAAAACATTGACATCAACAATACAACAGTAACCGATATTTTGGCACAAGGAAATCATAATGCGGCACTCCTCAGTACCGGTGAAATAATAGACTGGTACACAAACGGCAATCCAACCACACACACCCCTACAGAAGGGGTGCCCTATACGAGTATTGCCGTAGGAAATGCTTTTATTGTTGCCATTGACAACAACGGAATCATGTATGCATTCGGTGATAATAGCAAGGGACAACTCAACATTCCTGCGGAAGTCGCCTGTTGGAATCGTGCCAGTGCCGGAGCAAACCATGTCGTAGCAATGGACTGTGATGGCAATGTGTATGCATGGGGTGATACCAGTAAAAATCAGACAAATATTCCAAATGATATGCCACGATCACTTACTGCGGTGACTCAGATTGATGCGCATGGTGATCATACACTCGTGCTCTACTCGATTACACCAAACTACGAATTAGTCAGTTGGGGAAGTAATAGCAGTGGATTACCTGCTATCCGTATCGACATCCAAGATCTCGCAGCAGGGGTCAACCATGGTCTAGCCATTATGTCTGATACCACAGTTATCGCATGGGGAGACAATACATTTGGGCAGTCGAGTGTACCCGAAGTACTGAGTAATACTGTGGCTATTGCAAACGGCACAAACCATTCCGTGGCTATAGACTCGGCGGGCGGGTTGTGGAGCTGGGGAAGTAATGCGGCAGGTCAGCTCGATGCGCCATCCAATCTCGGTGTAGTTGACTTGATTGCAGCCGGGCGTGATTTTAGTATTGCACGTGCTATCAGTGACACCGGTGAAATTGATAGCAATGGAGCACCCATTTATACCGACACACTGACAATATGGGGCAATCCGAACAAAACGCTCCCCGCTGGTGTTGATGGGTTAATTACTGAACTCAAATGTTATGACAACCACTGTGCGGCAAGTATCATTGATGTCATTAATAATAGTGATGGCACTCCAATAGATCGCACGCGTATTGTTGATTGGTACTACACTTCTGATATCACTGGCGCAAAAACTGTCACCACCCGCATTCCCGCAAATACTGACACCAGTTACGACCCATTCGTCTTCGCTGTTGGTGGGACACACACATTAATTCTCCAGACGTATCAGTCAATCAATGATACTGTTGATCCACCCATTGAGACGATGAATGTAAAAGTTCGTGGGTTTTTGGTGAGTGGTACGAACGTTGGCCAAATCAATGAACAAGTCATTTATACGCAAGATTCGTTGGATTTGATTGATGTAGATCAACTCACTGCTGGTGATACCCATAGTGTTGCACTACTATCAGATAATTCGCTGAAATGCTGGCCGACGACTGCGCCTGGATGTGCCGTGCCATCGTACTATGTGAATCACACACTGGTAAGTGCAAGTAAAAACTACACACTGGCACTGTCATTTGTAGATACGTCCCGTGATCCGACCGAAACACCCACCGCATCAAATACAGCGACTCCTACCAACACCCGTACCGCTACTAATACTCGTACCGCTACCAATACCCGTACTGCTACGGCAACGGCAACAAATTCTCATACGCGTACACATACGCGTACCAGCACCAATACCGCAACACCGACCAATACGCGCACCAACACTAATACCCCTACCGCAACGTCAACGCGTACCAATACACATACACGTACCAATACCGCCACCGCAACCAATACCGCCACCGAGACACCTACCCGCACCAGCACATCCACGCATACTCCGTCAATGACCCATACCAATACCGCTACGCGCACCAGTACTGCCACAGCAACGAACACTCGTACAGAGACGGCAACCTTCACAGCGACGAATACGCAGACCACAACACATACCAGAACAAGCACCAATACAGCGACTCACACACATACACGTACGAATACGCCAACGCAAACCAACAGCCGTACCAGCACCAATACCCCTAGCGCAACATCAACGCGTACGAGCACCCGCACCCATACCGCAACGTCAACGCGTACGAGCACCCGTACCCACACCCGTACCAATACGTTAACCAATACATCGACCGCAAGCAATACGCGCACAAGTACCAATACGCGCACAAACACGGCAACACGCACTAATACCAACACGCGCACCAGTACACGCACCAGTACAGCATCACGTACGCATACCCGCTCGTTGACACCAAGCCGTACCCCTTAATCTACCACGCCAGCGCCAATCCTGCACGGGGCCACGGCATAATAACCACCTCGCCGCTGCCACCCAATGTGACAAACGCGGTGCACAAATCGCTGCCACCAAAGCAGATATTGGTGGTGCCACTGTTGCCGGTGGGATAGTACGCAATGAGTTCACCAGCCGGTGTTATCACGCCGATAGCGCCAGCACCAAGCACGGCCACACAGACATTCCCCGCACTATCCACGGCCAGCGAATCAAGCATGCATCCTTCTGCAAAACGGTAGAGCTGCTGTGGTGCGGCGGCTGCCACGCCAGGGGCAGCCAATGGGCATGCCATGACTTGCGCGGTCGGCGTGATATTCCAATACAGCGTTGTACCATCCGGGGATAGTCCGACCCCGTTGGGCATCATACTGGCAACGACTAGTCGAATCGCATCGCCGCGCGGGCTCGCATAGTAGACGCCAGTGCGTTTAGTCGCATCGTGTTCATAACCGAGATCGCTGAAGTAAAAACCGCCGTGCGCATCAAAGACGAGATCGTTGGGGCCAGACAACGGGATGTTGTCACACTCTGTGTAGAGCGTCTCAATGGCATTGGTTCCCAGATCGACGGCTTGGATGCATCCACCGAGATAGGCGGAAGGATCGGCGTACCACAAATCCCAGTTGCCGGCTCGAAAGGCACCTTGGAATGACCCGCCATTGTTGCACACATAGACACGCCCATCTGGTCCCATGGCAATCCCGTTGGGGCCACCTGGCACACGACAAAGCCGCTCAACACGCCCATCGGCGTGGACTCGTGTCAGGTACGGTCCAAACATTTCGACCACGAGCAGTGTGCCGTCAGGTTGCGCAATTGGTCCTTCGGGAAAGGCGAGCCCGTGCGCAATGCGTTGAAATGGTGTCACCGGATTACTCCTCTTCCTCAGGCGTGATATGACATCATTGTCACGATGATTCTATGGCCTGTCAACCCGGTGGTGGGTGCGCCGTCATGGGGACAGCGACAGACAACGCGCACAACTGCACCTGCCATCCTCCAAGTGGCGCCCGCTGTCACCATACCAATGGTGCGGTCACTGCAGAAGCGTAATAGTCTCGTAATCAAGAACACTTACTTATAATTGCATCGAGTGAATGGATTGCTTTATTATTGCATAGGTGTTGAAAAATATGTGTATACTACAGTTTATAGTATATACAGGGTATCTATGACGAACGTGCATTGTCCAATCGGCGTCACGCCACTGGGGAGCACGTTGTACAGGCACTACCAGGCAAATGAAGCATTCCAAAGGAGTGGGCATGTGGCATTCGCGGCGTCTCGTAACGGTCGTATGTGGCATTGTATTAAGTATATTCATGATCGCACAGCTGCCCATTACACCGACACGCGCATCGGGGACACGTACGAGTCAACAGACGGCTGGTATCAACCGGGGACGACTTGCGATTGCTAAATCTCCACGACGTATGCCCCGTAATTATGAAACCAATGTGAGTGCACTCGTGAGTTGGGGGGATGATACCGCCAGCCGTGCTACCGTCAACCTGCGCACTGCCACACACATCGCAAGCGGCACGGCTCATCACCTGGCACGCTTGCAAAACGGCAATTTGGTCGCATGGGGAAACAACAGCAAGGGGCAGCTAACCATTCCAATGGCACTCAAGAGCACCAACGACGCAGCCGAAGACATCATGAGCATGGAGGCCGGTGACAACCACAACCTGGTTATTTCGGCGTCGTACAACGTAGATACAGGCGAAGAAACATACCGGCTCCGTGCCTGGGGTGACAACAGCAAAGGGCAAACTACGCTCCCGACCCGTGTCAGTAGTGTCAACACGATGCCCTTGCAGGTTGCGGCGGGTGCAAATCACTCATTGGCCTATATCAACGAAACGAACCCAACCACGGGAGTGTCAAAATCATCTGTGGTGAGTTGGGGTAACAACAGCAGTACCAGTGTCCCAGCTATCTTGAATCCCGTTGATACTGACGAGCACAGTCTGATTAAAATTGAAGCCCAGGGTAATCACAATGCGGCGTTGTTGAGTGACGGTATCGTCGTTGAATGGTATACGACAGGGAATCCAGTCACGCGTATACCACCAGATGGGGCAATATATGAGTATATTGCGGTAGGAAGCAACTTTTTGATACTCGTGGATAATTCGGGAGTCATGACTGGCTATGGCGACAATTCCAAAGGGCAAATCAACATCCCAACAGATGTCAGTTGTTGGAGCCGTGTGAGTGCGGGCACCGCACACGTGGTTGCCATGGACTGTGATGGCAACGCGTATGCGTGGGGGGACCAAAGCAAAAAGCAGACCCATATTTCAGCAGACATGCCACGCTCACTCGAAGCAGTGATTGACATTGAGTCACACGGTGATCATACGTTGGTGCTCTACGAAATCATCCCGAGTTACGAACTCGTACAGTGGGGGCAGAACGCAACAGCACTACCAACCACCCGCACCAACTTCACCGAAATCGCTGCAGGTGTGAATCACACACTCGCAATTACCGCAGATACCGGATCTGTGGTTGCCTGGGGCGACGACAGTTATGGCCAGAGCACCGTCCCCGACACGATTAGCAATACGGTGGCCATTGCCAACGGAACGCATCACTCGCTCGCACTCGACAACACCGGCGTGCTATGGGGCTGGGGGCGCAACGATAATGGTCAGCTCGATATTCCCGATAATCTGGGAGTGATTGATAACATCGCAGCTGGGCGTGATTTTAGTATTGTGCATGCTATCTCTGATACGGGGCAGCTGGATGAATTGGGAATACCCATCTTTCAGTCTACGCTTACCATGTGGGGAAATAGTGCCAAAACACTCCCACCAGAACTCACCGATGTCACCAAACTCAAGTGTTTCGACAATCATTGTGCGGCAACCGTCAATCGCCGCATCGAAGTCGAAGGGACACTCATTGACCAAATCTGGTTGGTGGACTGGTACTACGTGTCGGATACCAGCGGCGAAAAAATTGTCACGGTACGCCAACCACCGAATGTGGATACCACGTTCGATGACGGGAACTTTAGTGTGGGTGGCACACATACCCTCATCCAACAGTATTACAACTTCGTTGATATGAGCGTTGACCCGCCCGAGAGCACCTTTTCACTGAGTATTCGCGGCTTTCTCGTGAGTGGGAGCAATCAAGGGCAAGCCAATAACCAGTTTATTTTTGATCAGAACTCGGCGACTATGCCCAACGTCGTCACACTCACCGCCGGTGATACACACAGCATTGCACTCTTGTCGGATGGCACGCTCAAGTGTTGGCCAAGCACAAATCCGGGGTGCGCCATACCGTCGTACGTGGTAGACTATCAACTCATCAGTGCAGGCAAAAACTATACCAGTAGCCTGGCATTCGTGGATACGTCACTCGATCCAACGGTCACACCATCACCAACGACTACCTTCACCGCAACTGCGACGCGCACACAGACACCCACACAAACGGCAAGTCGCACGGCCACACAGACGGCGACGCGCACCAACACACGCACGCATACGGCCACACAAACGGCAAGTCGCACTCGCACCGCCACCGCCACGCGTACCAGCACCGGAACCCGCACCAATACGCGTACGGCCACATTCACGCCCACAGCGAGTACCACACGCACGCGCACCAACACACGCACTCCCACAAATACGCGTACATCTACGCGCTCGCGTACAGGAACACGCACAGCGACGGCGAGTCGTACCCCCTAAATTACAAAGCACCAACAAACCCCGCCGTGTGCGCAGTGGCGCACACGACGGGGTCACGTGTGTCCCGCTTAGAGGAGACTTTCTGCTTCGGGGCTACACAACAGCGCCAACACCGCTTTGTGGGCATGCAGACGATTTTCCGCCTGATCAAAGACAATGGATTGCGGGCCATCCGCCACACTCGCAGTGACTTCCTCGCCACGGTGCATCGGTAAACAGTGCATGAATTTGGCGCTTGGACGCGCCGCACTCATTAATTTCTCGGTGACCTGATACGGTTCAAGGGCATAGACCCGTTCGGGCACATCGGTCTGTCCCATACTGACCCACACATCGGTGTAAATCACATCCGCATTGGCCACTGCTTCGTATGGATCGCTGGTAATCAGCAAATCGGTTTCGTTTTGCTCGGCAATCGCACGCGCCTCATTCACGATGCCTGCATCAGGTGCGTAGTGTGACGGAGTTGCCACCGCAATATGCATACCAGCAAGCGGGGCAGCGTGCAACAGTGAATGTACCATGTTGTTGCCATCGCCCACATACGCAAAGCGCACATCGCGTGTGCCACCGAAGTATTCTTTGATGGTAATCAAATCGGCGAGTGTCTGGGTGGGGTGATGCATGTCACACAACCCGTTGATGATAGGCACACGTGATGCATCGGCCATTTCGGTGAGCACACTATGCGCAAAGACGCGCGCCATGATGACATCCACGTAGCGCTCCAACACGCGGGCCGTATCGGCAATTGATTCCCCACGTGAGAGTTGCATGTCGTCACTACTCAAAAACATGGCATGACCACCAAGCTGCGTCATCCCGATTTCGAATGCGCCACGTGTACGCGTGGACGGCTTAAAAAACATCATGGCCAACATTTTACCGCTGAGCAGGGCATGTGGCACACCACGACGCAGGCGACCCTTGAGCGTGAGGCCAATTGACACGAGGTCAGCGACTTCGGCTGACGTCAGGTCGTTCATTTTGAGCAAATCTCGTCCGTACAGTGAATGCATGGTATCCCTCTCTGTGGATGCTCCTCATCCACACCATTTAATCGAATGCTACCGGGAGTGTCGCATCGGCATGATACGCATAAAAGAGTGCAACGAGATGTGGTTGCATGCGGTCGCGTGATAATTCGGGCATGGCATCACGCGCAAACCAGCCCACATCTCCAGTTTCGTGGTTGGTGGTCGCCACACCACCCACCACCTCACACAAAAAATAGATGTTGTAGACGTGCCACGGAATCGGTGCATGCCCTTGTTTGTCGCGGTCAAGCACGGCAATCAGTCGTTTGACACGTACCTCGTAGCCCGATTCCTCACGCACTTCACGCACTGCGACCTGTGCCGGTGTATCCCCTACATCCGCCCAGCCTCCAGGGGGAGCCCAGCAGCCATCGGACATATCGCGCACCAGCAGCAAGCGCTGTGCGGCGTCAATCACCACTGCTCGCACCCCTACCTTGGGGGTAGCATAGCCGTGTTGTGCGGCAAACAGGTGTTGCACCGCCGCCACATCGCCATTGCCAGCCACAGCCATCATTTCGGCGGCGATAGCCTGTAATTCGGTGTAACGCTCGCGGTCATACGCATCACGCGCATACGTCAAGCCACTGCAACCATTGCGGCGCTGCCATCTAAGACAAACACGCCTTGGCAGTAGCTAATTGGGCAGCTACCGCTTGTGGGCCAGTGGCACCGGGCACTGTGCGAGCAGCCACCGATGCTGCCATGCTGAAACAGTCCAACACATCCGGCGCAAATGTCGGATCAATGGACTGTAGCTCAGCAAGCCCCAACTGCGAGATTTTGACACCACGCTCCTCGGCCACACGTACCACCTGCCCTACCACCTTGTGGGCGGTGCGGAAGGGCACACCCCGGTCTACCAGATAATCGGCTACATCCGTAGCGAGCATGGCTACATCGAGACCA
>JBEANH010000054.1:0-18781 GCA_041165505.1 Chloroflexota bacterium | reverse complement strand
CATGTGGATGGCGAGGCAGTACGCGCCTGCCAAACCCCCGTCAACAGCGTAGTCGGCAAAGAAATCCGCACCATCGAAGGGCTGGCCGCAGATGGCACGCTACACCCCGTCCAGCAAGCCTTTTTGGAGCTCCAAGCCCCGCAGTGTGGCTGGTGTATGAGTGGACAAATGATGTCGGCGGCTGCATTATTGGCCAAGAACGCCGACCCGAGTGCAGACGACATTGTGAGCGCCATGGACAACAACTACTGCCGCTGTGGCACCTACCACCGCATTCGCCAAGCGGTGGCCCGTGCTGCCGCCATCCAGCAGGAGCGCAACGCATGAGTAGCAATACACCCAAACGCTGGCGTATCAGTCGGCGTGGATTTTTGATTGGCGCTGGCAGTACGGGCGCCGTGTTGGCCCTGGGCTGGTTGGTCGGCTTGCCGCGCATGCGCCTCGCCATTTCCAACGCCGCCGAAGGCACCGAAAAAGCCTTTAGCCGTGGTGCACCCAAGGCCACACCCACCCAGTGGTTCGTGGTCAAACCCGACAACACCATCGAGCTATACGTACAAAAAATCGAGATGGGGCAAGGTATTCACACCGCCCTGGCACAAATTGCCGCCGATGAGCTCGACATTCCGTGGGAAAACATTCGCGTGATTGCAGCAACCACCGGCTCTGCCGTTGATGATCCCAACGGCACCGGCAACAGCGAGAGCGTGGTATCGCACTACCTGCCGTTACGGCAAGCTGCCGGTACCCTGCGTGACATGTTGCGTGCCGACGTGGCCAGCACGTGGGGTGTGGCTGCCAGCGCACTCACCATCAGTGACGGCGTGATTCGCCATGACGACAAATCCATCACATTCGGTGAAGTTGTCGTACAGCACCAGGGCGAATGGACGGTGCCAGAGACGGCACCAACCCTCAAAACCCCTGATCAGTTCCGCTATATCGGAAAAGCACAGCCACGTGTTGATTTACCCGCCAAAATTGTTGGTGATGCCAAATACGGCCACGACATGCGTCTGCCCAACATGCTGTGGGGAGTGGTGGCACGACCAACCCAGTTCGGCGCCACCATTGCCAGCGTAGACCCCAAAGACGCCGCCAGCATGCCCGGCGTGGTGAGTGTGATTGTCGAGGATCAGTTTGTGGCGGTTGCTGCAGAGTACAAATCACAGGCGATGAACGCCTTGGGGGCGATGCAAATCACCTGGAACACGCCGCAACCACTGCTCCAGCAAGCCGACATTGACACGGCAACGACGGTACAGCCGGGGAGTGGGGTGGTCATTCAGACCGAGGGAGAGGTGGATTGGACGGGTGATGACGTGATCCGCATGGAGTTCCGCTCGCCGATGGCCGTGCATGCTCACCTCGAGCCACAAGCCGCCCTGGTGGACGTACGTGATGATGGCGTGGATGCCTGGGTATCCACTCAGGTGCCTGTCGGGCTCCACGATGCCATTGCGGCAGCGCTTGAGCGCGACAAGGCGCAGGTCAAGGTCCACCCCGTCTATCTGGGTGGAGGCTTTGGACGTCGCCTCGAACCCACGCTCGGGGTGGAGGCAGCCCGCCTGTCACAGGCGGCCAAACGCCCCGTCTACGTGAGTTGGAATCGTGCCGAAGAGTTCCGCAACGGTTTTGTACGCCCACCCACGCACCACGTCATGCAGGGCAAAGTCAGCGCCGATGGCACCATCACCGCCATCGAGCATCATTTTGCCAGTGGCGACGTATTGCTGACTATCTTTCCCCCAGCGGTGGGGAGCATCCTCGGGTGGGACATTGGTGCTGCCCGTGGTGCCAAGCTCTACTACACGGCCAGCCAAGGCAAGCGCACCATCGGGCAACGTGTGGCGTTGCCAATTGCCACGAGTTTTTGGCGTGGCCTCGGGCTACTCGCCAACGGCTTTGCCATTGAGAGCATGATTGATGAGATGGCACATCGTGTGGGCATGGACGCCCTCGAATTCCGCCTCAAAAATCTGCCAAATACACGCTTTGGCGAGCGCATGAAACGGACGCTCACCGCAGCAGCCACCGCCGCTGGCTGGGGGCAACCACTCCCTGCCGGGCGAGCCCGTGGCATTGCGTGTTCGGCGGATGCAGGCACGTGTGTGGCTCAAGTCGCGGAAATATCCATTGTTGACAAGCAAATCCGCGTACATCACGTGTATGCGGCAGTAGATGCCGGACTGGTTATTAACCCGACTGGGGTACAAACACAGACCGAAGGTGGCATTGTGATGGGGCTAGGCTCAACGCTCATCGAACAACTCACCGTGGTAGATGGCACGTTTAGCGCCTTCAACTTTGACCGCTACCCGCTCCTGCGCAATAGTCAAGCACCCGATATTACGGTGGTGCTGACCGGCGGCGAAGACGATCCAGGGGGCATGGGTGAGCCTCCAATTGGACCAGTGGCTGGTGCCGTAGCCAATGCCGTCTTTGCGTTGACTGGTCAACGCTTGACGTCGCTCCCGTTGACCTTGTAACTGCAAACCACCACCAACACCACCGCACCATGGATGCATGGTGCGGTGGTGTGTTGTATGCAATATACCCAATCGTGGTGATTTGTGTGGCACAGGGTTGCATTGTGCAGATTTTCACGTTATAATGTGGGCGTGGCTGGGTCAGTAGCTCAACGGCAGAGCACTCGCCTTTTAAGCGAAGGGTTGTAGGTTCGAATCCCACCTGACCCACCAACCACTTTCTTTGTTTGTGTGTAATGCAACGAATTCGTTGCCTAGAACGGCCGCAGTCCGACCGTCAATTGAATGAAACTTGGTGAAGCGTATGGACACATTGTTCCGCTTCGAGAACATCCTTGTGGGAGCCACACACAACGGCGTTATGCCGGTTTGCGTGTGGGCTTTATATTTTTGCTCCCCATTCCTCGCCCCCCCACACATCACGGGGGCTCCTTTCACTGGTGGGTTATTGCCCAGTACGGCATGGCAATATGTGCGTCGTGGTATGAGTTTGCTCGGACATGCCCATGCACCGCCTAGCCGCACCCAACCGCAGTGGAGTAAAGGAGCCACCCATGGACAAATCGTCCCCATCTCACGAGCCCGATTCTTTTGAGCCAAAAGGCACACTCACGTTTGTAGTGTTGCTGGCCATCGGGTATGCCATCTACTGGTTCGTATTGTGGTTTGATGTGATTAATCGCGGGGGAGCACAGTAATGATTCACGTTGATCGTTATGAACGCACCTGGTTTGTCATCGTCGGCGTGTTGATGGGCAGTTTTGTGGCAGCACTAATTGCAACATCACTCGTCTACGGCATCCATGTGCCATCACCGGCGGGGCGCATTGACCCCACCCAACTCGACAAAACAGAATTTGCAACACCCGGTTTAACCCAGGATGGCACCAACGCCTACACCCTACGGGTGGTGGCGCACATGTGGAAATTCGACTTTGGTGTCAAAGGCAGCATGCCCAGCATTACGATTCCTGCGGGGAGTCGTCTCAAAATCGTTGCGACTGCCAAGGATGTCACACACGGGTTTTATGTGGAGCAACACAACGTCAATCTGATGTTGATTCCTGGGCAAATATCGCAGGTGTCGCTGACCTTTGCCAAACCGGGTGTCTATCACATTATTTGTCATGAGTACTGCGGTCCAGGGCACCAAGCCATGATCGCGGTTATCAATGTTCAGTAAGCAGAGGAACCATCATGCAATCTGCACAAAAACTTTCCCACCAAGGGCATAGCATCAGCTTCCCTGCCACCAAACTCCTCACGAGTGAGCAGTGGTTGGTCGGTGCACACATCATCACGGCGTTTGTGGCGTTATCGTTGGGCATCTTTCTCGGGCCATTCCAGGTCTTTCGGCGCGCGCCCATGCTCAAGCTCCCCATTCCATTTTTTTCGTACTACTACGAAGCACTGACCGTGCACGGTGTGGTCAACGCCTTGGTCTTTACCACGTTTTTCATCGTCGGCTTCAGCTACTTTGTCGTGCAACGCTCACTTCAGCGCGAAATCTGGCGGCCCAAACTGGCCTGGGTCGCTTACTGGACAATGCTAGCGGGCATGCTGATGACCCTCTACGCCATTCTGTCGGGGCAAGCCAACGTGCTCTACACGTTTTATCCGTCCATGTTGGCACACCCCCTCTTTTATTTGGGGTTGACGCTAGTGATTGTGGGCACATGGATTGTCACGGCGATTCTGTTCATGACCTACTATGCCTGGCGCCGTGAATGCGGCGCTACCGAGCGGGTACCACTAGCCGTATTTGCCACCCTCACCAATTACACCATGTGGTGTGTGGCCACGCTGGGTGTCGCCATCGAAGTCTTGTTCATGTTACTGCCATTGTCACTCGGTTTTGTCAATACCACCGATCCACAAACAGCCCGTGCCTTGTTCTGGTTCTTTGGGCATCCACTGGTCTACTTCTGGCTGATTCCGGCGTATATTTCGTGGTACACGATGTTGCCCAAGCAGACCAACAGCAAGTTGTTCAGTGATCCACTGGCACGGGTGGCATTCATCCTGTTGCTCATCTTTTCGATTCCGGTGGGTGTGCACCACATGTACGTTGACCCGGGTGTCAGTGAAGTCATGAAGGTGGTACAGTGGGTGTTCACCTTTGCGGTGGCCATCCCCAGCTTTCTGACGATATTCAACATCGGTGCAGTCCTCGAACGCGCAGGACGCAAGCGCGGTGCCACCGGACGGATTGACTGGATGTGGAAGCAGGACTGGTGGAACCCGGTGGTAGCAGCACAGCTCGTGGGTATGTTGATGTTTGTGGTGGGGGGCGTGAGTGGGCTCGTCAATGCATCGCTGACGCTCAATATCGCCTTGCACAATACGTCATGGATTCCGGCACACTTCCACACTACACTCGGTGGTGCCGTCACCATGACATTTATTGGCATCGCCTATTGGCTCATCCCCATGGTGACAGGCAAGCAGTTGTACAGCAAGACGATGGCACTAGTACAAATCTACACATGGTTTGTGGGGATGCTCTGGTTTGGCTTCACCTATAGTCAAGCGGGCCTATTGGGCGTGCCACGGCGCACCGACTTGGGCAATGCACCCTACATCAATGCAGAGGCAGTTCCTTTTCTGAATGCATCGGTGATTGGGGGGGTACTCCTCTTGATTAGTAGCGTGTTGCTCTTTGCAAATTTGCTGTTGAGCATCTTTGCATCAAAGACCGCCTATGCCGAAGCACCGCCCATTGACACCAAGGTCGAATCGGATTCTCCCATGATCCTCGAGCGCTGGGGATTCTGGTTGGCGGTGGTTGTGGTGCTGTGTATCGTGGCATGGGGGCCTGTCTTCCTCGAGACAGTTGACTTTGCCTCAACGTTTAATGCGCCCGTGTACAAACCCGAAGTTCCAATGCCAATCAAGTAGTGGTGCACGTGCCACGGTGGGTCGTGTGGCCCACCGTGGCACTACCTTGATGGATTCACCATGCAGAAACAGTTTTTGCTGACCATGATTACATCCATGATTGCGGGATTCGGGCTCATGTTTGTACTCGTCGCCGTTGCGTACACACGTGACATCGCAAGCATTATGCGCACACCTACGCTGATTTGGCAGTATGTATGTGGTATTCCGGTCAATTCCAGCATGACGGTGCCGCTCTTGTTGAGCATCGGGAGTCTGTGTCTGCTCGGTGCTGGCGTGACATGGTGGTGGACACAGCCCATCCGGTAGTCGCAGGGTGTGTGATACACTAGCGGCACGGTATTCACCTCGTTGATATGATAAAGGTGGCGTATGTATCACCCACCGGATGCAGCGTTTGTTGCGCGCATGCACCGCATGTATGGCAGTCTCGGCGAACAATGGTGTAGGCACTTACCGATGCATGTCGCCCAACTCGCCCAACAATGGGATCTCCAACTTGGAGCGACCTTCGACTTGAGTTTCAACTATGTGTGTGAGGCAACGCGGCGTAGCGATGGTTGCCCTGTGGTGCTCAAAACCGGTGTGCCAACCCCGGAATTCATGGGTGAACTTACCATGCACCGCCATTACGCAGGGCGGGGTGCAGTTACTTGCCTGGCGACAGATGCCGATAAATATGCAGTATTACTCGCACGTGTATATCCGGGTACACGATTGCGTGATGTGATACGTGATGACCACGAGGCCACCTCAGTTGTGGCAGGTCTCATCCGTGCAAGTTTGTTTCCCACACTGCACACCATGCCTATCCCAAGTATCTACGATTGGGCAGATGATGTGTTTCCCCATGCGCGTAACGTGTGTGCCACTCGTCACGACTTGCTCGACATGCAGCATATCGAACGGGCACATGCGATTTTCTGTAATAATCCGGCACAAACACCCATGTTTGCACTCCACGGAGACTTACATCATGACAACATATTACGTACATCGACCGGATGGTGCATAATCGATCCTCAGGGGGTATATGGCAACGCTGCATATGAATGTAGTTGTTTTCTCCGCAATCCACAGCCATGGCTTAGCCAACACGACGATTGTGTCGGGATAACGATGACACGTATCGCCATCATGAGTCATATTGTGCAAATACCGGCGGTTGACATTGCCATGTGGAATTATGCAGCAATGGTCGTTTCAGCCTGGTGGAGTTTTCAGGCAAATCAAGCCATCAAGGCATCGGAACCTGCATTAATTGAGGCATTTTATACCGTATGGAATACATACCGTATGCATACCACGTGATTTATGCATACCCATACAGTGGGTACGGGTGATGCATACGCCCATGGAGAAGCGTCGTTCTCCATGGGCGTATGGTACACTAGGCGTAGGCACGGCTAGGAGTGTAGCATGTCGGCACCAGATCCACGCACCGCACGCGTCACACATGCCATGGAGGATTACCTCAAGGGCATCTACGAGATAAGTCTCGATAACGCACAGGTCACCACATCATTGATTGCACAACGCATGGCCGTCAAACCGGCATCGGTCAGTGGCATGCTACGCACACTCGCCGATATGCACTTGGTGACGCACACCCCCTATTACGGGGTCACGCTCACCCCGGCAGGGCAACAAATCGCCCTCGAAGTACTGCGTCATCACCGCCTCATTGAGCTCTACCTCGTGGAAGCACTCGGGTTCAAGTGGGACGAAGTGCACGACGAAGCAGATCGTCTCGAGCATGTGATTTCAGAAAAATTCGAAGCCCGGATTGCGGATCTCCTCGGGCATCCGACCATGGACCCACACGGTGACCCTATCCCGGCACACGATGGTACCATGCCCCCACATACCCGCACCAGTCTGGCCGATATCCCGGCAGGAATCTGCACACGCATTGTGCGGGTGCGGGGCGATCACCATAGTAGTCGCCTGCAATACTTGGCCTCACTCGGGCTCATCCCCGGCAACAGCGTTACTGTCTGCGAAGTCACGCCGTTTGATGGTCCACTGATGATCCTTGTGGATGCACACACGCATGCCCTTGACCGCCGCCTCGCCCAACTGATTTATGTCGCCGAGTCGCACGATGACCCTCCCCCTACCAGCTGATTTCGTAGCCCGAATGGAAGCCATGCACGGCGCACGGGGACGGCGCTGGTGTGATGACATGCCACACCATATGGCCACACTCGCCAGCCAATGGCAATTGGAGCTCGGTGCACCGTTTCCCCTGAGTTTTAATTATGTCTGTGGTGCACAACGCCAACACGATGGCACACCGGTGGTCATCAAGACATCGTTGCACCGTGAATTTGCAGGCGAAATAGCCATGCTGCGCCACTATGCGGGACGCGGAGCAGTACCGCTCCTCGCAGTGGACGAGGTGCGCCGTGCCATCTTGTTGCCATATATCACGCCAGGCACCACACTCTACGATGCATACCCAGACGACGATGACCAGGCCACAACCATTGCAGCCCAACTGATGCGCACGAGCATCCGTCCGCACACCACACCCCTCAATCTACCAACAATTCGTGACTGGGGCGCCGCATTACAGCGCATCAAACCAACACTGGGCGCCAGCTGTGCGCCCTTTACCGCCACCCACGTGGATTGGGCCTGTGACATATATGCCACATTGAGTGACGACATGCCACATGTTGCGCTACACGGCGATTTTCACCACTACAACATCCTGCAACAACACGATGGCTGGGTGGTGATTGACCCGCAAGGGGTGATGGGTGACACTGCCTACGAATGTGGCGCATTTTTGCGCAACCCGATTGACCGTTTGCGTGTGTGTGGAGACATCGTCGGAGTGACACGCCGCCGAATCGCAATCATGAGCGAAATAGTGGGCGTGTCCGCTCAACGCATTGCCCTCTGGAATTTTGCACAGATGGTGCTTTCGGCGTGGTGGTGCTACGAAGACGAACAGCACATCAGCGCCGCAGACCTGGCCCTCATTGAGCCGTTTTATCAGGTGGCACGTACTCCACGCTAGCGCTGGGTGGGGAGTGTGATTACGGATGACGACGATTTGCCGTAGTAGGTCAATGCTTCGGTAGCAGTCCGCACAAAGCCGACATCATCGATCCACAAACTACTCACAAAGGAGACGTCCGTACGCACTTCGATGCGCAACGTCACATCCTGATTGATGTAGGGGGTCATGTTAAAGGTGAGGGGACGCCACACGTTGGTGCTTTTCGGTTTACACAGCGGAATTTCACCACCTGCCAACATCACGTTGTTTGCATAGATACGCGCCGTATCGTACTGCACCTTGCACTCTTCCTCATTTGATGCGGACAAGTAGTGGATGCGCAAATAGCGCGCATCCGCACGTACCTGCACGGTTTGTGAAATCACCGATAATTCGTCGTTTGCACCGCCAAACCACGCAAAGTACCTCCCTGAACGTGCTGCTACCGCCGATGTTTCAAGCGTAATCACGTTGGGATAGCTCGTCGAAGATTCACCCCATGCCGTATTGCCAGCCTCGAAATTCCCGTTGGAGACACGGCGCATCCATTCGGGTTGCGGTGTAGCCGTCAGGGTGACAGTGGCAGTCCGCGTATTACTGCGGGTCACGGTGGCGGTACGCGTGCGACTCGCGGTGCGCGTGTGACTCGGCGTCAAGGTGCGGGTCCATGTGCGACTGAGCGATGGAGTAGAAGTGGCAGTTGGTGTACGGCTCACCGTAAACGTGCGACTAGCCGTAAACGTACGGCTCACCGTAAACGTGCGACTAGCCGTCAGCGTGTGACTAGGGGTACGGGTCTGCGAAGGGGTGCGGGTGATACTGGGGGTGCGGGTGTTGGTGATGGTAACCGTATTGGTGGCAGTACGCGTATGACTAGGGGTGAATGTGAGTGATGGTGTATAGGTGGGGAGTGTCCCGAGTGGCACATAGCTCGCCACCCACGGATAGAGACTGGCGACACGAGTGTAGACCCCCGGATAGTTGGGCAGGGCACAGTCTTGACCAAAGCTGACTACACCAATCAATACGGGAACGCCGTTGTCGTTGATAAACAGGGGACCACCACTGTCGCCCTGGCACGAATCTTTGCCCCCTTGTGCGAGCCCCGCACACACCATGCGCTCGGTGATACCGCCCGCATAATTAGAATTACAGGTGGCATTAGACACAATAGGCACTGCCACTTTGCGCAAATACTGCGACGAGCTGCCATTGTAGCTGGTTGCTCCCCATCCACTCACAATCGGCCAACGCTCCTGATCTGCAAGATTGCTGGGTTCGTACAATGCGCCATGCATACTCGACGCCAACGTAATCGGTTTCACCGCAGTGTTAAGCGAAGCCGGTGTGTGTAATTCGATGAGCGCAATATCGTAATCGCCGTAATCAACAGTCATACCGTATTGCGGGTGGATGAGGATTTGTTTGATTGCAATGGATTGGCGATACGTATTACCGGTCAGGCTCCAGATATTGTGAATGCCTAGTTCGACGCGTAATCCACCACTACCCATGGTGACACAATGGGCCGCAGTCACCACCCAAGTCGCACTAATCAGGCTCCCACCACAATGGGTACCGCCATAACGGGTGAGGGCGACCTGCCACGGGAATTCGTTGGGTTCGGTGATAACACCACCCACAATATTTGGTGCAACTGGCTCAGCAGAGATGCGCCCAGTCAACCCGAGTAGCATACACAACACCACACATCCGATACCCACGATGCGCTGGAAATTCACACGACACCCCACACCATTGTTGCCTAGTACCACTATACACCGAACACCCGTACATGGATAGCGTCGAAAACCACGCATCATCCTGTACAAGTCCCCCTCTATGCACGGATGACTCGTCAAAATCAGCACATAGAAACGAACACCCCACCCATGTGCGCCGTGCACACGGGTGGGGTGGATGCGGGCGGCGCTTAGCGCTGAATCACATTCCCTGGTGCATAATTGCTTGCATTGACACGCTTGCCGTAGTAGTTGAGTGCATCGGTGGGCACCCGTACGAAGCCGATATCGTCGAGCCACAAGCTACTCACAATTGACTCGTCGGTACTGACACGCACATCAAAGGTGACGGTTTGACCCACATAGCTTCGCATATCCACGGTGAACGCTTTCCATGCACGAGCGGTATTGCGATTGCACAATTCGATGTCGCCATTGAGCACCGGTAGACCGTTGATGTTGATTTGTGCCGTGTCGTAGCGCATACCACACTTTTCGGCGGATGCCAGCATGTAGTAGATACGCAGGTATGGGGCGTCACTGGGTACCGTGATGCTTTGTTGGATGAGTGATGCTTCATCGTTGCCGCCACCCAGCCACGCATAATACTTCCCTGAGCGCGCCTTGATACGACCATCGTTGACGATTACTGATGGATAATTGCTCGAGCTCTCCAACCAGATGAGGCTGCCTGACTCAAAATCACCATTCCCAACCCGTGTCATCCAATCGGGACGTGGGGTAGCCGTGCGCGATGCGGTGCGGGTGCGCGACGGCGTTTGTGTGCGGGTGGCAGTCCGTGACGGGCTCGCAGTACGCGTATTGGTGACAACACGCGTCGGTGACGGTGTCAACGACACGAGTGGTGTATTTGTGGCGGGAGCACTGGTCTGTGTGGCAGGTACCGTCGTCGCCGTTACAGGGACACGGGTAGCGGTGACTGTGGCCGTGGGTTGCGGAGTGAGCGACACATACGTGGTAATCCAGCTATAGGCATTGGCCACATGTGAGTACACCCCTGGTTTACCGGCAAGGGCACAACCATCGCCCCAGCTAACCACACCCACGAGTTTGGGGGCATTCGCCGTATTCACAATCAACGGACCACCGCTGTCACCTTGGCACGAATCCACCCCACCTTGGGGGTAGCCCGCACACATCATGCGCGCAGTGATGCCACCGCCGTAATTCGCATTACAGGTCACGTTGTCAACCACGGGAACAGACGCTTTGCGCAACACGGACGACACCGATCCACCGGAGCTAGTCGTCCCCCAACCACTCACCACTGCAGTTACACCGTTGGCATAGAGTGCCGTGTCGCTACTCGTGGCAAGAGCAATTGGCGCAACTGCCTGATTGAGGGTGGCAGCACTCGACAAGCGCAACAAGGCGTAGTCGTAGTCCATGGTGGTGGAATTGTACTGTGGGTGAACGATAATTTGGCTAATCGTCTTGGTCTGCCGATAGGGGTTATTGCCACCAATGGTATGCATGCCCAAGTCAACGACCATGTTTGTAGCGCTATACCCTTGGACACAGTGTGCCGCAGTCAATGCCCACCCACTACTGATGAGTGAGGCGCCACAGTAGACACCGTTGTAGTTGGTCGGATGGAGCCACACCTGCCACGGGAATTCATTTTCGATGGCTACACTCCCACCCACAATGGCGGGGGAGGCAAACTGACCATGCGCAATCCGCACACCCAGCAAGACCGTACATATCACGACGCAGCTCACAAGCCACTGAAACCGATGACGCATAACGCACACCCTTTCACCACACGCACACTCAATCAGAACACATGAACGTACTGATGACGGCAGCGCACGGTAAAAAGTTTCATCGGTTTGGAAGTTGCGTGTTGGGGGTTGATTGTGTATGCTTATGACGTATCGCCATTGATGAGGAGTTATTGCGTGAGCAACGCCAATCACAACCACACCCCAGACGAGCAAGATTACGATATTTCGCTTGTTGTCGGTTCTATATTCAATTACACGCCCAACGATGACCGCGAAATGTACGAAGAAGAGCGCGAGCTCGTGGCACAGCTCCAGGATTATTTACGCCAAGAGGGTGTCGAATATGATTTCATGGTCAACCCGGGGGCAGTTATCTGGGAAGGTGGCATCAAGCGCTACGGTGATTTATACCGCCTGAGCCAAGTCGCTGTCTACATCGAACAAGGGCGCGACATCACGCCGTTGTTGAATAAAAAGTTCGATGAAAACGAGGACATTGACCCACTCTTGAGCAAAGTGCTCGAAGAAGAAATCCCCACGCGCTTCCCACATTTTATTCGTCCCGACGGCGATCCCTTTTACTACATCCCGGTTGAATTCCCGACCCCCATTGATTTGTTTTTTGACGACGAAGACGAAGACGGCACCGAAAGCGAAGATGACGCAGTCGAACGCATCAGTGTGGGATCCGCGAGTGCACTCCAGCGCGAGTTGTTCCAGTTGCACGGGTATCTCACCCAGATGCAGGTCCCCGAAAAGCATCCTGTAATGCGCTGTTTGGCATCTCTGCGCCAGGCTGCCGACGTGAGCATCAGCAACGATTTGCCGATTACGGTGTGGTAACGGCATACACCACCCGCTTATGGTATAATACGTCGTTAGGGTTTGACGATACGAGGACCATCTGACATGCAGGACATCCCACTTTTCCTCTCAGATGCGCCGAGCACATCACGGGACGACACTCCACGTGAGCGGCGTTATTATGTCTGGACGGTTGGCTGTCAAATGAATATTTCCGATTCGGAGCGGCTCGAAAGCGCGCTGCAAAGTGTCGGGTATGCACCAGCCAGCGAGCCGAGCCAGGCCAGTTTTGTGGTACTCAATTCGTGTAGTGTGCGTGCATCGGCCGAGGAGCGCATTCTCGGCAAGTTGGGGGATCTGCAGCGCGTCAAGAAAGCCAACCCTGACACCACGGTGGTGTTGTGGGGATGCATGGTGGGTCCCAACAATCAATCTATTTTCAAAGAGCGGCTCCCCGTGGTAGACCACTTTGTGTCACCATCGGCCGTTGACGAAGTACTCGCACTCGCACCGAATCCCATCTACTCCATCGAGGAGCCCGCATTGCCGGTGGCCGACTGGCAGAATCCACCGGTGAGTGTGCATGTCCCCATCCAGTACGGATGCAACATGTCGTGTGCATTTTGTGTGATTCCGTTACGCCGTGGCAAAGAGCGCAGTCGTCCGTTGGCCGAAATTGTTGACGAAGTCACGCGCATTGTGGCACGGGGCGCCAAAGAAATCACCTTGCTGGGGCAGATTGTGGACTCGTGGGGGCATGATTTACCGGGGCGGCCAACACTCGCGACACTGTTGCGGGCGGTGCACGATGTCCCTGGATTGGTGCGCTTGCGCTTTCTGACATCTCACCCGGCATGGATGACCGACGAGCTGATTGCGACCATGGCAGAGCTCCCCAAATGCCCGCGCGAGATTAACCTGCCCGTACAAGCCGGGCACGATACCATGCTCAAGCGGATGCGCCGCGGGTACACGGTGCAACGCTATGTTGACCTGATCGGCAAAATTCGCACGGCCATGCCTGACATCTCTCTCACCACCGACATCATCGTGGGACACCCAGGTGAAAGTGACGAAGAGTTCCAGGGCACCAAAGATTTACTCGCAGAAATTCGCTTCGACAAGGTGCACATTGCCGCATATTCGGCACGCCCTGGCACGCGTGCTGGCGACATGGAGACAGACCCTGCCATGGCGGTACCCGAGGGGGTCAAGCAGGCACGACGCGTCGAGCTCG
This sequence comes from Chloroflexota bacterium, assembly GCA_041165505.1. GTDB lineage: Bacteria > Chloroflexota > Chloroflexia > Chloroflexales > Roseiflexaceae > UBA965. Next base: position 4,853 of record JBEANH010000054.1, on the reverse strand, counting down.
AACGCCAGCAAGAAGCCATCGCCACCGAACGCAGTGCACGCCTCCAAGACCAGATTGTCGAAGTCTTGGTTGAAGGTGAAAACAAGGGGAAATGGCGTGGTCGCACCCCGGGCAACCTGTTGGTCTTTTTTAGTAGCCCTGATGACTGGCGTGGCAAAGTGGCTCGCGTCCATGTGACGGCAACAAGCCCCTGGTCATTACAAGGGACGGTATGTGGTGAAGTCACCTCTGTGGGCTAGATACAACTGGTGGCTGGTACGCGATGTGGCTTGGATTGCCGTTATCATGCTGATTGCCACATTTGGTGTGGCAACCGCCATCGGGTGGTATCAGCAGGGGCAATGGCCTGGTCGTGTGAGCATGAAAATGCTCGGAGCCACGGGGGTGTTCGTGGTCATCGCACTGCAAAACACGGCTTTTGTGCTCTTTGCGTGGTGGCGCACACACTCCACCACGCTGTTGGGGATGGTGCCACAGTGGCGATCGGTCATCCTGTGGAGTCTCCTCGGGGCACCGCTGTTGGTGATTGGCAACCTAGTCGTTGGGCTGATATTTGCCCTATTCGGGTTACAACAAAACCAAGCGGCTGCGTACCCGTTGGCAGCCGGTGATTATACGGGGCAACTCTTCTTTTGGCTGGCCGCAGCACTCATCGCCCCACTCGGTGAAGAACTGCTTTTCCGCGGGTATTTGTGGGGAGCCCTCCAGCGCCACTACGGCACTTGGTGGGCGGTGATTGGCACGGCACTCCTGTTTGCCATCGGGCACAGCACATCGGCAAGCCAAGGTGCAGTCGTGTTGGTGAGTCAAACATTGGTGATGGGGGTAATGTTGGCGTGGTTGCGCCACATGAGTGGTTCGGTGTGGGCAGGTGTCTGGGCCCATGCAATTAACAATAGCATCGCGGTAGCGATTGTGACCTATTGTGTCAATCATCCAGAAAGTGGATGTGCGCGCTCGACCTAAACAGAGGCGAAAAGGAGTTGATGTGAGCAACAACAATGATACGGCACTACGTGGCAAGAATGACCAGCAAGCGGCACTTGCCTATGCCAAAGAGGGAAATTGGCATGAGGCAATTCGTATCAATGCCCAAATCCTCGGCTATGTGGCTGATTCCGAAGCCGAATCAGCGCTAACCTTTCGCCGCGAAGACTTCATGCATGTCTCTGTGGGTGACATTGACACACTCAATCGCCTCGGCAAAGCGTTCTTTGAGATTGGTGATCTCGATAACGCACAGCAGGTGTACGAATTCGTCTGTGAACTCCAAGAGTATAACCAGATTGCCCGCCGCATGCTCCACAGCATTGAACGCATGCGCCGATCAGCCCCCAAACAGCGTGAATTCGTGGATATGCGCACCTATGCGATTGAAACAGGGAAATCCACGCTGACCACGTTGCATGTGGACACCAATCAGACCATCAGTCTAGTACCTGGTGAGCAGCTCTACTTGCGCGCCCCACAACAGGCCGCAGATGCTGCTGTACCAGCCGATGCAACGGCACTCGATGTCTATGATGCCAATGGCGTGGCCATCGGCCGCCTCGAACCACGCCTTGCTGCGCGCATTATTCGCTTCATTCATCTCGGCAACAAGTATATTGCAGCCGTGTTGCGCATCAGCGACCGCCAAGACCAAATCGAAATCGTGATTCGCGAGTCATACCGCAATCCGGAAAATCGCCATGAAGTCTCATTCCCTGGCAAATTGGTGGATGAGAACGAACGCCGTGTCGGCTTCGACGACATCGAAGATGACATTGACGATAGCGACGGCGGTGAAGAAGAAGTCGAGGAAGTCGAAGCCGAAAGTGATAACTTTGGTGGCGACGACGAGGAACACGAGCGCCTCGAAACACTCGACAGTGGCAACGACGACAGCGACGAAAGCGACGAATAACCCGGTCATCTCACACCCCCCACGTCCACCTGATGGACGTGGGGGGTGTGGTGTGTTGTACCACGAGCCACGACTGCGACATGAATGTACGTTGCACCAGCATGTCGTAGCACGACAATCGCTTCGTGGAGGGTGGCACCCGTGGTACAGATGTCGTCCACGAGGATGACCGTATGTGGTGCCACCCCACCACGCCACACGAAGGCATGCTTGAGGTTTTGCTGGCGCTGGATACGCGTCAACTGGGCCTGTGCAGTCGTGTTACGCACCCGTACCAGGTTGGTACGCACGGGGAGCTGGCGCACTGTGGCCACCTGGTGTGCCAACAACAGCGCATGATCGTACCCGCGTGCGGCCACACGCTGCGGCGCACCAGGAATCGGCACCACTACGGCGTGTGGCCATGTGGGCCATGGTGCCTGCGCCAGCACTGTGCCAAGCACATGTGCAATACGCGGTTGGTTGGCGTATTTGAGGCGTAGAATGGCCTGGCGCATGGCACCCGCATAGTCATACACGATGGTCATCGAATCCGCACCACATGCGGGTAATGCGGCCGTATATGCGGGGCAACGCGCGGCACACGGCAAACACAGCGGCGTGCCGTATTGCCCACACACCACACACTGGTCGGGAAATATCCACTGCCACAGCCATTCCCACATATGCCACCTCCCATATGCACTACCGTTGGAGGTCGGGCAAACGGTACGGAGCCACCACCCGACTGCACCACAAAGATTTATCGTATTCTCATGAGAAACTGCTATGATATGTATGATATTTATGTGGTGGGAAGGGTGAATGGGCGAAGAACTTACTCTGATTGTGGCACTGATTATCGCCAACGGCATTTTTGCGGGTACAGAGCTCGCCATGGTGTCTGCACGGCGGGGACGGTTGCAACAAAAAGCCGATGATGGGAGCCAAGGTGCCACAGCGGCACTCGCACTCCAAGATGACCCCAATCGGCTCTTGTCGACAGTACAGGTCGGCATTACAGTAATCAGCACATTAACTGGCGTCTTTGGTGGTGCAAGTATTGCGGAAACCCTGACACCACTCATCAGTACCATTCCCTACGTGAGTAGCTACGCCGATACGGTGGCGCTCGGGATAGTGGTGCTGATTATTTCGTACTTGTCACTGGTGCTCGGTGAATTAGTACCCAAACGCATGGCGCTCCAACACGCAGAGTGGATTGCCGTACGCATGGCACTCCCCATGACCGTCATGGCCAAATTGTCGCGGCCACTCGTGTGGGTCCTCACGCTTTCAACGGAACTGTTGCTCAAACTCGCCGGACAGCGTGACACCAACAACAGCGCAGTCACCGAAGACGACATCCGCCAACTCGTGCGCGAGGGCACCCAGAGTGGTGCCGTTGAGCACCATGAGCGTGAAATCATCGAAGGGGTCTTTGGGCTGGGTGAACGCACCGTACGCCAGGTGATGACACCGCGCACCGATGTGTATGCGCTCGATGCCAATGCGACCATCGGCGACATCGTGGATGCCATGCTCGAAAGCGGCTATTCACGGGCGCCTGTCTACGAAAAAGACCTCGATCATGTGGTCGGTGTCGTCCATGCCCGCGATGTGCTCCGCCTCGTGCGTACCGGTGAGCTGAATGTGCCAGTCAAACAGGCCATGCGTGCACCATGGTTTATTCCCGAACAGAGTCGTGCTGCCACGTTGCTTGTGGTCGGTGAACTGGGCACCGTCGAGGGGATTATCACCCTCGAGGACATCATGGAAGAAATCGTCGGTGATATCGCTGACGAGTACGATGATGCGGCTTTGCCCACCATTGTACGCCGCGACGATGGCTCGTACCTCGTGGATGGCATCACTCCCATTGACGATGTCGTCGAACGCACCGATTTGACTGTACGGGATGGGGAAAGTGCACGCTTCGACACCGTAGCCGGATATGCACTCATGCTTCTCGGCCGAATCCCGCAAGCGGGGGATGTGGTCGAAGCCATGGGCTGGCGCATCGAAGTGGTAGACATGGACGGATTGCGCATTGACAAGGTGCTGATTTCGCGGCTCTAACATCCTGACTTTCGTGAAAAGCGTACCACCACATAGGAAATGTGGCTGTACATAGAGGGATTTTTATGCGTATCATTATCGCTGGCGCAGGCCCAGCCGGGTTTGCGACCGCCAAATGGCTGAGTGACCGTGGTCACCAAGTCACACTGCTCGAAAAACGCGACGTACCCGGGGGCAAAGTGTCGGCGTGGCAAGATGCAGATGGTGACTGGGTTGAAAGCGGCCTGCATGTATTCTTTGGTGCATACCACAACCTCCTCAATTTTCTCGCAGAAGTCGGTCTCGAAAACAGTTTTGACTGGAAGCCCGCCGAAATGGTCTTTGCCCTCCCTGGTGGGCAATACGCATCCATTGAATTCGTCCAAGGGTTGCCCGCTCCACTCAACGGGTTGGCGGGGGTAGCCAAAAGCCGACTCCTCACCTTTGGAGAAAAATTGCGCATGGCACGCGGCTTGCTCAAGCCGATTTTTGGCTCGCAAGCTTATCTCGATGCACAGGCCAATATCACCTACAAAGAATGGCACCTCGCCAACGGCATGGGACAAAGTACCATTGACAAAGTCATGGATGCCATGGCGTTAGCGCTCAACTTCCAAAAATGTGACACGGTTTCGGCCAAGCTGGTGCTCACCGCCTTGTTGCACTTCGCCAAAGAGACCAAAGCACCCAAGATGGCCTTGGTCAAGGGATCACCGTACGAACGCCTCTGGGTGCCGTTAATCGGACAACTACAGCAAAAGGGTGTCACAATCCGCTTTGAGAGTCGCGTAGTGGATTTTTTATACGACGAAACGACCAACAAAGTGGGTGGTGTGCGCCTCGACAACGGCGAAGAAATCCACGCTGATGCGGTGGTATCGGCGATGCCGGTGCACAGTTTGCGCCAAGT
>JBEANH010000053.1:0-28885 GCA_041165505.1 Chloroflexota bacterium | reverse complement strand
CACGATGTCGATTGCATCAATCGCCTGCATGAGTGCGTGTGTTTCGGCCAATGCGACGATGATTTTTTGATAGTGGGAAATATCGTCATAACCCAGATTGCGCCCTTTGCGGTCCTTGAGCCACTTCTGTGCAGGTTGATAGCCCCCAATATAAAAATCCCAAGCTAGTCGTGGTACGTTAGCGAAGTATTGCGTGTCGTTGATGTATACGCGGCCCACCACTTCATCATCACCTGCCTGTGACGTCGGTTGAAAGCGCACGCCGGTCACCATGTTATTGCCTGATTCAGGGTACTGTGTGATGTACTGGGTCACGTGCGGACTTTCGAGCAGGTGGATCTGCCGTAGCTTGCTACCCAATTGAACCAACTGCCAAAACGTGGCGGTATCGCTGGGGTACGGCACACGGGGGAAGTCGATTTTGAGGAATTCCTTGTACCGTTCGCGGTATGTAGGTGAATGCAATACGGCATAGATGTAATCCAAGATGTCAATCGGGGCAAAGGTGTCTGGCTGCGCCTCTTTTTCGGGGGTGAACGTCAACCCGAGCTGTGCCGTCATCTGCGCTACAATCTCCATGTTGAGATTGGGCGTGCGCGTTTCGCCACGGGCAAAGCTCTGTTGACCCGTGCTGTCGGGGTAAAGGTAGAGGGGGAAAAGTGATGTGATCTCGCTGGTTTTATTTGATACATAAGAGCTTTCAATAATTCTGTCAGAAATAAACACATGAACATAATCATTACCTGTTTTAAATTGTTTGCACAAAGTAACTCCTACATTTTCTCCTTTTAGGAAATGTTGCATCACCTTTTCTCTGGCTCTTTCAATATACTTCACATCATAGTAAACCATTCTGTTATCAAATGGTCTATATGATACTTGTTTAATTACGTCCTTGTTTCCTTCTATTTGATAGTGCACTGAGACACTATGAACTAAATCTTCTATCTTTTCTTTGATTAGTATAGAATCATTTGAAGTTACAATTCCCACACTATTTGTGCCAAAAAGATTTGGAATTGAAAATCCTTGGTTATAAGTGTGTTGCTCATCAAAATTTTTATTTACAAAGAAATAACTAGGAGCAACATTAGATACCTCCTCGTATGGAATGGATGCAATAGACTGTTGCAAAAGAAAATCATACTTCAATTCACGTTTTCCATACAAATCAAAATGGAAAACCTTGCCTAATTCAGCTGATTTTTTCTTGCCTGTTTTGATGAAAAAATTAATCGATACGCCTTGCTCGATATCAAACACATTGACATCAGCACTGCCATCGGGTGCTTTTTCTTTCTTCTTGGTGTTACCATGTAAATCAATGGTGTAAATTTTGTCGTAGGTTTTAAGTAAGTGCCAACGCATGCCACGGAAAGTAGGATTATCCAAAAACCCATGTGGATTAATAAATGCCAAAATACCGCTACCATTTTTTTCAATAAAATGTTGCCCATAGCGCAAGAATTTTACATAGTCGTCATTTATCCATTTGGGATTTCGTTCTTTGAGTTTTTCTTTTCCACCTGGTTCTTTCTTGTAATCTTCCATCAAACTCATAATCCAGTCGCCTTTGTTGGCACTTTCACCACTATACGGTGGATTGCCAATCACACACATCACCGGCGTATCACGTTTGATAATATCAGCTTGTTTGCCTTCTTCGGTAAGCCATTGCATCATAGGGATTTTGATTTGCTCGGCTTGCGCCTGTTCCAAACTATTGGTAAGGAAGACACGAAATCGTTGATTGGTGGTTGGGGTAAATCCTGTTTCGCCCAACACCAAGTCCAATTTGAGATGTGCCATGGCATAGCTGGCCATCAGCAATTCGAATCCGTTGAGGCGGGGCAATAGGTGTGTTTCGACGTAATTGCTCCAGATGCCTTGTTGTCCAGCAAACCGCGTGTAAATGAGCTTGATGACTTCGGCGAGGAATGTACCCGTGCCTGTGGCGGGGTCGAGGATTTGCACGGTGTGGACATCTTGGGCGACTGATTTGCCTTGTTGGTTGACAGTTATTGTGGTTTTGCTAGTGTCGGCCAGACCTTGTGGCAGCTTGAATTCATCTTTGAGGATGTCGTCGACGGCACGCACAATGAAGTTCACCACTGCGCGCGGCGTGTAGTACACACCACGTGTTTTGCGCACATTGGGGTCGTACTCACGCAAAAAGTCTTCGTAGAAGTAAATAATCGGGTCTTCGGTTTGGGTCGCTTTGCCGTAGTTTTTGAGCAGTTCCTCGACATTGCACGCCAAAAAGATGCTGACCAGATCATCGACAATCCAGCGGATGCGGTCATCGAGCTCGACACCGGCCACATAGCCAAATAGTTTTTTGAGGAAAGGATTCGATTTAGGAATGAGTTCAAAGGCTTCTTGACGACTAAATGTGGGCAGGGTCGGGTCGTGCAGGCGTGCCGCAAACATGCCGTAGGTGATGGTTTGCGCATAGACGTCGGCAAACCCCTTGGGGGTAATGTCGTGAATCAGGATGTGTTTGAAGGCATCCATCTGGTCTTTGAGCGAGCTGTCGTCATGATTCGAGGCATCACTAGTCACGGCGTTTCCGATGATTTCGGCGAGCAAACGTGCTTTGTTGGCCATCATTTCAGCGAGTTTTTGCGAGCTGGTGATGGTTTGTCCTACATAACTACAAAAGTCTTTGATGAAGTTTTCAAAACTAGCAAAGTGTTCAGGTAGCGGTTTGATGCCTTTATTCGTGACTTCACCAATGGTAATTGTCTTAACAAGCTGCCCATCACGATAGAAATGGAAGACAAGATAATCGGTAAAAACGAGATTGGAAAGCGATTCCTTGTAGCGGTCAAACTGTTCTTTGTTACCGGTGATTTTGGTGCCATCGAGGTCTTTGTCGCCGATGTTTTTGGCTTCGATGAATCCCACTGGAATGTTGTTTTTGGTCAAAATATAGTCAGGTGCACCACACAACTGACGTTTGGGTTCATTGGTGGCTTGTACGTCTGGCACGAGTCGTTCGATGAGTTGTTGCAGGTCACCACGATAGGTATGTTCGGTGGCGTTGCCCATGTTGTAGCGCTGGTTGATGCTATCGATATATTGTGCAATTGACATGAGATGCATCTTTCTGTGCAAATTGGTATGCTCCTATCATACCGTTTTTGAGAAAACATACAACCAATTACGTAATACATGTCAAAGGCACTCGTCAGCGTGTGACGTTACTGACGAGTGCCTTTTGTGCATCGTACCAACGAGTTGTAATCACCCGCCTATCATCTCTTCATCAATCTGCAGGATAGGAATTGCCGGGGTAAATGCTTGTTCGTGTTGTGGTTGGCGGTGGATGACACGTACTACGTCCATCCCTTCAATCACTTGTCCAAACGCCGCAAATCCCTGACCATCCGGGTTGCGCAGGCCACCGAAGTCCAGCTCGGGCTGATCGCCGATGCAGATAAAAAAGTCGGCCTGCGCCGAGTCTGGTGCAAAGCGCCCCATCGAAATGGTGCCGTCACGGTGGCGTAGCCCCGTGGTGGTGGTGCGTTCGAGCGCCAGTGGGGCGAATTTCTCGACACCAGCGCGAATCGTCCCTTGGATGACGTTGATTTTGATGGTGTTGTTGGGCTGGTTGTCTGGATTCGTCACCACCGTGCGCCAAAAACTGCCGTCCGTGTAAGCCTGTGTTCGCACATACGCCAAAAAATTGGCCACAGTGTGGCGCGCTGCGTTTGCGTCGAGTGCCACACGAATGACGCCGTACGGGGTGGTAATACGCACATGAGTCATGGAGTGTCCTTTGTGTCAATGGTTAGCGAATGGTGAATGGGGCTGGTACATGCCACCGTTGCGTGTACGGGGCAGTATTTGGGGAGGAGTGCTACGGCATGGGTGAGGCGCGACATGTCGAGCTGGTTCCCCATGACCACGAAATGGAGCTGGACGTGTTGTAGGATTTGCGGATGTGTCGTGCGTTGTGCGGCACGCAGTTCGGCCCGATAGGCGGTGACGGATTGGCGTTGGCGCTGACAAATGCCATGGAGCGTGATGAGGGCACATTCACCGAGTGCAGTAATGAGGGTGTACATCGGTGAACGACGCGGTTGTGTAGCAACGATCAGCTGGGTGTCAACCACATGCCCGTGTACCGTGACGGTCAGGATGAGTGACTGGTCTGTGCCGGGGTCGAATGCGAAACTATTCATGGGAATTACGCATAGTATTCATAAATAAAGCATGTGCACCTGTTGACAATGCCCAGTGAAAAGCGTACAATCGTTGTACTGATAGCAGTCGTCTGCCGTCGTTTTCGTTCCATTTTTTCATATAACGAAACCCTTTCATCCGTTTGTATTTCATTCCTCTTCTGTTGTACCATTTTAATTGCATATCGTTAGGGTATATGTCGTCACTCATGTGACATAGCGTTGATGTTACTTGTGGATTATTGAGGAGTCCGTATGAAGATTTCCGGTGAGTCAACCATCAATGCCACGCAACTCCAGGTGTGGACCGCACTCAACGACATCGAAGTCTTGGCCCGTGTTGTGCCCGGCTGTGAAAAGTTGGAGCAGGTCGGTGAAAACCAATTCGAAGGCACAGTCAAATTGGGTATGGCTGGCATCAAGGGTGTCTACAGTGGCAAAATCCGCCTCGAAGACGTTGATGCACCGCGCTACTACAAGTTGGTGGCTGCCGGCAAGGGCTCCAATGGAGTCGTAGATGCGGTGGGGACGGTCGAGCTTGTGAGTCAGCCCGATGGGCAAACGTTGCTCAAGTACGGTGGCGAAGCCCAAATCGGCGGTATGCTTGCGAGCGTCGGCCAACGCCTCATCGAAGGTGCGGCACGCCAGCTGATTGGTCAGTCGCTCAAGGCGCTCGAGCAGCAGATTATGCAACGTATCCCTGCGGCACCGGTGGCACCGGCAGTAGATGCTACACCTGCGGCACCGGTGGCGACGGCGCCCGAAACGCCTGTGCGCAAGAGTGTGGTGCTGAGTGAGGCCGAACAGATGCAACCGACAACGTTGGTATCGGGTGCTATCGGTGCGTGGCTCAACACGACCACGGGCAAAGTGGCACTCGTAGTTATCGGGGCGATTGTTGGGTACTTGATTGGGAATGCGGATTAAGCAGTACTGTTTTTCTAGACGGTGCCGTCTAGTAACAGATATCGTCACAGTGGGAGTGATGAAAAGGAGGCTCTGAGTGGCTAAGATTACGGTAACGGTGAATGGCAAGCCTTATACCAACGATGTTGATGATCGCACGTTGTTGGTACATTACTTGCGCGAAAACCTCAACCTGACTGGGACGCACATCGGGTGTGACACCAGTCAGTGTGGGGCGTGTGTGGTGGTCGTCAACGGTCAGAGTGTCAAATCGTGCACCACATTGGCTGCCCGCTGTGATGGTGCATCAGTCACCACCATCGAGGGATTGGCAAGTGCCGATGGACAGCTTCACCCCCTGCAAGAAGGATTCTGGGAGTGTCACGGGTTGCAGTGTGGTTTTTGTACGCCAGGCATGATCATGTCGGCATACGACCTGCTCAAGCAGAACCCCAATCCGACGGACGACGAAATTCGTCATGGACTCGAAGGCAACCTGTGTCGCTGTACGGGCTACCACAACATTGTGCGTGCGGTGCAGTATGCAGCAGCCAAAATGCGTGGCGAAGCGGTATCGGCCCCCAATGCGTAATGCCATCTCAGGGTGAGATGGTGCGGCAGTTTATCCTGTCATGGAATCTGTGGTAGCAATCCGTTCACGTTGGAGGATCAACAATGACGGCAGAAGCAACGAAGCCGATGATTGGGCGCGCCATCAAACGGCGCGAAGACCCCAAACTGATTACCGGCCATGGCAATTTCTTGGATGACGTCAAACTCACGGGGATGGCGCATGCCGCAGTGCTGCGCAGTCCCTACGCCCACGCCCGCATCCGTTCCATTGATACCAGCAAGGCAGCCGCACTGCCGGGTGTTATCGCCGTCTATGTCGGCAAAGACATGATGGATGTCAACCCGTTGCCGTGTGCCTGGCCTGCTGGTGGTTTCAAAAACAATCTCAACACCCCACGTGCCCTCGCCGTTGATGTGGTGCGTTATGTGGGTGATGGTGTGGCTGTGGTGGTCGCCGAAGACCGCTACATTGCCCGTGATGCTATTGACTTGATTGATGTGGATTACGAGCCACTTGCGGTGGTTGTTGACCCCGAAAAGGCCACCCACCCCGGTGCCCCACAGCTCCACGAAAACGCCCCCAATAACGTGGTCGTCGAGTGGTCTGCGGGCAACCGTGACGGCACCAATGCCGCAGTTGCCAGTGCCCCCGTGGTGGTCAAGGAGCGCATCGTCAATCAGCGCTTGATGCCCACGCCCATGGAGACGCGTGGCTCGATTGCACGCTATGAATCCTCGACCAACGAATTCACGCTGTGGACCAGCTCACAAGCCCCACACGTGCATCGTTTGTTGTTGACAGCCTTCATCTTTGGTATTCCCGAAACCAAATTACGGGTGATTGCGCCCAATGTCGGTGGTGGCTTCGGCCAAAAGATTTTCGTCTATCCCGACATGGTCTTTTGTATGTGGGCCGCACGCAAACTGGGTCGTCCCATCAAGTACGTCGAAGACCGCTCCGAGAACTTCAAGGCGTCGTCGCATGGTCGTGACCATGTCACCGATGTGGAAATTGCGGGTACCCGTGACGGCAAAATCACCGGCTTGCGCATCAAGACGTACGCCGGGCTCGGTGCCTACCTCTCCACGATTGCTCCGGGTGTTGCGACCACGCTCTATGGCCGCATTGTGACGGGTGTCTACAAGATTCCCAACGTGCACATTGACGTCATCGCCACCTACACCAATACGGCCATGGTTGATGCCTATCGTGGTGCGGGGCGCCCCGAAGCATCGTACCTCATCGAGCGCATGGTTGACCGTTTTGCAGCCGAGCTGGGCATGGATCCCACCGAGGTTCGCCGGCGCAACTTTATCCCGCCCACCGAATTCCCCTACGACAATGGCCTCGGCTTGTTGCCCTACGACAGCGGCAACTATGCGCCGGCGCTCGACAAAGCGCTGGCCACCATCAACTACACGCAACTGCGTGCCGAACAAGCCGCCTTACGCGCCCAAGGGCGCTATCTGGGCATCGGTATCAGCTCGTACGTGGAGATTTGTGGTGTGGCACCAACCGCCTGGGCCAACGGTCAGGGCTGGGGTGCTGGGTTGTGGGAAAGCGCCAATGTGCGCATCCACCTCACCGGCCAAGTGGTGGTGACCACCGGCTCATTGCCTCACGGTCAAGGGGTCGAGACCACCTTTGCACAGATTGTGGCGGACGAGCTGGGTGTCCCCTACGAAAACGTGCTCATCGAGCACTCTGACACTGCCGGCACCCCGTTCGGCTATGGCACCTACGGGAGCCGTAGTCTGGCGGTCGGTGGTACCGCCATGGTCAAATCGGCACGCAAGATCAAAGAAAAGGTCAAGCGTCTGGCAGCCCACCTGCTCGAAGCCAACCCAGCCGACATCGAGTTTGCTGACGGCAAAGCCTTCGTCAAGGGTTCGCCCGACAAGGCCAAGACGCTCGGTGAGATTGCCTTGTATGCGTCGGTGGGGGCATCCATGCCCAACGGCGAGGAGCCTTTTCTCGACGAAACCACCTACTACGACCCACCCAATTGCACGTTCCCGTTTGGCACCCACATCAGCATCGTCGAGGTCTTCCCCGAGACGGGTGCCGTGGAAGTCAAGCGTTACGTGGCAGTGGACGATGTGGGCAACATCATCAATCCGTTGATTGTGCATGGTCAGTTGCATGGCGGTATTGCACAGGGGATGGCGCAAGCCCTCTACGAGAATGCCGTCTACGACGACAATGGCCAGCTGATTAGTGGCACATTGATGGACTACGCAGTCCCCAATGCGGCCATGTTGCCCGACTACGAGATTAGCCACACCGTTACCCCGAGCCCGGTCAACCCGCTGGGTGTGAAAGGTGCCGGCGAAGCTGGTACAATTGGCAGTGCACAATGTATTATGAATGCGGTGATTGATGCGTTATCACCCTTTGGTGTGCGGCACATGCAAATGCCTGCCACACCCGAGAAAATTTGGCAGATAACGCACAAGTAATGCAAAAGGAGTACCCGACTCATGATTCCTGCTGCGTTTAAATACGTCAAAGCCAGCAGTGTTGCCGAAGCCCTCGTGCTGATGCAACAACACGGCGAAGACGCCAAGTTGATCGCTGGTGGCCATTCGCTGTTGCCTGCCATGAAGCTGCGCCTCAGCCAGCCATCAGTGCTGATTGACATCGCTGGCGTGGCCGACCTCAAGGGCATTGCCAACAAGGGCAATCAGCTCGTGATTGGTGCCGGTGAGACCTACCATGCCATTGCCACCTCGGCGGTGGTCAAACAGGCATGTGGTGTCATGGCGAGCACGTGTGGCGACATTGGCGACATCCAAGTGCGTAATGCGGGCACCATCGGTGGCTCGTTGGCACACGCTGATCCTGCCGCAGACCTGACTGCCGTCTTCTTGGCACTCGGGGGTTCGGTGACCGCACAAAGTGCCAGCGGTAGCCGTGCAATCGGTGCCGATGCCCTCTTTGTGAGCATGCTGACCACGGCACTCGATGCGGGTGAAATCATCACCGCTATCAACGTGCCGGTGCTTCAGCGTGGCCAGGGTGCCGCCTATGCCAAGCTCAAACACCCTGCGTCGCGCTATGCCATCGTCGGCGTAGCCGCCATGGTCAGCATGAGTGGTGGCAGTGTGACCAGCGCCCGAGTAGCCGTGACAGGTGCCGGCCCACAAGCCGAACGCCAAGCCGCCTGCGAAGCCGCCCTTGTGGGGAGCAACGGTGACGCTACTGCCGTCAAAGCTGCTGCTGACAAGGCGGGTACGAGCATGGACTATCTCGGTGATATCCACGCTTCCGAAGACTACCGCCGTGCCATGGTCAAGGTCTATGCGGCCCGTGCCCTGAGTGCGGCTATCGCCCAAGCCCGCGCCTAATTTCATCCTGCGACGCGCCGTTGTGGCCCTGTGCCACGACGGCGCGTTTGGCATAGGAGCTGCCACATGCACCGTTTCGCTGACCATACCGTTGTAGTGACTGGCGCTGCCAGTGGCATAGGCCGTGCCACAGCCATGCGCCTGCATGCCGAAGGCGCCCAGATTGTGGCCGTGGACCGCGATGCGGGTGGTCTCGCCAGCCTGCCCATCCCCGTACATGCGGTGGTCGTTGACATTTGTGACGCACCAGCGGTAACCGCTGCATTACACCCACTCACACACATCACCGGCCTGTGTAATGCGGCAGGGGGGAGTGGCCGGCGCTTTGGGGATGGCCCGGTGGGTGAGTGTACGCTGGAAGGCTGGCAGACGACCCTCGATCTCAATCTCACCAGCCAGTTTGTGATGTGTAAAGCGTGTCTGCCCGCATTACTCGCCAACCACGGTGCAATTGTGAATGTGGCTTCGGTGTTGGGGATAGTGGGCGGGGATGCCGACTTTGCCACGCATGCCTATGCCGCCAGCAAAGCGGGGATCATTGGGCTGAGTCGTGCCATGGCCAGCTACTATGCGCCACAAGGGCTACGGGTCAATGTGGTGGCACCGGGGTTGATTGCCACGCCGATGAGCCAGCGTGCCCAGCAGAGCGACCACATCAAGGCGCGTTTACCTCAGCTGCAGCCGCTGACCGGGGACTTCGGTGCAGCCGACGACGTGGCAGCGGCAGTGGCGTATTTGTTGTCGCATGATGCGGCGTTTGTCACAGGGACAGTGTTGACCGTAGATGGCGGCTGGACGACACAGTAGAAGAAAGTATGCCGACGTGATTGATTTCCAAAGTAACGCGTTGTTCAAGTTGACGCCGATTAGCCCCAACGAAATGCTGGCACCGATTCGCAGTTTTTTGATTGATGGTGAAAGCGTGCTGGCTGTCTTTCGCACAATCCGTGACCAGGTCGTGTTTACCAACAAACGGATTATCGCAGCGAACGTACAAGGGTTGACAGGCAAGAAAGTTGACTATACGTCAATTCCATACAGCAAAATCCAAACGTTTTCAGTGGAAACCGCAGGTACACTCGATCTCGATTGCGAAATTGACATTTACATCAGTGCGGTGGGCAAAGTGCGCTTCGAAATCCGTGGCAACTTTGACATCGTGGCATTTAATCGTATTCTCAGCGAGCATGTGTTGCACTAGGGCTGTTATGCGAGGACGGCACCGATAATTGCCACCAACAACACCGCACCGATGATGGCGTATTCCCAGTAGGGGCGGGCATTTTTGTCTTCGCTGAGTGAATGCTGCAACATGCCGGTGACCACATAAAAGATGACCAACAACAAGGCACCACCCAGCAAAAACGGTGCCGCCCAGTAGTTGAGTGCCCAGAGGGCTTGTGCCAGAATAAAGCCGACCATCAGCGACAACAGGCTGAGGTTGGCACGCGTCTGTGTCCATTGGAGTTGGGAATACGCCAGCAATGCCCCGCTACTGCCCACAAAGACAGCCGAGTAGAGGGTGCGCAGGTGGGCAAAGTAAATGGCACTAAACAAGCCAAAGGCCATCACCAGTGCAAGCCCCTGCAGCACCATCAATGCGATTTGACGCACCTCGGGCTGGCGATCCATGGAAAAGTGTTGGGCGATGAGTGATGCGAGTAATAGCACACCCGTGGCAATCAGTGCGAGCACAAAGGCAAACATTTGTAGCCCGCTACTAAAGAGACGGAAAAAGGCGAAGCTGGTAATGACCGACATCGCAGGAAGTATCCAGAAGCCAGGGGCAAGCTCGACCACGGTAAAGCCCAAATTGACCAACCAGAGTGGCCGCGCATGGACCTGCGGATGATCACGGGTAAACAGATCGGCACCCATGCTGGTGAGAATCACGATGGCTCCCAAAATGACCCACGATACGGTAATCACGGGGAGATCGCCACCGAGCTGGGCACGGATGATGTTGGGGTTGATATCAACGAGGAAGACCACCGCCATGCCGAGTAGGGCCAATAGTACAAGCGATACGAGTCGGTCGTAGCGCGGTGAGTCACTCCTTCTATTATACAACGCCTGTGCTGATGCTTGAACATGTGTGGTGTGCGCATTAAGAAAATGCATCGCACGCAAAAGGCGCAGAGATGCAGCAGGGGGAGTGGACATGCACATGGTGTGACAAATGACGGGATATCGTAGCATGATTTACTGCGGGCTTCGCTTGCGCATTGCTCGCACGGGCGCATACCATTCGGCCGTAATCCTCCCCATCGTAGGGGCGCATACCATTCGGCCGTAATCCTCCCCGTCGTAGGGGCGCATACCATTCGGCCGTAATCCCCCCCATCGTAGGGGCGCATACCATTCGCCCGTAATCCTCCCCATCGTAGGGGCGAATAATATTCGCCCGTAATCCTCCCCATCGCCCGGGCGCATACCATTCGCCCGCAATCCTCCCCATCGTAGGGGCGCATACCATTCGGCCGTAATCCTCCCCATCGTAGGGGCGAATAATATTCGGCCGTAATCCCACCCATCGTAGGGGTGCATACCATTCGCCCGTAATCCCCCCCCATCGTAGGGGCGCATACCAATCGGCCGTAATCCTCCCCATCGCCCGGGCGCATACCATTCGTCGTAATCCCACCCATCGTAGGGGCGCATAGCATTCGCCCGTAATCCTCCCCATCGCCCGGGCGCATACCATTCGCCGTAATCCTCCCCATCGCCCGGGCGCATACCATTCGTCGTAATCCTCCCCATCGCCCGGGCGCATACCATTCGGCCGTAATCCCCCCCATCGTAGGGGCGCATACCATTCGTCGTAATCCTCCCCATCGTAGGGGCGCATAGCATTCGCCCGTAATCCTCCCCATCGTAGGGGCGAATAATATTCGCCCGTAATCCCACCCATCGTAGGGGCTGGCAACGTGCGGCCTCGTTTGGCGTAGATATTGTCATAATTCATAATTCTTCATTGCGCATATGGTACAATCTGCCCTAGAATGCGCAACTGCGAGGATTTCATTTATGCGTGATGATATTACCAATTCTGCCATCGAAGACTATCTGAGTGGGTTGATGCCGCCGCGTCCATCGCCATTGAGTGACATGGAACGCATCGGCCGTGAACATGGCTGGCCGTTGGTTGGTGCAGTTGAGGGACAGTTTTTGTATATGTTGGCTCGTACGAGCGGGGTGCGTGATGCGCTGGAAATCGGTACTGCCACCGGCTATGCGGCCATCTGGCTTTTGCGTGCACTCGTGCAACATCCTGATGGGCGTCTAACTGCCATCGAACGTGACCCCGAACGCTTCACGCGTGCCCGTGAATGGGTGGCCAAGGCCGGTTACAGCGATCGCTTTTCCATTCACGAAGGGGACTGGTTCCGCGAATTGGCCAACATGCGTGGGCCATTCGATTTGATTTTTCTTGATATTTTGCGCCATCTCAACAACGAACGCGAAGCGTTGCAGGCGCTCGAGTTGTGCGTGCCACTCTTGCGCCGTGGTGGCATTTTGGTGGCGGACAACGTGCTGTGTAATGCGTTGGTACTCGAGGATTCGAATGAGGCGGCGCCCATTGTGCGTGGCATCCAAGAATTCAATCGGGCCATCATGCACCACATTGATCTCGAATCAGTGATTTTGCCTATCCGAGACGGCATCGCAGTCTGTCGGCGTCGTTCATAGGTGTGTCGTCCCGAGTAGCGCCATGCCCACGGGGTGTGGCGCTTAATCGTTTTTCTGGCGGGCTAACTCTTCGAGTACCGCAATATCGGCAACATAGAGCCCGGCAGTGACGCTGGTGTTGGATTGAATGGAGAGCAATGACTCGATGGTGGTGTGTAGTCCCCAGCCGATGACAAGCATGGTGCAGACCAGACCAAAACTGGTCAACACACTCGTTCCAGTCAGCATTTCCATGGCATAAAACGGTGCCCCGATGACTGCATAACAGAATGCTTGTAAGCCGAAGAGAATCGGCACGATGGGGAGTGTGGCGAGGGTTGGTATGCGCCAGTATTCGAACATGACCCGTAAGAGGATAACTGCACATAATGTGTGTAGTAAGGCCAAAAAGAGGCTTGTTGGGAACCCGAGTGCGGTGATTTCGTTGTCGTATGACCAGATTTGCCACGCCACGCCGACACTTTCAAAGACCCAGAAAAAAATGACTACTACGCTGATGAGGCCCCACATGCCGAGTTTGCCGATGTGTACGAACGAACGGCGGAGTGTGGCAAAAATCAGCAGGGTGGGAAACACCATAATCCACCCACCCAAAAACGCAATGAGCGGAATGGAATCACCGATGAGGTAGTAGAGTTCTGCATCATAGACGACACCGTAAATCAGGTGCCATGCAGGCGATACGAGCCCGCTGAGCATCGCCGCCACAACCACAAAGACGAATAGTGGTGATTGCGCAGATAATCCGGCAAACACGGCTAACATGATGACCACGGCGGCCACTAGGAAGAGGATGATTTCCATGTGCGAATGTCCTATTCCAGATACTTATGCGCCACTATACTCGCGTATTTCTCCGTCCACCAGGGTAAACAATTTATCACTAAGGCCGTGGGCGTGTTGGCGTACATCGCGGGTGATTTGTAGCGCCACCGCAGAGACACGATCGGGGTCGTCGTCACTAAACAGAATCATGAAATCACGGTTGGGGATACCGATTACAATTTCACCGGTGATGCCACTCGTCACCTGTGCCAGCATATCGGGCAACAGGATGCGCACAGCGTCGAGCCCGTCATTGTGATTAAAAATAACGAGCTGTTGACTACCACTACCGGTTACATGATAGGGGACTTGACCCGAAATCCGGCGTAAATTCGTGATGGCCTGCTCATGTACCGCATATTCCGACACTCCCCAGCGTGCGAGTTGTGCTTCGGTGAGATACGACAAGCGTTTGCCATCGTTGATGGCGTACGTGATGATGAGATCGGCCAGAAACATTTGATAGACGATGGGGTCTGCACCACGGTCAAGCAAATCGGAGAGTAGTGCAATTGGTTTGAGCTGTGGGATGATGTGTTGCACGATGGCCTGGTAACCCGGATCTGGGACACCGGTTTCACCGTTGCTGACGCGCAACAACGTCTGCACCACAGCATCGAGTGCGTCAGGTCGGCGCCGATAGGCGCGTTCAAACGGTTCCACGGAGAGCTGAATGCTCGTGCTTCCGCGTACCACATAGAGATGCCCATCTTTGAAGTGGACATCGGTGATGCGTTCGTCGAGTTCGGGCAGTGTGGCAATCAGGTGCGCCACAAACGTGTCAAAGGAGTCGTCGTGTGTCTGGTTCATAGGATTGCTGTCTGGAATTGACTCACCAGCGCGTCTATGGTGAGTTGCACACATACATGACCGTGGCTGGTTGCGGTGAGGTACGGGGGCGCAGATACCTGGCCAATACATGCCCACGGAATGTCGTGGAGCGTTGCTTCAAATGCCTGTTGATGCATCGGTGCAACTTCAACCACAAAACGACTTGGGCTTTCGCTATACAGTACCACAAATGGGTCTTGATTGGTACTTGGCACACAATCCAAGTCAATGGTGGCACCACAGCGCCCTGCAATCGCCATTTCGGCGAGTGCCACCGCTAAGCCTCCATCGCTGATGTCGTGACAGGCGGCTACGAGCCCGGCGTGGATGGCATTGTGGAGTTGGCGCATCACACGTGGTGCACTCGCCAAATCTACCTGTGGGAGTTGCCACATTGCTGGGTTGGGGATACCCGCCACCGCTGCCACATGTGCACCTGCCAACGCATGCTGTGTCATTCCCACCACATAAATCGCATTACCGGCCTGCTTAAAATCACTGGTCTGCGCATGTCGGATATCGGGGTGATACGCCAGCGCCGATATCAGCAATGTCCCCGGTATGGGGATACGCTGACCGTTGGCAGTGCGGTATTCGTTGTTGAGTGAGTCTTTCCCCGAAATAAACGGTGTACCAAATGCCAAGGCCGCATCATAGCAGGCTACCGTGGCCCGGGTCAGTCCACCCATTCGGTCGGGCTGGCGTGGATCCCCCCAACAGAAGTTGTCGAGAATGGTACAGGCACTGGGATCTGCGCCTACGGCAACCACATTGCGTAATGCTTCGTCCACGGCAGCGAGACCCATCCAGTATGGATCAAACTGACTGAGCTGTGGTGCGAGTCCACAGCCAATGGCGACGCCACTGGTGCGGTCGGGGCGCACCTGGAGCACCGCCGCATCACCAGGTCCATCACTGTGCACGCCAACGAGTGGTTTGACCACGGTACGTCCCTGCACTTCGTGGTCGTAGCCACGGATAATCTGGGCTCTGCTCGCAATATTGGGATGAGCCAGTAACGCACTGATAATCTGGTTGTGGTCGAGGTTGTGCCAGGCTGGCGGTGGTGGTGTAGGTGCAGACCACGTGGCCGTGAGCACGCGTTGCGGGCGCCCATCGTGGAGCATGTGCATGTCAATGTCTACCAGCGTGGCGCCATGATGGGTGACCACCAAGCGGCCACTTCCGTCGTATGTGCCGACTGCCGTGGCTTCGACTTCTTCGGCGGCACAGAGTGCCAATAGTGCGGCGAGGTGGTGTGGTGGCACGGCCATAACGATGCGTTCTTGGGCTTCAGAGAGCCAGACTTCCCATGGTTGGAGCCCAGCATATTTCCGTGGCACATGTGCCAGCTCAACGCGTGCACCCGTCTTTTCGCCCATTTCACCGATTGCCGAAGACAACCCGCCCGCACCACAATCGGTGATGGCGCTGTACAGTCCGGCATCACGTGCCTTGATTACCACATCAATGAGTTTTTTCTCGGTAATGGGGTCACCAATTTGTACGGCACTTCCTGCTTCTTGGGCCGTGGTATGTGTCAGTTCGATTGATGAAAAAGTTGCCCCATGAATGCCGTCACGCCCGGTACGCCCCCCCAGCACCACAATCGCATCCCCGACACCCACGGTGCGTGGATGCTTGCCTTGGGGGGCTAGCCCCACTGTGCCAGCAAAGACGAGTGGGTTGGCAATGTAGCCGGGGTCATAAAAAACGGCTCCATTGACAATGGGGACGCCGATTTTGTTGCCGTAGTCCTGCACTCCAGCCACCACACCGAGTGCCACGTGGTGGGGTGGGAGTACCTGTCCGCCCATGTGCGACAAGTCAGCATCACGTGGCCCAAAACAAAAGACGTCGGTGGCAGCAATCGGCTGTGCGGATACCCCGAGTACGTCGCGTAACACTCCACCGATTCCCGTGTTTGCACCACCAAATGGTTCGAGGGCAGAGGGGTGGTTGTGCGTCTCGACCTTGAACGACAACTCGAGTTCGTCGTCAAAGGCCACAATTCCCGCATTATCCACGAAGGCGGAGATGAGCCGTAGCTGTGCGAGGCGTGGTGCGGTCTGTTGCGTGGCGTTCATCAGGTAGGTGCGAATCAAGCTATCAATTTCGGCCGCGGTGCCTAGTGCCACGAGCCCCGGATGATGGGCATGGTGAGTAGCCGGTAGGTTGTGAGGGGTCCCCGTGTACTGTACACGCCCTTTGAACGTTTTGTGTGAGCAGTGCTCACTCCAGGTTTGTGCGATGGTCTCGATTTCACCATCGCTCGGGTCGCGACCAAGCTGGCGGTAGTAGGCCTGAATGGTACGCATCTCGGCCAAATCCAGCGCAAGTAGCCCTTTTTGGCTCAACGAGACCAGCTCGTCGTCGTCGAGTTCGCGGATTGGAACCACGGCAATGGTGGCCGGGCGTGGGGCTGGTTCAGCGAGGTGCTGTATGTACCACGTACGCCGTTCGGCGTTGTTGTCGGCATGTACCGCGTGGCAGCTCTGAATCAGATCATTGTAGGGGGGGCGTTGCCCATTTGGGGTGGCATATCGGCGCAAGGTGCGCACCTGTGTCAGACCCGTGATGCCGAGCCGCTGTGCACCAATCCCGATACTCTCTGCTTCGTTGTCGGTGACCCCGGCGCGGAAGGCGACTTCGTGACTCGGTACCGTGATTGTGTCGAGTGTGGCTTGGTTCAGGTCGTACCAGGTGGCCTGTTGAATCACCGGGTCACACAGGAGTGTGTTGGTCAAGCGCTCCACATCATGTGATTGAAGGGTGCCACCCACCAAATACACCGCACTCGTATGAGGATCGCCAAACGATGTCACTACAATTGCAAACGCCGTCATCTTGTATCCCCACCACACATCATGCATTCTCTCCTGCTAGTATACTCGTTGGCACGATTGATGGTCAAGGACATGCGCCTGCACGCACATGAGTGAGTATGGTATGATGCCTGTGGTTGGTAGTACGATACGAAAGGCATTGGAATGCCCCAAATATATGAACCTGCTCCCCTCGATGCCGCCACACAACAGACGACGCAACAGGTGGTGTACATGGGCAGTATCCTGACATTACCGAGCTTGTTTCTGGCATTGAGTGGTCTGTTGCGCTACGAGATTGCCTACTACATTGCTCTCGGTTGTTGTCTGATGGCGGCTGTAATACTGGGGTATGTGGGGTGGCGTTGGGCTGGCCAAGTACGGCTCATCGAGCTAACCGATACACACCTCATCGTGCGTCGTCGCATATGGCGTGCCCTCAGCGTACCACTCGCCCATATCAATGCGGTTGCAGTAACGCCAAACGCCATTGATATTGTGGCATCGCGGTGGCGTACTGGGGCAGGCGTGTTTGGCTATGTGGGCACGTTTACCTCACCCCGCTATGGACGAATGTATGGGCTGGCAAGTGACCGCGAACGGCTGGTTGCCATCAGCCGTAGTGCCGCATTGCTGTTGATGCTCAGTCCCGCTGACCCGTTGCAGTTCGTGGATGGTGTGCGGGCCGTGGTGCCTCCGCCCACGCCAGATAGAAAGTAAAAGCGCATGCGGTTTACGGCATTGACACACGTACAGTTGCCGTGTGAATTTCGTCGAGTGCTCCCTGGTGACACCTATCGCGATGGTCGGCAATATTTGCCCACACTGATGCTGGCACCACAGACGCGTGCACAGGTCGCAATCCCGATGCACACCCTGGCAATCGTTGATCGGCATCATGTGGTGGACCTCAATACGGTAGGACATGAGGGTGTAGCACAGCTGGTATTGTTGCTTTCACCGTTCATGGTTCAGAATGCTCCCTATCAGCAGGGATTTTGCGATGTGGGCTCTGCCGCACAGGTGCCACGTGTCTATGGGCAAGTGACCCATGTTGCCACATGGGAAATCCCACAAACGCCGTTACCGTACCAGTCACTGTACTGCGAGTTTGTCATGGATGTGGGTGGGGGAACCGTAGGGGTACGTACACATGTGAGTGCACCGCAGCTCGCCGACAAAATCGGTGTGTCCACATTGCGTGTCGGTGATTGGGTCGTGGTGCCCCGTCCACGTATTGATATCCTGGGTTTTGTGCCAACACACGCAGATACCACAATGTGATGTACTTTTTTCATCACATCCAAAATAACTTTTGACATTGAGTGAGATTGTGATATTATACACGTACTGTCGTCGTGGGTTCACGATGACGGAATAGGAACAACAACGTAACGAGGAGTTTGTTCGTAATGAAAATCTCAGTACGCAAGATTGCCATGGGTCTGGTGTTGGTCAGCGCATTCATCTTGGCCGCATGTGGCGGTGCAAGTGGTGGCGCAGCTGGTGGTCCACTCGACGTCGGCACCGACGGCGAGAATCTCGCTTATGCACCTGCAGCTTTGACTGCCAAGGCTGGCGAGAAAGTTACCATCAACTTCAAGAACAATTCATCAGCACAGAGCCACAACCTCATCGTCGTCAAGGGTGGCGATGATGTAGCCATGACCGTTGACGAGGCCGCTGCCGAGGCTGGCGATGCCACTGGGTACATCCCAGCTGACACCAGCAACATCGTGGCAAACACCGCCTTGTTGGCTCCTGGCGCCAGTGAGACCATCGAGTTCACCCCCGCTGAAGCCGGTACCTACACCTTCATCTGCACCTACCCCGGTCACTACGGCGGTGGCATGAAGGGCGTCTTGACCGTCAACTAAGCACTGTTCGACTCAATCCCCCCCGCACGTGTTATCGTGTGCGGGGGGGATTGTTTTTGTGGGTAGGAGTCTCATTAGTGCGTCTCGGTAATTTTTTGGAGCCCGAGCGGGTTATCTGCATCACGCCCACGGTATGCGGCAGTAGCCTGAGCGACTCGTTGCCACGGCATAATTGCGACGATAGGCGCCACAAGCTCGTCACATGCGGGAATTGGCAATGCCACATGCGCTTGTTGGAGCATATCGGCATCGTTGCTGACCACAATGAGTTGCGCATGGTGTTGTCGTAAACGAGCCATGAGTTGTAGCGTATCATCACGTGTTGCCCCACTATCACTGCTCACCAGTACGGGGAATCCACGATCGACAACGGTTACCGGCCCATGGAGCATATCTGCCGATGAATAGGCTTCAACTGGCAGCCCACTCAATTCTTTGATTTTGAGTGCTGCTTCGTAGGCGGTCGCATACTGTAATCCACGCCCAACACTCATCGCTGCTGGCGCTGCACCCAGGATCGCAGCTGCCTGCTGGATGCGTTGCTCGTCCATGCGCAAACACTGGTGGGCAATGGCGGGGATGTCGGCAATGGCGCGTTGTAGTCCGGCGTGCCCGCTGAGGAGTTGTGCCAAGAGTGCAATACTCAGTAGTTGGTTGGTATAACTTTTGGTGGCAGCTACACTTAATTCGGGTCCCGCACAAATGTCAATGTGGTGGGCGGCCGCAGTGGCGAGTCGCGACGTTGGGCTATTGGTCATTGCTACAGTCAATGCACCTGATTGGCGCGCTTTGCTGATGACGTCGCAAATATCCGGTGAACGCCCAGACTGTGAAATGCCGATAACGAGGGCCCCGTGGTAGTTGATTGGGGCCTGGTAGAGTGTGCCTAGTGCGGGGGTTGCCAGTGCCACTGGCCAGCCGAGTACGATGCCAAACAAATACTGTGCGTATCGCGCCGCGTTATCCGATGTGCCTCGTGCAGCAATTACCACGTAGTGTGGTCGGTAGTGCTGAATCGTAGTGGCGATTTGGGCGATATGCGCTGTTTGTGTGGCCACACGTGCGAGTGTCTGCGGTTGTACAAAGATTTCGTCGAGGAGTTGACTGGTGCTCATGTCGTGCTCCATGGTACGGGTGAGATGAAATTGCCCTATTATACTCTGCTTTGTTGTACATGGTTGTATATGTGCATGTGATCGGTGTATGGGTGGTTACATGTGAAATTTATAACAGATATCATCAAACATTGAGAGTTTATTCATATCGTATTAATCTCTTTCCCCGAAGCTACACATGGAGAAGCACGTGTGTTGCAGTGGCACGAGACAACGGCGTTCCCAGTGCCCTAAAAAATACACCACACCAAAGTGTGAACGCCATGCAACCGACAACTGTTGTTTATTGTGATGCACCACCACCTGACTACATTGTGGCCGACCAATCGTTGCTACACATCAGTTGGTGTAAAGCGGACCTCCACTTACACACCACGTATAGCGATGGCTCGGCTACACCGATGCAACTCGTCGACCATGTCATCGCTTCTACCGATGTGACGGTAATCGCAGTAACAGATCACGATGAAATTACTGGCGCCCATATAGCGCGTGAATATGCGCAAGGTCGTGGTCTTGATGTCATCATTGGCGAAGAAATTTCATCACGTGAAGGACACATCCTCGCCTATTTCATTCACGAGCGTATTGCACCAGGGATGACGGCTAGCGACACCATTCGTGCCATTCATGAGCAAGGTGGTATTGCGGTCGCCGCGCATCCCTATGATTGGATGGTACGTTCACTCGGGCGCTACGGGTTGCTGGAACGTGCCGCTGGAATCCAGCCTGAATGGGCATTTGACGCCATCGAAACACTTAATTCCAGTCTTTTCCCGCGCTACGCCAACGTGACGGCGCATCGTGTGGCGCAGCAGCTTGGTTTGCCGATGATTGGTGGGAGCGATTCACATCAGCTGCGCACAGTGGGCTATGGATATACGCAGTACGAAGGACGGAATGCGGATGACCTGCGCACCGCACTACGCTACGGTCGTACCGTTCCAGCGGGTGCGAATTGGAGCTACACCGATCTCGCGGTTGCCACAGGGCGGCTCATCCAGCGTGTATCTATGGCTGGGGTTGCCATGGCATTGCGTAGCGTGGGGGTTGTTTCGTAGTTGGTATATTCTATGGTACGCTGTTGCAGAGATGCATTTGTATCGAGGAGACTCCAATGAGCGATGCTGCCCGTGATTTTTTGATGCGTTTGTTGCAGACGACGAGTCCTTCTGGCGATGAAATCGCCGCAGCCCGCGTCTGGCGCCGCGAAGCCGAAACGTTTGCTGATACGGTGTATGGTGATGTGTTGGGGAGTTCGTTCGCCGTGCTCAACGGTGGACATCCACGTGTGTTGTTTGCGGGCCACATTGACGAAATCGGCTTGATGATTTCACACATTGACGACAAGGGATTCTGCTACTTTCGTGCGATTGGGGGCTGGGATAGTCAAGTCTTGGTTGGCCAACGCATCCGTATTTTGGGGCGACATGGCATGGTGCGTGGTGTCATTGGCAAAAAGCCCATCCACTTGATGACCCCCGACGATCGCACTAAAGTTTCCAAAATTGATGACTTGTGGATTGATATCGGTGCCACGTCATTTGATGATGCCAATGCACTCATTAGTGTGGGGGCGTCAGCAGTGATTGATGCTGATCCGCTTGTGCTTGCCAACGGACGAATCATTGGCCGTGGTGTGGACAACCGCATCGGTGCCTTTGTGGTACTCGAAGCACTGCGTTTGCTGGCTACTGAGCGTCCACAGGCAAGTGTGGCTGCAGTTGCTACTGCGCAAGAAGAAATCACTTTTGCTGGTGCGCGGACTGCAGCCTTTGCCTATGACCCACAGGTAGCGATTGCGGTGGATGTCACATTTGCGACCGACCACCCGCGTGCGTCGCGCGAGTCACAAGGCAACATCACAATAGGTGGTGGCCCTGTGTTAACTCGTGGCTCGGCCAATGCACCAATGCTCTTTGAGCTGTTGCGTGACACAGCCGAGCAAGAGGGTATTCCCTATTGTATACAAGCCAATCCGTCATACACGGCTACAGACGCAGATGCAATTCATACGGCACGAGCCGGCATTGCTACGGCGGTGATTTCGATTCCCAATCGCTACATGCATTCGCCCAATGAGATGATAGACATTAACGATGCCTTGAATGCGGCACGCTTGATGGCTGCAGTGGTGCGCCGCTTGACTGCTGATACATCGTTTGTGCCACGCTAACACTGGCTCCTTCCCACCGCAGTGTGCAGTGCCACACTGCGGTGGTTTTTTTGTGGATAACGAGGGGAAATACGGTGTGCAACTGGTGGACAAAAATGTGGATAACTTGCGGATAACCTGCAGATACGTGGTGGAAAAGCATTGAATATGTGACAGTAATGCGCTAAATAATGATGTGGATAACTCGTGGAAAATACGTGCACAATCCGTGGAGTACGTGCCCCTGCAACAGTATGGCAGATGCCACGCTACCGCAGGGGTGGAGTGCAAGGTCACCTAGTCGGCAATTGCCGCCCATTCATCGTAGCGTGTCTGTAACAGTTGTTCGAGTTCGCTGTAGCGTGTCGCCAACGCAGCGATTTTTTTGGGGTCGGTTTCATAGCCCGACAAGCTGGTTGCCACAGTTTGGCGTTCTGCTTCGAGGCTGGCAATTTCTTGTTCGAGCTGTTCACCGCGGCGTTGGCGTTTGCGTGCTTCTCGTTCTTGTTCGCGGGTCGCAGTACCGGTTGGTGCTTTGGTCGGGTTGGGGGCAGCCACCGCTTTAGGCACGTTGGGGGTGTGCAGTGTGGTGGCTTTCTTGTCACGTTGTTCAATGTCCGCACGATACTCGCTGTAGTTGCCATCAAAGACAGTGATTGCGCCATTATCAACAATCCAAAGTGTATCTGCGACCGCATCAATGAAGTAGCGATCATGGGACACAAACAACAGGGTACCGTCGTATTCGTTGAGCACATCTTCGAGGGCTTCGCGGGCACCGATATCGAGGTGGTTGGTCGGCTCGTCGAGGATGAGGAGATTCCCACCGATGAGGGTGAGTTGCGCTAATGCCACCCGCCCACGTTCGCCACCCGACAGGTCGCCAACCCGTTTGAAGACGTCGTCACCACTAAAGAGAAAGCGACCGAGAAAAGTACGTGCTTCCGTTTCTTTGATGGTGGGGCGGATGCGCCGCATCTCGTCGAGAATGGTATTGCTCATCACCAGGCCTTCGTGGGACTGGGCGTAGTAGTTGATTTTGACGTTGCTACCGAGACGCGCATGGCCACGCAGGGGAGGTAATTCGCCTACCATTGTGCGGAGCAGAGTGGTTTTGCCAGCGCCATTGGGTCCCATCAAGGCCACGCGTTGTTGGCGGCGGAGTTGCAATTCGGGGATGGTCAGCAGTGTGGTGTGTTGGTTGTTGGGTAGCACATAGCCGATACCAAGGCGTTCAAACGAAAAGACGATGTCACCACCACGTTGATTGGCCTGCATGGCCAGGGTGAGTTTACGTTGTTGGTCGGGGCGGTTGAGCACGGTTTCACTACGACCACTGCCACCTTCCCAGCCTTCTTTGAGGCGTTGCAGACGGCGTTCGCGCCCTCGTGCTTGCGTCGAAAGGGTACTGTTTTTGTAGCGGCGGATGAATGACTCCATGCGCGCGATTTCTTCTTGTTGGGCCTGATACTGCTTCCACTGCAACTCCATGCGTTCAGCTTTGAGTTGCTGATATTTCATGTACCCACCTGGGTAATCGCCATCGAGACGTCCAAAGGCGATTTCGATGGTGCGAGTCGTCACTCGGTCGAGGAAGTACCGGTCATGTGAGACGACCATTAGCGTCCCATCCCATTGCTTGATAAAGCGTTCAAGCCATTCAAGGGCAGCCAAATCGAGATGATTGGTCGGCTCGTCGAGGAGCAGAATGTCGGGGCTTGAGAGCAAGATGGCGGCTAGGGCGGCACGTGTTTTCATACCACCAGAAAACTGCGCAAGGCGCATCGGCCCATGGTAGGTGGGGTCGAAGCCCAGCCCTTCGAGGACGCGCATCACTGTGCGTTCAATGTCGTAGCCGCCAGCATGTTCGAAGTGTGCGAGGAGCTCACCATAGCGCTCCATGCGGTCATTCCACTCGGGATGATCGGTGTCGGCGATGGCGGATTCTAGTGCATTGATTTCATTGCGCATGGCATGGAGATTTTGGAGCGCCTCATCACACAAGCCGCGGAGCGTTTGGTGTTCGTTGAAGCGCGCTTCTTGGGCGAGATAGGCCATGCGGATGCCCCGCGCCGGTGAAATACTCCCCGATGATGCAGATTCTTCGCCGGCAATGATGCGCAGTAGGGTGCTCTTGCCGGCGCCGTTGACACCAACAATGGCAACCCGTTCGCCCCGGGCCACATTAAAGCCCACATTCGAGAAAATATGCTCGGCACCGTAGTATTTGCCGACGTTGTGGATTTGTAGGATTGACATGTTACCTCGTGTATTAGCGGGAACGCATGTTTTGGGCTACGTTGGCACCAATTACGCCGCCAATCAATGAGAATCCGAGTGAGATTGTGCCCGTAATTATCCCAATGATGGTCATCACAAAGATGAGCATCCCGGTGACTGCCTGCCACATGCCACTGTCTACGGCCATCCCTGGTTGTAATCGTTCGGCCTGATCAATGGCTTCTTGGAGTAGTGAATCATTGGCAAAGTATGCCACGATGATGCCACAGCTCACCCAAAAGAGGAGGGCCCCAGCAAGTGCGCCACACCCCGAAATCAAGCCGGCGGTGAGTCCTTGGTTGGTCACGTTGTCGCTGTTATCGTGCCAGAGTGTGGCAAAATAGCCGGCAGCAAAGGCCAGCAGAAGGGATGCAATTGGTGTGGCACAGCAGAGCAGCAAAACCGAAGGACCTTGTTCGGTGATGACTGCGGGGGTGAGTGCTAATATGACTGCCCCGATGGCAACAACGGCCTGTGGCCCGAGAAAGACGAGTCCTGCTTTGCTTCCTGCACTCATGAATGAAACTCCTACGTGATGTGCATACTAGTGAGTATTATACCAACCATGGATGTGTAATGAAAAATTATGAATTATAAATTAAGAATTAAGACAATATCTACGCCAATCGAGGCCACATGTTGCCGGTGTAACGGTGCATTGATCCGCCCGTGCGCCAAAAATGCTCCCTCACGCGGGATGTTTAATCCATTCTGCACCACAGGCGGAAGTATGTTTAATACCATACCGCCCGTAATCCTCCCCCCAGCGTCGGGGTGCATCACATGCGCTCGCGCTCGTCGGGGCGAATGATATTCGCCCGTCATCCCCCCATCGTCGGGGCGCATGATATTCGCCCGTCATCCCCCCTATCGTAGGGGCGAATAATATTCGCCCGTCATCCCCCCCCATCGTCGGGGCGCATCACATGCGCTCGCGCTCGTCGGGGGGAATGATATTCGCCCGTCATCCCTCCCATCGTCGGGGTGCATCACATGCGCTCGCGCTCGTCGGGGTGAATGATATTCGCCCGTCATCTCCCATCGTAGGGGCGAATAATATTCGCCCGTCATCCCCCCCATCGTAGGGACTCCGTGATTTTGGCGTAGGTATTGTAATGAATGACGTTGGACGCCCGTAGGGGCGCATACCATGCGCCCGCGCCTCTTCTGATGCACATGTATTCCTGGCGATGGGTATACAGACGAAGCAATAAAACCGAGTATAATACAACGAGCAACGTCGCTCGCTAGCGGCGTCATTTTATTGTTGTGATAGAGGAGCACTGCGGTCATGCAAATTTACCTCGATACCGCCAACCTGCGCGAAATCCGCGAAGCGGCCAGCTGGGGCATCTTGAGTGGTGTTACCACCAATCCATCCTTGGTTGCCAAAGAGCAAGGCATTGATCACAAAACGTTGATTACCGAGATTACCAAGCTGGTTGATGGTCCAATCAGCGCCGAAGCGATTTCGCTGGATGCCGAGGGCATGATCCGCGAAGGGCGTGAGTTTGCCACATGGCACCCCAACGTGATTGTCAAGGTGCCAATTACAACTGAGGGGCTCAAAGCCGTATATGTATTGGCCAAAGACGGTATCCGTACCAATGTGACGTTGTGCTTTAATGCCACACAGGCACTCTTTGCTGCCCGTGCTGGTGCGTTCATCATCAGCCCGTTTATCGGTCGTGTGGACGACATGGGTGTGGACGGCATGCAGCTGATTCGTGAAATTGCTGGTATCTACAAACAACACGGCATCACCACCAAAATTTTGGCAGCGTCAATTCGCCACCCGCGCCACATCGTGGATTCGGCGTTGTCGGGTGCCGATATCGCCACCTGTCCCTTTAAGGTGCTGGAACAGAGCATGAAGCACCCCTTGACCGACAGTGGCATCGAGAAGTTTTTGGCTGACTGGAAGAGCCGCCAATAAACGGAAGGATGAGATTGTGACCTATACCGAAGTCGATCAGCGTGCCATCAACACGCTCCGTGCCTTGGCGATGGATGCCACCCAGCAGGCCAATTCGGGTCACCCCGGTCTGCCGATGGGTGCAGCGGCCATGGCACACGTGTTGTGGACGCGCTTTCTCAAATTCAATCCGCGTGATCCGCATTGGCCGGATCGCGACCGCTTCGTGTTGTCGGCCGGGCACGGCTCCATGTTGCTCTACGGCTTGTTGCATTTGGCGGGCTACGACGTCAGCCTCGACGACCTCAAACGCTTCCGCCAGTGGGGTTCGATTACCCCGGGACACCCCGAAGTGGGCGTCACCCCGGGTGTCGAAGTCAGCACGGGACCACTGGGGCAGGGTGCCGCCAATGCGGTGGGGATGGCCGTGGCCGAGGCCTTTTTGGCGGCCACCTACAACCGTGACACCGCCCAACCCGTTGATCACTGGACGTATGCACTGGTGAGTGACGGCGACCTGATGGAAGGTATCGCCGCTGAAGCTGCCTCGTTGGCCGGGCATTTGGGCCTGGGCAAGCTGATTTTTCTCTATGACGACAACCTGATCTCACTCGACGGTCCCACGTCGCTGGCCTTTACCGAGGATGTCGTCAAACGCTTCGACGCCTATGGCTGGCAGACGTTGCGCGTTGGTGACGGTAATGACTGTGACGCTATCGAAGCCGCCTTGCACGAGGCACGGGCCGACCGCAACCGTCCCACCCTGATTGCGGTGCGCACCGTGATTGGCTACGGCAGTCCGGCCTATGCCGGGACGAGCCGTGCGCATGGTGAACCACTGGGCAAAGACGAAGTGCGTGCCACCAAGACGGCGTTGGGCCTCAACCCCGATGAATCGTTTGCAGTATCCCAGGCCGTCTATCAGCTGTGGGCGGATGTGGCGCGCCGCAACGCCAAGCACTACGAAACCTGGCAAAAAAATGTCACCGTGTATGCGGCGGCGCACCCCGACTTGGCGGCCAATTTGCGCGGCGCCTGGGATGGTACGTTGCCCGCAGGCTGGGATGCGGATCTGGTCGCCAACGTTGCCACGGGTGAAATGGCCAGTCGCGATGCGTCGGGTAAAGCCCTCGACCTGTTGCGCAACCGGATTCCGTGGCTGGTGGGTGGGTCTGCCGACTTGGCGGGTTCCAACAAGACGCCCAAAGTCGGCGATGGCAGCTTTCAGCGCACCAACCGCACGGGGACGGTGCTGTGGTTTGGCGTGCGTGAACACGCCATGGGTGCCATGCTCAATGGCATGGCCGCACATGGTGGTGTACGCCCCTATGGCGGCACGTTTTTGACCTTTTCGGACTACATGCGCGGTGCCATCCGTGTGGCGGCGTTGTCGCATCACCCCGTCGTGTACGTCTTTACGCACGATAGCATCGGTGTGGGCGAAGATGGCCCGACGCATCAGCCGGTGGAGCATGTGGCGGCCTTGCGTGCCATCCCTAATCTGCTGGTTATCCGTCCGGCGGATGCCGCCGAAACCGCCATGGCGTGGCAGATTGCCTTGACACAGACGCATACGCCGACCGCCTTGATTCTCAGCCGGCAGAAATTACCCCTCTACGACCACAGTGCGGCGCCAGCCGAGCTGACGACCAAGGGTGGCTATATTCTGCGCGAAGCGAGCACCGGCACACCAGCAGCGATTGTCATTGCTACCGGCTCTGAAGTGGCAGTGGCCATGGCAGGTGCCGACAAGCTGGAAGCACAGGGTGTCCCCACCCGGGTGGTGAGTATGCCGTGTACGGAACTCTTTGATGCGCAGCCCGCCGAATACAAAGCCAGCGTGTTGCCGGCAACGGTGACGGTGCGTGTGGCCGTTGAAGCCGGCGTCAGCCTGGGCTGGGAGAAATACGTCGGTATGCAGGGAGGCCTGGTGACCATGAATCGCTTTGGCGGATCTGCACCAGCTGCCGAACTCTACAGTCAGTTTGGGATTACCGCGGATGCGGTGGTTGCGGCAGTGCTGTCGCAACGCTAATCCGCATAGTGACGCGCGATATCTGTTCCACCAGTGGGCTGAAAGGTCTGCTGGTGGAATGAAATAGTTGAGAATTAAAAATTAAAAATTAAAAATTATGGTGAAATTCGCCCGTCATCCCCCCCCATCGTAGGGGCGAATAATATTCGCCCGTAATCCGCCCCATCGTAGGGACGAATAATATTCGCCCGTCATCCGCCCCATCGTAGGGGCGAATCATATTCGCCGGTAATCCCCCCCATCGTCGTGCCGCATACCATGCGCCGGTAATCCGCCCCATCGTAGGGGCGAATCATATCCGCCGGTAATCCCCCCCATCGTCG
>JBEANH010000052.1:0-17878 GCA_041165505.1 Chloroflexota bacterium | reverse complement strand
CCCGGTGGTAGTGGGGATGCTCAGGCGGCTCGCACTACTACTGTTGAGCTCCACAAAGACCATCACGTCGCCACTTCCCGTGACATTAAAGGCGTCACTGAGCGCGGCGTTGGTCGTATTACTGACGATGGTGGTGTCACTCGGGGCAACTACACTCTCACCGGTGGCCTGCACATGCCACGGTTGCCAAAGCAACGCAATTGCGGTTGCCAAAATGGAGAGTGCGACGAATATTCTGATGACAAGGATTGGTGTGTGCATCTGACTCTCTACATGCGTTATACCCACATATTAAAAAAATACTACATGATTGTGTGACATGTTCACAATAGTTTCATACAGCAAAATCCATGTTTTTTCGCAGATATCATTGAACTGTAATCGTCTGTATGAATTCGATGGCGTGAAGAGTTATGCGTGCCGACGTAGTTGCACATACTCCCATACCAGTGCATCGCGTTTGCCACTGATTCTGCGGATATGCTCGGTGCTTTTATGACGAAAGGTGTCAAGTATGGATGCAGCATCACACACCGATTCACTTTCCACATATGCAACCACGCCGTCGCTCCGTATGTGGAGAGGCGAGCAGATGACCTGCGGATTGCACTGCCCGATTTGTCGCCAACATTCACCAATCATGCGCAGATACAGTCCCCCGCGTATCATGGGGAAATCCGCGGTAAAGTCGAGCGAAATACGCCACCGTTGCATCGTTTCCATAACACCTCCAGCGCATCTATCATGTTGTACGCATTACCGATGAATGTCGGCAAAAAGGTACGCATTGATGCATGAGTGGTGTTGGGTGCAGTGGATGATGCAAAATGCCCCCCACATAGGTACTGTGGGGGGAGCGGGAAGCGTAACGTGTGCCCGAGGAAACATCAAGTCAAGCGTCGGCGAAGTAGGATGGTCGTTGGCGCCATTCGGGGGCGAGGATGCTCATCATCACATCATCACCACGCACGCCATCACGAAAGTCGTTGGCGCGCATGATGCCTTCGTGTTGGAATCCTGCTGCCTCGTACATGCGGCGTGCCGCCGTATTGCGGGCAAGCACCGTGAGCGCTACCCGATACAGGTTGAGCTCGTTGAAGGCATAGCGCAATATGAGCTCCATGCCGTCACGACCATAGCCATGTCCACGATCCGCAGCATCGCCGATGGCAATCCCCACACTCGCCACCTGCAAATTCCAGTATATGTCGTAGAGGACCACATACCCTACTAGGCGATCATCGGTCAGGGTGCGTAGCCGGAAGTGGATGTGGTTGCTACCACTCGATCCTCCCAAATACGTCTGCGGGATTTCATCGAGATGAAATGGGCGTACATAGCTGAGCTGTAGTCGTCGCAGAAAATCGGCATCATCGCTCCAGTTCCGCACTACCGCATTATCACTCGTATCAGGAGCCGCCAGACGCACCGTGCGTCCCACAAAAAGATTCATCGGTTAGTGCCCTTTGGCGCTACTTTGGCGCAAAAACCAGGTGAGTGCTGCAATGACCAGCGCAATTGATGCCCCAATGTCGAGAATGTTGCTACTGCCGTCCCAGCTCACAATTTTTCCCAAAAATACGACGCCTAATACGACGACAATCACACTCGTCAGCTTGTTTTTCAAATCATCGAGTGAACTGATGTTGAGCCATGCGGGGAGTTCGAGTGCATCGTCAATGAACAACTCGTACAAGCCGAGGGCAGTGATATAGCAGACGGTGGCAATCAGGAACGTATCAATGACTTCAATGAAGGCGAACGTGAGTTGTTTGCCAATGTCCTTTTGGTCGTGACTAGACACGGTGAGTGCTAAGATGTTGTAGATTTCCCACAGCCCAAAAATCATTAATGCAATCATCCCGATGAGAGTGCCGATGACGGCGAGCAAAATCAGATAACGACTTCTGCTGAGAATGGCATTCATGTCTCTCTTCTTTCTCGGTAACAGCTATTCATGGTGCAGTACGCCGTGCAAGGCGTTGCTGGATGTGTGCCTTGACGGTCGGCCATTCGCGATCAATGATGGCATAAAAGAGCGAGTCTCGTACTGTGCCATCGTGCAGGATGTAGTGGTTGCGGAAGTGTCCTTCGTAGGTGGCACCGAGCGCCACGAGTGAGCGTTGGGCGGCAGCGTTATTGGCATTGGTCTTGATTTGCACGCGGATACACCCTAATTCTTCAAAGGCGTATTGGAGCATTAAATACTTGATTTCAATGTTACTTCCGTCCCCATGGACGCGTGGATTCAGCCAGGTGCCCAATTCGAGCCCTTTGTGGGCAGGACGGAGCTCGATAAACCGGGTCACTCCCACAATCGTGTTGTGTGCGTGTTGCACTACCACGTAGGGGACCTCTTCGCCGGCATCACGACGCCGTAGCAGCTCTGCGATATGCGCATCCATGCCGGCGGGTGTATCCGCAGGTGGGAAGCGAACATAGGTCCAAATACGCGCATCAGCACCTGCGGCAACGAGTCCATCACGATGTCGCACCGGGTCGAGTGCTTCGAGTCGCACAATGTGGCCATTGAATTGTGTGCACGTAATCCATGTGCTTTTTGGCATCAGCATGCTTTCATCAATACAATCACGATTGCCACCCTATTAGGAGTGCGCCATCTGATCGGGGGTGTGCCCGCGATCGCGAATGTCTTGCTGATATGGGCGTAGTGCGATCCATGGTGCTGGCACCGGATCGGGACGGCGTGGCATACGTCGCCCATTCAGGATAGTTAATTCGTTGCGGAGGAGCTGCGTCCCCCGTCTCGTTGCCATGGCGATGTCGTAAAAGTGGAATTCCCCAACCAGCATGCGCATCAACGCCACATCTGCATAAGCGCCTACTTGGAGTGTCCCTACATCGCGCAACCCGAGAATTTGAGCAGGACGGGCGGTGGTTGCATTGACCACGGTGGTGAGATCAACGCCCATTGCAAGAAATTTGCTCATGCAAGTGGGCATATCAAACATGGGGCCATGTACGCTGAGTTGATGCATGTCTGTTGAAATGACGTCGGGCGCCAAACCAGCACGTAGCATGCCTTCGGCAACTGCAAAATCAAACGAACCGGCACCATGCCCCACATCGAGGATAATGCCACGCTGTGCTGCACGTAGCACACTTGCATGTGGTGTATCGTCACCAGCGGTTACGCGCATCGTGCCACCCGTGAAGCAATGCGTCAGGATATCGCCGGCTCGCAGTTCGTCGAGCACTTCGTCGAGCAGTGGTGGCCCTGATCCGATATGCACCATCAGCGGTAGCCCGGTGCGTTCTGCGGCTATGCGTGCACGGCGCAGGGGTTCGAGACCGTTGTGTCCGACTGTTTTTTCTTCGATGCGTGCTTTGACCCCGATAATGATATCGCGGTGCTGTTCGATGATCTGGCAACAGAGATCTATGTCGCAGTTTTCCAGATTAAAATGTTCGCCAAACGGTGCCGTTAAACCGACCCCGGAAATATTGAGAAACGTGGCGATGCGTACATCACATTGGCGCATCACGAATTCTCGTAGACCGACGAAGTTGTATGCTCCCGCTGAACCGACATCAATCCAGGTGGTGACCCCACTACGCGCTGCGATGGCATCGGGGGCGATTCCCCAGTAGGTCACCCCGTGGTAGACGTGTGTATGCACATCTATTAACCCGGGGAGTACCAACAAGCCACGCGCATCAATGTGATGGCGTGCGTGGTGTGCATCAATGTGTGGGGCGACTGCTGCAATGCGGTCGCGGTGAATCGCAATATCGTAGTTGCCGTGTATGCCGGCCGCAGGGTCAATCAGCGTCCCACCATGAATCAGCGTGTCGTACATGCTTAGGCTCCCAGGTAGGCGATTACATCAATTTCGACCATGAAGCCATCGAGTTGGCTGCCAACCGTGGTGCGGACTGGTTTGGGATCAGGGAAGTAGCTCGCATATACGGTGTTGTAACGGTCGAATAACGCCATATCCGACAAATGGACGGTGGCTTTGACCACGTCACTCATCTCTGCACCAGCAGCAGCAAGCAAGAGTTTGATGTTTTCCAGGGTACGGGCAGTTTGCGCTTCGATGGTGTCACCCACAATTTCATCCGTTGCTGGGTCAATGGGAGCCTGTCCCGACACAAAGATAAAATCACCGACACGCAACACGGGTGAGTAGGCACCACCGGGTTTTGGACCATTTTTGACAGGAATTGCTTGTTTCGGCATGGCCATATCCTTTTATGTGTGACAGGTATACCCACCCATTATACCAGTCACCACCTGGAAATCAGAGGAGCACGACCACAGGTGTACCGTCCGCGGCAATCGTTGCATACTCTGGAAAAAAGCCAGCCCGTTGCCAGACGGCGAGCGCCGCCAGATGCCAACTAGGGATACTGACACGCAAGCGCATCTGGGGATACAACGAGCGCGCATGTGCCATGACGTCGGCGACTAGATTATAGCCGTGGTTCTGGCCAATTAGATCTGGGCGCAGGCCAGCTACAATGTCAATTGCATCCTGTGGGTAGGCAATCCCTGCGGTTTGTGCACTGCCACCAATAATCGCAAAACCTACCAGGTCGTTTTGGTTGTTGCGTACCTGCCAATATCCGCTGTGCGGACGGCAGACCCACTGCTGTTCGAACGGGTCGCTACTAAACATGTAGCGGGCCATTACCCCCTCGTAGTGCCATGTCTGCAACTGCATCATGGCAGTGCTTTCGATGGGATGACATCGTGTGTTGATCTGTGGTGATACTGAACGTACTGACATAACTATCACACCTGACTGCAAGCTGGTTCCTTGGCATCACTGTACCATTTCACATACTGATACTGTAGGTACCAACGGTTACATCGTGCTGACCACAACATGAACAAGTGACAACATACAGATTACAAATCGCTTACAGCCACAAAATGATGACAAATAGATTACAGACGAAGGGTGATATGTTTCATCGTATACACAATACTGTATCTGTATGGTGTACAGCATCTCCCGAGGTATGTATAATACGGTGATACCGCATGGAGTGTGTCGTTGCGCAGTGCTGGTGTGCTACTGATGTCATCCTGACATGCACATGGGAACTTTTGTTACGGCTGTTGCGTCAAACAACGTAGGAATAGTGTTTTTTACTCTATAGTGTGAGGAAGCAGTCATGAGAATCCGAATAAATCGGCGGCTACACGCCATTGTGGTGAGTGTGCTCTCACTCGTGCTGATGATGCCGATTATTGTATCTGCACAAGAAGCGCCACAACCCCCCAGTGATGTGACACCTGTCACCGATCAAATGATTGTCTACCTCAACACCAATACATCGCGTAGTGCCGCAGATACCACGTTTTGGCGTCAGTTCAGTGATACTGCGGCGCGTAGTGGGTTGGCACGTGGTACCTACAAACGTGCGTTCGGTGAGCGTGGGCACGTGCTCAAGCTCGAGCGCGCTGTGAGCCAAGATGAAATTTTGCAACTCCAAGGAGTATGGCGATCAATTGCTGACGTGGCAACGGTCGAACCTGACGTGATTGCAACGATTAGCGAGGTTCCCAACGATCCACGCTACAACGACCAGTGGCACTACGGTGTGCCGGGTACCAATGGGTACTACGGTATGAATGCCACAAGTGCCTGGGATAGTGGTGCCCGTGGTGCGGGTGCGGTGGTATCGGTACTCGACACCGGTATCGTGCCCCACCCAGATTTAGGGTATACCGCAGCCACGGCCTCCTACAACACCAACAAAATCGCTGGTCAATACGACTTTATCTCTGATGCGGGCATGGCTGGTGACGGCAATGGACGCGATGCAAGTGCCCGTGACGAAGGTGACGGGAATAGTGCGACTGGTTCGCAGAGCTCATGGCATGGCACGCATGTGGCTGGCACCATTGCAGCCTATACCAACAACGGTGTAGGTGTGGCAGGTGTGGCAGGTGATGCGCGGATGCTGATTGCACGTGTGCTTGGTCGGGGTGGTGGATACAGCTCGGATATTGCCGATGCGATGCGCTGGTCTGCGCAAATTCCCGTGGTCGGCGTGCCACTTGCACCAGTACGTGCCCACGTGATTAGCATGAGCTTGGGTGGTGGTGCACCGTGGAACGGATCGAGCTACTACTGTCCTACCGCCTATGCAGATGTGATTACGGCAGCCAAAGCCAAAGGCACCATGGTCGTTGTAGCTGCAGGAAACAGCAACACGAATGCGCAAGAATTCACTCCTGCGAATTGTAGTGGTGCAGTAACCGTTGCATCTACTGGTCCCACTGGCAAACGGGCCTATTACAGTAACTATGGCACTGTGGTTGATATTGCTGCCCCAGGTGGTGATGCCAGCTATAGTAGCGGGTATCTTTCTGCAGGGCGTGTGTTGTCCACGTGGTATACCAGCCCTTACACGATTCCGGCAACTAACCCCGAACTTTCAGCGGGATACGGCAATATGCAGGGCACGAGTATGGCTACTCCGCATGTGGCTGGTGTTGCAGCGCTGTTGTACGGCTTGCTCCCCGGTGCGTCTGTAGACACGATTACCACGTATATGACAACACTGGCCAACGTGACTACCTTTCCGACAGACAGCAGTGCAAATAACTGTACTATTGCCGGCAAATGTGGTACGGGGATTATTGATGCAGGCAAAGCAGTTTTAGCTGCGCTTGCGATTGCGCCCACAATGACGGTGACACCAACCCCGAGTATTACCCTTACGCCGAGTATGACGCTGACGCCCAGTATCACCCTTACCCCGTCAGATACGCTCACACCAAGTAATACGGCAACACCGGTGACGCCGTCGTTGACCCCCACACCCACCAGCACGCGAACCGCGTCAGTGACACGTTCATCTACCATGACACGGACTTCATCTGTGACGCGTTCACCCACGTTATCCCGTACAGCCACGCCGTTGATGCGTAATAGCCAACTCATCAAGGCAACATTCGACAATGTGGCCATGTATGCACCTAATGTGTGGTTCACCACATTTCCACTGCGTTGCCAAACACGGAGTGTCTGTCTCGATGCCGTCAGCGATGGAGTACTCGGTGGGGCAGGGCACTTCGAATCCAGCCGGGCTAATTCACTCATGAGTACGGGGTTGCTCTTTAATCGTATGCCAAGTAACGTGTTGGTGAGCATGTGGGCACGTACCACCACGGATACCGCATTGCTACAGAATGTTGGTGGTTTTGCCCGCTTCTCCATGTCTATTGTTGCAGGGAAGCTCGTCTGTAGTACGACCATCGGTGCATCAACGGTGGCTACGTCACTCGGCAACGACGTTGCCGATGGCCAATGGCATCACTTGGCCTGTGTGGTCACCCCAGGGATGGGTGTCACGGGTGCATTGCGTAGCTACATTGACGGACGTGTTGCAGATGCAGTCACGGGGAGTATTCCGACCAGCATCTTGCCTGCACGCATTGCTATCGGTCAGGTTGGCATTACATACGGAACATTCGACATTGACGAATTCCTCATGGCTGGTGGCAATGTGGGGGCCAACGAGGTGTTGTACTTGTACAACAGCCAAGTTCCAGTGGGGACACCGCAAATCGAAACGCCGACATTGACTGCTACGTCAACGCCCACGAGCTCACGTACTGCCACCGTTACGATGACACCGTCGTCAACACGCACACTTTCGCCATCAATGACCGTATCTATGACACCAACAATCACGCCTACCTTTACCGGGAGTGGTGTGGTCAATGGTGATTTCGAACAAGGTACCGTGGGATGGGCCGAGCGCTCATCACTCGGGTTCCCCTTTATTGCCAAGTGGCTGGGGCGGCCAGCCTGGGTCGGTGAATACTTTGCCTGGTTGGGTGGGGTCAACAACGAAAACGCCCAACTCGAACAAGTGGTCACCGTCCCCAGTGACAACACGTCATTGGCCGTACACATGGGCTTCTATTCGATGCAATCGGGGAGCAACTGTACCAGCGACGTGGCGCGCATCCTCGTGAACGGTACCGTGCTGTCCCGGTGGGATGTCTGTAACAAGAGTGCCTGGATGCCTGTGCCGCTCTATAGTCAGGCCATTGTGGACATGAGCGCATATGCGGGACAAACAGTGACACTCGTCTTCGAGCTTGCCAATGACTCGTCGGCCTTTAGTTCGTGGTACATTGACACGGTGCGGTTTGTGGCACCACAGAGTAATCAAACCATTCTCAATGCGGACTTCGCCAATGCAGGTAGTGGGGAATGGCACGAGACGAGCCGTACCAATGGCGCATCGCTAGGGCGCTTTGTCACGGGGGGTATTGCTAAACTGGGCAACAAAACACCACCCCGTAATTCGGTGAGTGATCGCATCAGCCAGTACGTGACATTGCCCGCAGATACCAAGCGCCTGCTCTTTGACATGACTTCGTTATCCGATGAAGCCTGTGGAAAATTCTACGATGTGCTCAACGTCGAAGTTGATGACAAGATTGTTGGTGTGGTTGATATCTGCCGTAGCACGGTGGGTGGGCGCAAAAATGTGGATATCTCTGCGTATGCCGGTAAGCGCGTGCGGATTAGCTTCTTCTTGACCACTGATAGCTCAGTAGGCAGTGAAGTCCGCATTGACAATGTGGCGTTGAGCAACAGCACGACCGCAGTGAATGTCCCATTTGTTCAGCTTGTCTCACTGAAGCCGGTGATTGATATGAGCATGATCAAGCGATAATGCCATACACGAATCCCCCCCGTGGTCGTACCACGGGGGGATTCGTGTGTTGTGTGTGTGGTTATTTGTTATGGTTGGATGAGATACTGTTGAATGATGGCTTGTGCGTTATTGCACCGGTCGTATTCGTCGGAA
Organism: Chloroflexota bacterium; assembly: GCA_041165505.1. Lineage (GTDB taxonomy): Bacteria > Chloroflexota > Chloroflexia > Chloroflexales > Roseiflexaceae > UBA965. Next base: position 9,070 of record JBEANH010000052.1, on the reverse strand, counting down.
AGGTCGCGTGGAATCACCGATTGCGCATGTGCATTGAGGACTTCGTCATAGATGATGGTGCAGGGCTCAATCATGAGCTCCATTTGGCTCATCAGCTCGGCATCTGTGCTGTTGACATCACTGCGTGCACTATAGTCTGAAACAATGACGCGAATCTCGTCCACAATGGCTGCCCGCCGATCGTTGCGACGGGTAATCATTTGATCCACAATCTGCGGATCGATGAGTGTGCCACGCTGTGCCCATGGCCGGATTTCATTGCACAGGTTAACCATCTCAATAAATAGCGTATTAATCTTGCTGATGACACCTTTATCCGATGCTGTCCCAGGGAGCGGCTGTGCAGTGGCTAGCGCATCCCCACTCCCCTCGGGACCGGGAATGGCTGTTTCTGCGGGGCTACGCGTGGCAGTGGCATCCGTGCCCGTTGGTAGCGTTGGGGTCGCCAGCAGTGCAGGAACGGTGGGGGTGGGGTCACCACGGGTGACTTCGATCACCCCTCTGAGCACCGGCAACAGGATGATGGTTGCACCAATCAGCGCAACTGCTACAATCGTCGTCCCGAGATTCCCCATCTGTGGTGCATATGGGAGACCAGGCCGAATGGATGCGAGCAGACTTCGGGGGAGGAGGGCAGCACCCGCATCTGCATACACCGCCACAATCCGCCCACTACAGGGTGCCGTCACCACCCGCCGCATGTCACCATCCTGGATGATGGCGATGGATTCACCGATTGTGACATAGGCATCACGTGGGCGTAGCCAGGCTATCAAGGTATATCGTGCGTGTTGGTCAAAACTGGCATCTAGGTAGATATACTGATCGTGCATCCTTGTTCCTCACAACCACTTAATTGTCTGCATCATAACACGAGTGGTTGACGCGTGTTGGTTGGCGTGGTATTATTTCACGTGGTGCCGACGTAGCTCAGTTGGTAGAGCAGCTGTCTTGTAAACAGCAGGTCACGAGTTCGAGTCTCGTTGTCGGCTCCAGTCCACATCCCCCCGTGCGGGGGATGTATTTTTTTGTGATTTACAAGGGAATACGGCGCCCTGTTTTGGCTGACTCGATGGCCCCAAAGACCATGGCAAGGCTATTGATGTTGTCACGGCAATCGCCCATCGGGGTGTGTCCAGTGCGCATACTATGCACAAAATCCGCAAGTGAGCCAGCAATCCCGTGGGCAATATCGGTAGCAGCGTGGGCAGTAAGCCGGTGGCATTTGGCGTGAAACCCACCCTGTTCGACGACCACGTCGGCCATAATCTGCGTGTCACCATCCCAAGTAGCACTCCCCCGGTCCCCAACTGCACGCCATGCTGATTCCCATGACGTGTGTTGCCCGTCGGCGGCCCAACAGCCGCGGTAGGTAAAGCGGGCACCATTCGCCATCTCAAATATGGCCACTGCCCCTGCGGCACCCTTGTACCAGCTCCAGCGTGGATTGTATTCTTCGCAATAGACAGACACCGGGGTGCTGTCGCCGAGCAAGTAGCGTGCCGCATCAAACGTGTGGATGGCCATGTCAATTAATAGCACATGTGCCATTTCATCACGGAAGCCACCAAAATGCGCGCCAATGTAAAAATCAGCATCGAGAATACCGACATTGCCGATCTGCTGGATGAGCTGGCGATAGGCCCAGAGCCGTGCATCGTAGCGCCGGCTTTGGCTGACCATGTACCGCACACCGGTACGTTCGGCAGCTGCCACCATGGCACGTGCTTGCTCCATGGAAACGGCCATCGGCTTTTCGCCGATGACTGGGATACCCGCCTGGAGACACGTGAGTGTGACATCGTGGTGTGCCTCGGGAATCGTCACATCTACGACAAAATCAGGGCGGACCGCGGTTAGCGCCTGGCCTAATTCGTCACCGTAGTAGTCGGCCTGGATGCCCATTTCGTGTGCGGCCTGGGCTGCAATACCAGGGCGAATATCAATCCAGCCAGCAAGGTGCACCGCACTGTTGCTGATGAGATTTTTAGCCCATGTTCGGCCCATTCCACCAGCACCGACCAATAGTGCACGTAGCGGTTGCATGTTGCGATCCTTTCCCTTGTGAATATCTGGCGTCATTATAGCCTACCCCTTTGCCCATGTGAGTGCAACATTTTTGCGTGCTACAGCGTCGTGTGCGTGGGTACCAAATTCGCTGGCACAGACATTACGAAACCCTTAAAAAGTGCACATTTGTGGATTCTTGAATCGCTATACTACACATAGGAACCACGCAGTGAAAGGGTGCCTATGCGTAGTAACAATGGGGCAGGGGTTAGCGTCCTGTTGCACGAGTATCAGCAATGGTTGCGGGGGCAACAACAGCAGCTCGAAGCACAGTACGGTCTCGATGTGTGTGATTGGGAAATCTCTCAGGAAACGGGTTTGGTGACCTATCGGCGTGGGGGACGGGTGGTGGTACGGGCCACGTATGTGATGATAGGTTCGTATTGTGCACTCAACGGCACATGGTTGTGGGCATGGGCGAATCCAGCAGTCAACCGTAGTTATGCCATTCATCCCCAGCAAACGCTGATGTGTGCTCAACGGGTTGGCGCATTAGGGCTTGCGCAACCGTTAGTATCACTGCAAGAACATGCGATTTTGTGGCAGGACTGTCACGTGACCGATTCACGTACGCACGTTACCAGCACCGCATTAGGGCGACTTGTGAGCATGATGGCGCATGTTGCCAACGGTATCGGAGTGCAGTACTACCGTAATCCGGCCACAAAGACCATGGGGTGGGTCGCCTTGCAGCGCATCTATCAGCCTGTAGAGAGTGTGTAGGTTTGGCATGTGTGACGGTGGTGATCTGCAGTGGGATGGGCCACTGCAATCCAGCAACGATAACGAGCGAATTGCTGCGCTCAAGACAATTACCGCACGTGATATTTCACCTGCGGTAATTGTGCATCTGCATGCTGCTGTCTTATCGCCGTCAACAGCCATCCGCTATGCGGCCATCCAGTGCTGGCAACGCTGTCAGTGTGGAGTGGATGATATTGTGATGCGTGCCACATCCGATCGTGATGATGCTGTGCGTGCGGAAGCTTTTTTTGTGGTACTCGGTTGGCAGGATCTCGATTGGAGTGAATGGTGTCGGCGTGGGTTACTCGACCGGAGTAGTACGGTGCGCATGACGATGCTCCGTGCCATTGGTTTCTATGACCTGCCCGTTGTTGCCGACGTGTTGTATGATCGTCTCCACGATACGGACAGCCAGGTTGCCACCAAAGCGGCCGAACTTTTGGCAATCCGGCAGGATGCGGTGGGTGTGGCATGGCTCACCGATAGCCTAGAACGGAGCATCACGCGTAAGCGCTTGGCTATCCGCGCACTCGGGCATGCCCGTGTCCAGGCAGTGGTGCCTTTGCTGATGCACGAAATCCAACAACGTTCTGCATGCATGTTGTGTAGCATTGATGCACTTGGCTTGATTGCGGCTACCGAAAGCCTCCCGTTGTTGATGGTGTTGGTAGCAGATCAGAGCTTTGCCGTGCGCACTGCGGCTATCAAGGCGCTACGCAACGTCAACAATCCGACCGTGATTGTACCGGTGATGCAGCAGGCTGTGACGCGTGATGCGCGGCTCCATGTGCGGATGGCCGCCATGGCTGTACTCCAGCGCTACGAAGTCATTCCCGAGTATTGTGAGTTTTCGTTGTACGCTGCTCATGTGGAAAAAGTTCCCACGGCATGGCTGGCGGCGTTGGTGAATGGTGCGTGTGACGATGTGCTTGCACGGTTGCAGTACCTCTATGCGCAGGGCATTGAATCTACGTGCAAGGGGTTCACTGAACGCGTCTATGTGCATATCCTCAATCGCAGTGATAGTGCCACCGTGTTGCAACAGTGTGTCTGTAGTAACGACCCATATTTGATGATTCTTGGGTTGATGGGGTATGAGCTCCACCGCATGGCAGTGTGTGCAGAAATCGTCACCACGTTATTGACGCACCCTGATATGACGGTGCGTAAACACATCTTCAAAATATTGCGTAAATTTGCTGCCCACGATGATGTATTGCTCCACATGGCATGGCAGCTCAACGATGTGCGCATGCGCAAGTCGCTGGTGAAAGAGATGCTGAATCGCGATGCGCAGATCCGTGCCTTGGCGCTTAATTCGGCATGTAGTGATATCCAACAACAGATCATCTCGTTGTTGATGGCTGATATCCGTGCCGACTGTCAGCTCGTCTTGCGTTTGTGTGCCCATGAAATCGCAACACTAGCACAATGGCAACACGATACACGCCTGCACAACCGCATCCACATCGCTGATATTATTGCCACATGGCACTGCATCCCCCGCCAGAGTAGCGCATAAGTCGCAGCACGTAGACAACATGGTAGTATAGTGGTGTGTGGTGAGATATCGTGCTGTACAGAGATGAGTGATGCATGGCAAGCACATTTTGTGCCAGTGACGCCTACATGCGTGTCGCGAGTGCGTGTCCCGAAGTGGTGGTGGCAGATGTCGCCCACAACCTGGCCCAAATCACGGCGTTGTATCAACACGCAGTCCAGGCTGGTGTGGCACTCGTCGTATTCCCCGAGCTCAGCATTACCGGGTATAGTCTGGGTGATTTGGTACAGCATGCCACCATATTGCATCACGCGCGCCAGGCGGTGGTGCAGCTCGCTGCCCAGACGCTAGCCCATGATACTGCAATGGTCGTCGGATTGCCCATTGCCCACGGTAACGCCATTTACAATGTGGCCGCCATGCTGGCTGGTGGGCGTGTGGTTGGGCTTGTCCCCAAGCAACATTTACCCAACTATGCCGAATTTTACGAAAAGCGTTGGTATCAGACATGGCCGCACGCCAATACCACCGTCATGCTGGCTGATACTGCGGTGCCTTTTGGCACACAGTTGGTCTTTGATGTGGCAGGTGTTGCCGTCGGCATCGAAATCTGTGAGGATTTGTGGGTCAATCATGCTCCAAGTGCCACACTGGTGGATCAGGGGGCACTGGTTATCGTGAATCCATCCGCATCCCCTGAATTAGTAGCCAAAGCCAGTTACCGACGCTCGCTGGTGGGCATGCAATCTGCCACATTGGTGTGCGGCTATGTCTATGCCGGATGTGACTGGAGCGAGTCCACCATGGATGTGGTCATGAGTGGGCATCAGTTGATTGCGAGCAATGGGCGAATATTGGCCGAACGTGCACCGTTTGCCCAAACCAATCGGCTACTCAGTGCTGATATTGATATCGAGCATTTGCGTTTTGACCGTCGGCGTGACACGAATCGGGCCAATCACGTGCACTATGTGACGCTCCCCACGGTACATGCACGTCCTGCGATGACCCCCGTTCCGGTTGTGGTGGCTCATCCCTTTTTGCCGGCCCACGAAAGTGAAAGTGCCCGTACCGAACGGCTGACGCATATTCTGCACATTCAGGCGCATGGCCTCGCACAACGCATCCGTGCCACACGGTCGCCGCACATCCATCTCGGCTTGTCAGGGGGCTTGGATTCCACACTCGCTTTTGTGGTGGCGTGCCAGACGGCGCAACTGCTCGGGCGTCCGGTGGCTGAGCTCCTTCATACCTATACGATGCCGGCTGCGGCGAGCTCGGAGCGAACCCAGACGAATGCAGTACAGCTTGCCACGTTGCATGGGGTACCCAATCACCTGATTCCAATTGGCGCATTGGTTACTGCACAGCTCCAGGCGTTGGGACATGATGGTGTGACACAAGATGTCACCTACGAGAATGTGCAGGCTCGCTTGCGTACGAGTATCTTGTTCAACAAGGCGAATCAACTCGGCGGGTTTGTGTTGGGCACAGGTGACCTTAGTGAGATTGCCTTGGGGTGGTGCACGTTTAATGGCGATCATATGAGCCACTACCATGTCAATGCGGGTGTGCCCAAGACGCTGGTGCGCCATCTGGTGGCCTGTGTGGCAGACCACGCCGAGCCGGCTGTTGCGCACGTGTTGTACGATATCTTGGCCACACCGGTATCTCCGGAACTCACGAGTAGTGCACCCGGTGATGTGAGCCAAAAAACCGAAGACATTATTGGTCCATACGAGTTGCACGACTTCTTTTTGTATCATTTGGTGCGTTGGGGGGACAGCCCACAGAAAATCGCTTTTTTGGCGACGCACGCATTTGCCGATCGCTATGATGTGGCCACCATTACACACTGGTTGCGCCTCTTTGTGCGACGTTTTGTGGCGAGTCAATTCAAACGTTCGGTGATGCCTGATGGCCCCAAGGTGGGGAGTGTGGCACTCAGCCCGCGTGGTGACTGGCGTATGCCGTCGGATTTGCATAATGCAGCCCTATGGCACGATGTGTAGGTGAGTCATGACATACACGGCACCGATTTTGACCGTTGATACGGTGGTCTTTCAAATTATCGAAACGCGTCTGTGTGTGCTCCTGATTACGCGGACTAATCCCCCCTTCCAAGGGCGCCTTGCCTTGCCTGGTGGCTATATTTCGCTCGGTGAAACGACGCATATCGCCTTGCAACGAGTGTTGGCCGAAAAGGCGGGACTACAGCGCGACACGTTGCGCCTCATCGAACAACTCTACACCTTTGATACGGTGGCACGCGATCCCCGTGGGCATGCGGTATCGGTGACCTATATGGCACTTGGACGCGATGTGGTACTCGATACAGAAGCGGCGGTGCATCAGCCGCGCTTTGTACCGGTGGATGCCCTGCCTGATATCGCCTTTGATCATGCCGATATTGTGGCGTATGCGGGTGAGCGTCTCAAAAATAAAATTAGCTACACGAATGCGATTTATGCCCTTATGCCCGATGTCTTTACCCTGTCACAACTCCAACAAGCCTACGAAGCCATTTTGGCCCGCCCACTCGATAAACGCAACTTTCGCAAAAAAATCATCAGCCTCGACATGATTGCAGAAACACCGCAGATGTACCGTGATGGTGCACATCGCCCTGCCCGCCTGTATCGCTTTGTGCATACAACCCTCACCGACACGGCGATGTTCTAAACGCCGCGCCCCATGCTGTGGCGGCTCCATTGGGATGCGCCCAACCGCACCGAATCTACCAGATGCCAGCGTCACGACGGGTGGCTGGTAGGGTGTTTTTTTCCATCATGATCAAAATGCGCATGCGCCAACGAATCACGATGTCCCCATTACCCAGCTGCAACTCTTGTGGGTGTTTGACATAAAAATACGAGATATTGTCAACTATACACTATTGACAAAACACGCAATACCCGCTACTATATTCTGCAATACATAGTAAGTGTAATTTGTACAATTACTAGTAAAAAGTGAGGAAAAGATGGCGACGCACGCATTAGGCATTGTGGATGTGCAGTGTGGCTTCATGGCTACCACCGAGGGTGAGCGGTTGGGGCGGGCGGGATTCGGTGAGTTACCGTTGCCCACAGGTGCGCAGGTCGTGACGCCGTGCAATCGCTTGTTGGCGGCAGCAGCGGCGCAGGGTTGGGTGACCTTTACCACGCAAGACTGGCATCCACCGCAGACGGCGCACTTTGGTGCCCCACCCAACTACAGCACGACCTGGCCGGTGCATTGTGTGGCGGGGACACCGGGGGCACAGCTCCACCCCGAGTTGGTGGTACCTGCGGGTAGCTTGACCATCCACAAGGGCATGGAAGTGCTCACCAATGGCGCCGACGACACCAGTTACAGTGCGTGCAATGGAAATGATGCGGCGGGCGTTGCGTTGGCCGATGCATTGCGCACGGCAGGAGTCACGCACGTCTATTTGGCGGGATTGGCATTTGATTATTGCGTCGGATATACTGCGCTTGATTTGCGCAACGCAGGATTTGCGGTGACGGTGCTCGAAGATGCCACCGAATCGATTGGTGAGGCGTCGCGTGTGCAGATGCGGGCGCGCCTGCTGGAGATTGGCGTGGTATTGGCGCCGAGCACGAGTGTGGCATAGCCAAAGGACGAGGCATGAACCGCGATATCCCTGTGCTCACCAGTGGGCTTGATTACTACAAGCTCACCATGAGCCAGCTACAGTACGAACATCACCGGTATACGCAGGTGACGTTTACCTTGAAAAACCGTGGCAGTGCGCTGCTGGCACACTACGTGGACGCACACGCACTGCAGGCGCACTTAGATGCCATGCGGGCCCGTGGCTTTCGCAAAAGTGAATTGCAGTATTTGGCGGGGTTGCGTAGCAGTAGCGGTCAGCCAGTCTTTTCGGCGACCTATCTCGACTATATCGCCACGCACGCATTGCCCGCAGTCCAGGTCAACGTGTACGACGGCGAGTTACACGTGGAGACGACGGGGGCATGGCCACTGGTCACTTTTTGGGAGACGGTGGTGATGAGTGCCGTCAATCAGCACTACTTTGCGGGGTATGTGGCACGCCACGAACGCGGTGTTGATGTCTATGCCGAGGGGCAGCGTCGCCTCGACGCCAAAATCGCCGTATTGCAGCAAGACCCGACAATCCGCATCGTGGACTTTGGCACACGCCGGCATTTCGGGGCGGCGTGGCAGGCACATGTCGTGCGTCAGTTGCAACAACAGGTGCCACAGAATTTGGTGGGCACGTCGAATGTGCATCTCGCACACATCCTCGACCTGCGCCCGATTGGTACCTTTGCGCATGAAATGCCGATGGTGTATGCGGCCTTGGCGGATCGCCACCATGGTGATGTGCGGGCGTCACATCAGGCGTTTTTACATGATTGGTATGCGCGCTATGGTGTGGATTTGGCCATTGCGTTGACGGATACTTTTGGTAGTGATTTTTTCTTTGCCGACTTTACACTGGCACAAGCGCAACAGTGGCGCGGCTTCCGCCACGATTCGGGTGACCCTGAGCGCTTTGGTGAGCGCGCAATTGCCTACTACGCCGAGCGTGGGATCGATCCCGCCACCAAGACGATTGTATTCAGTGACGGGTTGGACATGGAGACGATAACACGTCTGCATCAGCGCTTTGCCGGGCGTATTCAACTGGTCTATGGCTGGGGGACGAATCTGACCAACGATTTAGGGCTCAAACCGCTCAACATTGTGATGAAGACGACGTCGGTAGATGGGGCACCTGCGGTCAAA
>JBEANH010000051.1:0-17882 GCA_041165505.1 Chloroflexota bacterium | reverse complement strand
ACACTGCCGCCCCCCGGGGTCGGTGTGGCCGAGGCGAGCTGGTCGAGAAACTGTTGCACGCTGTGGTGGCGGAGTTCGTTGCTCATGGGGCGCTCCCTTAGGTGGTCATCAATCCACGCAGACCGTCAACCAGGGTGGCGCTGGTAAAGCGGTGCTGCGTGCCACTCTTGAGGTCGCGGACGACTACGGCGTCGGCGGCTTGTTCGTCGGGCCCTTGGACGACGGCCAACGTGATACCACGGCGATCGGCGGTCTGGAGCTGTTTGCCGAGGCGTTCGCCACTATCGAGGGCCACTTCGACCTTCAAGCCGGCGGCGCGCAACTGGTGGGCGATGGCTAGATTGCTGGCCATACAATCGCTGTTGAAAATGGTCACAAACACGTCAGCCATGGCACCCCGTGGCCCCATCCCCAATTCTTCCATCACATCGTGTAGGCGGTCGAGCCCAAAGGCGATGCCCACTGTCGGCAGTGATTTATCGGCGAACAGGCCAATCAGGTCGTCGTAGCGTCCTCCGCCAAGGAGTGAGCCCATTGGTGGTGATTCGACCACTGCCTCACACACCATGCCCGTGTAGTACGACAAGCCACGTGCAAGGCGCGGGGCAACCACATATCGCTGTGCGGGGACGCCCATGGCCGCCGCTGCCGCAATAATGTCACGCAGATTGACGATGGCCGCTTGGGCGCGCTCGTCGCCGGCGAGGGCAGTGGCGAGCGCATCGAGCACTGCGGTGTTGCTGCCGCTGAGTGAGACCAGATGCAGGATACGATCGATGGCTGCGTCTGCGACGCCACTTGCGGCGAGTTCGCCGCGCACTCCATCCGGTCCAATTTTGTCGAGTTTGTCAATGGCGCGATAGACGCTACCGGCCGCCGCTTCGTCGAGCCCCGAGACACGCGCAATGCCACCCAGGATTTGGCGGTGGCTGAGTAGTGTCACAAAGTTGTCGAAGCCGAGCGCGGAGAGGGCGTCAGTGAGGACGGCAATGATTTCGGCATCGGCAACGGGTGATGCGGAACCCACAATATCTACGTCGGCTTGGTAGAACTCGCGGTAACGCCCACGCTGGGTGCGTTCACCACGATACGAAGCCCCAACGGCGTAGCGGCGCCACGGCATTTGGAGCTGTGATTGATACTGGGCGACAACACGGGCAAGTGGCACCGTTTGGTCGTAGCGCATGGCCAGTTTACGTCCACCATGATCCTCGAAGCGGTAAATGAGGCGTTCTTCGTCGCCCAGTTTGCCTTCGAGTGTTTCGGCATGTTCGAGTGTGGGGGTCTGCAGGGGTTCGAATCCGTAGCGTTCAAAGACGTTCCGCAACGTCTGAATGATATGTTGGCGCAACATCATGGCCGGGGGCAACAGGTCGCGCATACCCTTGACATTTTGTGGTTTGGTACTCATGCTATCCTCAACAATAATCTCCTGCTTGTATTATACGCAGAGATGACGCAGATGATGCATTGTACCGTGGGGTGATGTGCGCATCTGTGGCGCGTCCGATTCGACCGCGGTGATGCATCCACTGCCGTGTGGAGGGGGGGGCTATGTGCACACGCCTACAACCGCGTGGTTGTGTTGCGGTACCAAAGATGGTGGTGCGCAACAGATGTTATGCTTCGGGTGGGCGTTTTTGCGGATAGCCCATCCAGCGTTCGAGTGATCGTTCGGTGCGTAGAATCAGTGGTTCGACCACAGCACGGGTGCGTTTGTACGCTTCGTAGAGATGTTCGCCGTTGCGGCGAATCCACGGTGTGCGCCGTGTTTTGGCAAACTTGAGCAGGCGGATGATGGCGAGATGTACGTAGCGGAGCAACGGATCACGGCTGCCGAGTAGTGCGATACCGGGAATCAGGAATGGCCAGCCAGGCATGATGGGCATGATGAGACCGATAACGCCAATAATCACACAAATCAGACCAATGATGCGGCGGATGAGCATGAGCGCAGGTAAATACATCAGTTAATCCTTTTGTGGCGTCGCATCAAGTGGGATTCCTGCAAGTTGACCGCAGGCTGCTGCAATCGAGATACCGCGCTCCACGCGTACCGTACACGGTACACCGGCATCGAGAAGGATGCGTTGAAAAGCAAGCACGCGCTGTCGTTCGGAACGACCAAGTGGGAGCCCGGGGACAGGATTCCACGGAATCAGGTTGACATGGCAAAGCATGCCATCGAGCAGATCGGCGAGCTCGCCAGCGAGTTCGGGAGTGTCGTTTTGTCCTTGCAAGAGTACATATTCAAACGAGACTCGTCGTCCTGTTTTTTTGGTGTAATCACGCGTTGTTGCCAACAATTCTGCAATGTTCCAGCGCTTGTTGACGGGCATCATGCTAGAGCGGAGTGCATCGTTGGATGCGTGCAACGAAATGGCCAAGTTGATGGGCAACGATTCGTCGGCGAGGCGTTTGATGCCCGGGACGAGCCCCACCGTTGAGACGGTCAGCCCACGTGCACCGATATTGATACCATGCGGGTCATGCAAGCGTTCGACGGCCTGCCACCAGCGGTCATAATTGGCAAATGGTTCACCCATACCCATGAATACCACGTTCCCCAGTGTGTGTGGGAGTGCATCGGGATGCCCACCATCGCTCCCCCACCACTCATCGTTGTCCATAGTGCGCGCCGTCACCGCTGGCTGGTGTGGCGGCTGTTTGTGGAGCGCGCGCAAGGTGCGACGTGCCCACAGTACTTGTTCGACGATGTGATGGCTGTCGAGGTTGCGCAACAGCCCTAGGCGTCCCGTGGCACAAAACGTGCAGCCCATCGCACACCCCGCCTGCGTAGACACGCAGACAGTGGCGCGCTCTGGGTAGATCATCAAGACACTTTCAATCAGTTCACCGCTGGGTAGCGTAAAGAGTGCCTTGTGCGTCATCTGATTATCAGCGCTCACGACGCGTTGTAGTGTCAGTGATCCGATGGTGGCGTGTGCCGCAAGGCGTTGGCGGAGCGCCAACGACAAATCGGTCATGTGCGCAATGTCGCTCACATGGTTGACGTAGAGTTGGCGGGCAATTTGCTTGGCGCGAAATGCAGGCTCGCCGAACGTAGCCATTAATTCGGTGAGTTGTGTCTGTGACAGGGACAAGAGGTCAATCTGTGGTGTGCTCATCGTAGCGCCTTTTTTCACTCCCAACTCAATTATAAGTCAATGGGCGGTGCCGTGCACCGCCCACATGTGAAAAAGTGATGAGTGCCGTGGGACTAGGATTCACCGCGCCGCCCACGCAGGACTGCCGGAATAATGCCAATCCACGCAATACAGGCGGCCACGAACAACGTGGTCTGGAAACCAGTTGCCAAGATACCCACGGGTGCTTGTGTGATATCAGCGAATTCATGTCCCGATAGGCTGGCCACCTGCGACGACCAGATGGCTCCTGCCATGGTGACTCCCCCGACCTGCCCAATGGAGCGAATGACTGCGAGAATGCCGTTGGCGATGCCACTGCGCTCTTTGGGCAGACTGCCGATAACACTACTCGTGTTGGGTGACTGGAAGATGCCAAAGCCGGTGCCGATGAACACCACTCGGATTAAAATGTCGAACACACTGGATTCGGGTGTGAGTGTACTCACATTGAAGAGCCCAATCCCGAGTAGGGCCATGCCAATCGCCGTAATCCAGCGTGACCCAAACCGGTCAGAGAGGCGCCCACTAATAGACGACGTAATTGAAATCGCAATCGGCGAAAACATCATCATTAGGCCGGTTTTTTGTGGTGAAAATTGGAGGACGTTTTGCATGAAAAAGGGCAATAAAATGAAGTTGAACTGGATGCTCATCGCCCCACAAGCAGCGATGAGCAGACCGAGACTAAAGGTGCGGTTACGAAAAAAGCTGATTTGCATCATCGGTTCTGGGGTGCGTTGTTCCCACCACACAAACAGCACCAGTCCAACGATGCCCAGGACGATGAGTAGCACAATATAGGTCTGGCCAAAGCCCACGTGTTGTCCTTCGGTCATCGCAAACAGAATGGCCATGAGCGCGCCACCGAGCAGGGCGGCGCCCATGATGTCAAACTGATGCTCGGCCCGTTTGTTGTCGTCTTCGAGGGCACGAAAAGCGATGACGAGGGCCAGCAAACAGATGGGAATATTCACAAAAAAGATGGAACGCCAGCCGAGTGTGCCGATGATTAGCCCCCCCAGCACGGGACCCATGGCAATCCCTACCGCAGTAATAGTACCGTTGTAGCCGAGGGCGAGACCACGCTCGCTACTCGGGAACGCTTGTACCAGCAAGGCCACACCCATGCTCTGAATCATGGCGGCACCCACTGCTTGCATGACGCGGAACACGACCAACGACGGCAAGTTCCAGGAAAGGCCACATAAGGCGGATGCAATCGTGAATATGATCATGCCCGTGATAAAGACACGCCGTCGGCCAATCATGTCGCCGAGGCGCCCCATGCTCGGTAACAGACACACAATACCGAGGATGTAGGCAAGCACCGTCCACTCAACTTGCCCCAAGGTGGCGCCAAACGTGCGCTGAATGGTGTTGAGTGAAATGTTGACAATTGAACTGTCAATGGTGGCCATAAAGGTGCCACTACCGACTGCCGCCAGTGCCAACCATTTGCGATTGTGTTGTACGCTCATAGTAGTATCGTTGATTCCGTTCAAAATTATGATGCCACAGGTTGAGTGGGAGTGGTGGGTGTGCGTTTACGGAACAACAGCGGGATGAGCCCGAGGGCACAGATTGCCGCGGCAACCAACATAGTGTTGCTGTAGCCCTGTTGTAAGACGCTTTGGGGCGCCTGGCTGAAATCCACGTATTGCCCACCGCTGAGTTGGCTGACTTGGGTGGCCCAGACAAAGGCACCAATGGAGATGCCACTGATTTGCCCCATGGTGCGAATGACCGACATGATGCCGTTGGCTACGCCGCTCCGCTCTTTGGGCAGGCTCCCGAGAATGCTACTATTGATGGGTGTAAAGAAGAGCCCCACACCGCAACCGATGAAAAAGACTCTGATGGCCACATCCCACAGGGTGGGGTTCGCGGATAGCCCGCTCATAAAGACCAGCCCGAACACCCAGATGATGATGGCCACTGGCGCAATACGGTTGGGGCCGTATTTGTCCGATAAATAGCCACTCAACGACGACAAAAAGGTGGTGGTGATTGGTACAACAATCATCGCCAGCCCGGTAGTTTGCGTGTCGTAGCCAGCAACTGTTTGCAAGTAGATGGGCAACAATACGTAGTTGAATTGCTGGGGTAGGGCGATGAGGTAGATCATCAATAGCCCTACACTGAAATCGCGAATTTTGAAATAGCTTAGATCAATCATCGGAGCTGTCGTGCGGAGCTCCCACCACACAAAAAAGACGAACCCGACGATACCCGCAACAAATGTGGTGAGTACGATGGGAGTCATAAAGCCGATGTGTTGACCTTCGGTGAGTGAATAGAGGATGGAGACCAGGGCGGCTCCTAGGCTCACAGCCCCAATGTAGTCGAAGCGTTGTGGGCTGCGTTTGCTGTCGTCTACGAGCGCCCAGTGAGAAACGATGATGGCGATGATGCTGAGTGGAATGTTGACGGTAAAAATTGAGCGCCAGCCAAAACTGCCGATGAGCAGGCCACCCAGCATGGGGCCAGAGGCCACCCCCACTGAGATAATGGTTGCGTTGTAGCCGAGTGCGCGCCCACGTTCGCTACTTGGGAATGCCTGTACGAGTAGTGCCGCACCCATGCTTTGCACCATGGCTGCACCGACTGCTTGGATGAGCCGAAAGGCGATGAGTGCTTCGACACTCCACGCATACCCACACAGCGCCGATGATACTGCAAAGAGGATGAAGCCAGTAGTATAGACGCGTTTGCGCCCAATCATGTCACCGAGCCGCCCCATGCTGGGGAGCAAACAGACGATACCAAGTAAATACGTTAGAATAACCCATTCCACTGCACCAAGACTCGCATTGAAGTCGTTTTGGATGGTGTTGAGGGCAATGTTTACAATCGAACCATCAACGGTTGACATAAACGTGCCACTCCCGACCGCGGCTAACGCTAACCATTTGCGCGACGAATCCGTGGGCGCACTCTGCATCTCCTGCCACCTTTTGTTTGTCTATGTCCCCAGCCACGCTGGTGGGGTGCTATTCGTTCCGATAGCCAAGCCAGCGCAGAGCGCTGGGGTCATCACGCCAGTTGCTCCGCGGTTTGACCCATAAATCGAGGTAGACGGACTGACCGATGAGTTTCTCGATGGCAGGGCGGGCTTCCATGCCGATGCGTCGAAGCATGCTCCCTCCTTTGCCGATGATGATTGCTTTTTGTGATTCTTTCTCGACATAAATGGTCATGCGCATATAGCAGGTACGTGGGCGCTGCTCCCATTCTTCGACTTCGACGGCCACACCATACGGAATTTCGTCACCGATGAGGTGCATGACCCGTTCGCGTACCAGCTCTGCTGCGATGGCACGCTCGTTTTGGTCGGTGACCTGGTCGGCCGCATAAAACGCAGGACCGAGGGGCAGGCGTGCCACGATTTCGGCGATGAGTGTATCGAGCCCTTCGCGGCGCAACGCCGAAATGGCCACTTCCATGTCCCATGGTGCCAAGGCGCGGAAGGCAGCCAAGCACTCGATGGCATGTGGATTTGGTCGGTCTGTTTTGTTGAGCACGAGGATTTTGGGTGAGCGACTCCGGCGAAACATGGCGGCAATGCGTTCATCGAGCTCGTTGGGCATGTGCGTGATATCCACGACCATACACAGCACATCAGCATCGGGGACTGCGTTGCGTGCCTGTTGTACCATGAAGTTGCCCAAGCGGTTGCGGGGGCGGTGAATTCCCGGGGTGTCCACAAAAATAATTTGTGCATCGGGACGTGTCAAAATACCGCGAATGGCACTGCGGGTGGTTTGCGGTTTGGGTGACGTGATGGCGATTTTTTGTCCGATAATCGCATTCAGCAACGTTGATTTCCCCACATTGGGTCGCCCCACAATTGCCACCACTCCTGCGCGCTCGACATTGGGGAGTGTGATGGATGTATCTTCGACGGGAGGGAGCTGACTGATGTCGTCTGTGGGATCATCGGGTGAAATCAACACGTGTGCCAGGGCGTCGTAGCGCCCCGACGTGGTATGGTCGGCATCGGCGATATCAATGCCGACAATGCGTCCGAGGGCGTCCACATCGAGAATTGCTGGCTCGACAAGTGCTATGGTGCGTACAAATGGTGCAAACGCCACAGTGAGCAACCCTTGGGCTGAATCCCACGTGGCTTCGCGGTGGGTCATGGCATGGGTAATCAACGTGGCAGGGTCGGGTTCTTCGTGCAGGTCGAGCTGCATACCCACCACACAGCCATTGCTGTCACACAAGAGTCGTACCGGTGACTCGAGTTCCTCGACCGCATCACCTTCGTTGAGTTCGACGAAGTACCAGTACAGCGTACCAGCCTCGTTATCATAAGAGACGTACATAACCGTCACACCTTTTCTGAACGGGTTTGGCACCACACGGTGTACCGCAAACACAGATGAATCCGCATGGTGTGGTACGCACCGCATTGTACCATGGAGGGCGTATCATGGCAGGGTTGTTGTACAACTCCCCGCACTCGCGACGATTTCCACCGACTGGAAATCGCTGAGTGCAAAGATCTGTGCGAGCACACTTTTGGCCTGGCTCGCCGCAGCCACCATATCCTCGGTGGTGCACTTTTGCAAGATGAGTTGCCGACCCGCTTGTAGTGCTTCGATGTCTATGTTTTGCAGTGGTTTTGCCAAAAAGCCTTGTTCTCGTGCCACCACCCGACTTTTTTGTACATCCACGTCTACACTCAGTACCTTGCTCGGTGGCAGGGTGATGGTGAGTTGTTGTTGGTCTGTGGAAATGTTGATGTAGTTTTCGGTGAGTTCGTCGAGTGATACGCCATAGGTGATACGCCCATAAAAATCCAACATCACGGTATCCCGCCCAAGTTGTTGCACGTCGTAGTTAAACGCACGTGTGAATTGTTCGGCCCAATTCAGCAGATATTGTGTCTGCTGACTACTAGCAGCCTGTGACAGGATGATTTGGTCGTTGTACTCTTGCTGGTAAGTGAGTAAATCGGACAATGTGCGTGTCTTGATGAGGATGGCGCCCTTGTCGCGCAGAATCGCAGTGGGTGTAATCACCACCACTATCGTGTTGGGCTGGGGAGTGGGGATTATCGCCACACTCATGTCGGGGAGCGCTGGTTCAACAGGGCAATCTGCGGCCTGCACCCCGGTCAGTGTGCGACTCAGGGCACACGTGTACGGCTGGAGATCTGCGGCGAAGAGGGCATACACGGCTGCAATACCGGCTAGAATCACCAACCACACCACAGTGTTGCTATTGTTGTGGCGGCCATAGGTGGGCTGCTCGTCGTAGGTGTCGTATTCGTCATCGTGGTGTTCGATGCGGTTGATGGTGATGCGTGGGGGTGGTGGCAGATCCCCGGGGCGCGTGCGTCCACGGGGTGGTTGATCATCCATGTGATACCTCGTGTGGGCGTGTTGCCACGTGCAAGGCTACGGCATTGGGTGGCAAGTGCCGATAGGTGACATCCATCCAGCCCGCAGCACGGAGCATATCGGCTAGTACCGGTGGATCCGGGAAATGCCGCGACGATTCAGGGAGATAACGATAGGCGACTGGGTCGGCACCGAGGATGCGTGCGATGCGTGGCATGACTTCTTCGAAGTAGATGCGATGTCCCCAGCGCACCACGGCAAGCCGTGGCCGTGCGACCTCCAGAATGGCGATGCGACCACCCGGTTTGGTGACACGATACAGCTCACGGAACGATGCCGCAATGTCGGTCACGTTGCGGATGACGAACCCCGCAGTAATCGTATCAAAGGTGTGATCTGCGAACGGCAGGTGGAGTGCATCTGCTCCTACAAACAGTGACGCATGGTCAATGCGCATCATCCCGGCTTGCATCATCGGGAGTGAAAAATCAGCACCCACTGCGAGCCCGTGCGGTGCATGGGCTCTGAGAATGGGTAGAAAGGGACCCGTACCGGTGCCGATGTCGAGCATGATTGCATCGGGAGCAGGGGCAAGTGTACGCACGGTGATGCGCCGCCACCATTCATCGAGACCGAACGTCATCAGGCGATTCATGCGGTCGTAGCCAGTGGCAATCCGCGCAAACATGCGCTCCACATAACTTGCTTTTTCTGCGGGTGGTGGCAATACTGACACGGATATACCTCGTGATGCTACTACTACTGGTTGTGTTCAAAAATCATGCGCAAGCCGTTGAGTGTCAAATTGGGTTCAACCGCCGTAATAATGGGTGTTTCTTTGGCAATGACGTCGGCTAACCCGCCGGTGACCACCACGGGACACACACTGCCGAGTTCTGCGTGCATGCGCGCCACAATGCCTTCGACGAGCCCCGTATACCCGATGATGACACCGGCCTGCATGTGATGCACCGTGTTGCGTGCGATGACTTTTGGCGGGCGCACTAGCTCGACCTGGTAGAGGCGGGCTGCGAGCGAAAAGAGGGCATCCGACGAAATACCGAGTCCCGGCGCAATACAGCCCCCCACGTACACGTTGTCCACGACCACATCAAAAGTAGTGGCCGTGCCAAATGCAATGGCAATCACCGGGCTACCGTAGGTGCGTATGGCGGCCAAAGAATTGGCGATGCGGTCGGAGCCCATTTCGTCGGGATTTTCCACGTCAAATGTCAACCCACTTGCAATCCGTGGACCTACCACGAGGGGCGTGATGCCGAGGTATTTGCTACACAGATGGGTGAATTGCATCATGAGCGGTGGCACCACACATGACAACACACAACCGTGTATGGTGCTCACGTCAATGTGTTCGAGGGCAAACAGATTGCGAATGAGGACCGCATATTCATCGGCCAACTTGTGTCGCTCGGTGAGCACACGCCAATGGGCGACGATTTCGGTTCCCTTGAACACGCCAATTTTTATGTTGGTATTGCCGATGTCAATCGCTAAGAGCATAATCGTGAGCTCCTTTGAGCGTTGGGTATCTCTGTGCCGTCATTGTACCACTCACATGCTTGTTGTGTGTGATAAATTCTGCGGTATGATAGAGGGAGTATTCGTGACCGTAGCAGGCGTAGGCAGAGTGTATGCAAATATACCCACCCGATGATCCATTTCTTTTTCAGTTCATGTTGGGTTCCATCCCCATTGCGTTGCGCTGGTACGGGCTACTGATTGTTGGTGGTGCCATGATTGCGGCGCAGTGGTCGGCAAATCGCGCTGCGAGTCGTGGACAAGACCCCGAGCACGTGTGGAATATTGTGGTCTTGGGCATGATTATGGGTATTGCGGGCGCCCGTGCCTACTATGTGGCATTTGAGTGGCCACGCTTTGCCAATCAAAGTATTCTCAACATCATTAATCCGGCCACGGGTGGGCTGGCCATCCATGGTGCGCTCATTGGAGCGATTGGAACGGCATGGTGGTACACGCGCCGGCACCAACTCGACGTGCGTGAATATCTCGATATCATGATGCCGACCTTCTTGCTGGCACAAGCCATTGGTCGGTGGGGGAATTTTTTCAACCAAGAGGCATATGGCCGACCGACTCCCTTCAATTTTGGTCTAATCATTGATGCACCATACCGGATTTCCCCCTATAACGACCTCGATAAATATCCACCCTCAACCCTGTTCCACCCCACGTTTTTGTATGAATCGGTGTGGAACTTTTTGGGGGTGGTGTTGCTGATTGTCATCGAGCGTCGCTACCGGAATAGTTTGCGCCGTGGCGACATGGTGCTCTTTTATGCGGTCATCTATGGGCTTGGTCGCCTGTGGATTGAAGGGCTACGCACCGATAGTCTGTGTGCGGACTTGGTGGGCGGTGGATGTGATGGCTCGTTGCGCGTGGCGCAGCTCGTGAGTGTGGGGTTGGTGGTACTCGGCTTGGGGTTGTTGTGGCTCAACCACGCCCGTGAACTCGAAATCACCGATGTGACCTCGCCGATGCCCGTCAAGCCGCTGTTTGACGAAACACCCGCTGTACCGACGATTCCCATCGGCCCCGAAGACCTCCCAGACGCCCAGGTGACGGATGTGATGACCACAGGTGAGCCTACCACGGAATCTGCGCCACCTGCCCCTCCCACTACGCCACCCAATCCGTAGCACGGATATACGACGATGGATGTCGACACAAAACTCGATATGTTGGCACATGCCGCCGGCTACGAAGCATGCGATAGTCATGCCGTGGCCGGTCGGCGCTATCAGTCGCGCAAGGCGCGCTGGTCTGATGCGCCACTCGGCGCCGAAGCCGATGCACACGGGGTACGCCGCCCCGTGTTGCGCCTCTTGATGAGTGCCGAGTGTATTCACGACTGCCCCTACTGTCCACTGCGCGCGGGCAACGACGTTCCACGGGCGACCTTGACTGCCCAAGAAGTCGCCGATACCGTGGCACCACAGTTGCAACAGACGGGGGCCGGATTATTGCTGTCTACTGCCGTGACACATTCTGCAGATGCGGCTGGTGCGGCCATCGTGGATGGGGCGCAGCTCTTGCGCACACGCCACGACTTTCGGGGCTACATGCACCTCAAATTGCCACCGGGGGTCTCGCATGCCACCGTTGAAGCGGCGGCGCGTGTTGCGGATCGGCTGAGCATCAATATCGAGGTGCCCAGCGCCGCCCGCCAAGCACAGCTCGATGCGACGCGTGACTGGCGCCACGATGTGGTGGTGCGGCTGCGTTGGATGCGCGATCTACAACAGGCAGGGCATATCCGTGCAGGCATCGCTACCCAGTTCGTGGTGGGTGTGGCCGGTGAAAGTGACCGTGAGCTGTTGACATCTACTGCATGGTTGCGTAGTGAGCTGGGAGTAGGGCGTGTCTACTACGGTGCATTCCGTGCCTCGCCGGGGACACCCATGGCCAATGCGGCGAACACGCCCGCCAAACGTACGCAACGTCTGCTCCAGGCTGATTGGCTCCTGCGTCATTATGGTTTTGCAGTGGACGAGCTTGTCCACGTGGGGCGTGAGCAGTTGCCCTTGGCCTATGACCCCAAGTTAGCATGGGCCATGCACCATCCCGAACGCTTCCCCATCGAGATTAATAGTGCATCATACGACCAGTTGCTCCGTATCCCCGGGATGGGGCCGCTCGGCGTCAAACGCGTGTTACGCCTGCGCACACTCGGGAGGCTCCGTGAACCGGCGCATATTGCCGTGTTGGGTGCTGCGGTGTCACGCATTTGTGATTTTGTGACATTCGATGGGCGCTTCTTTGGTACGGGCAAAACACTCACACAGGCCCGGCGGCTGGCACAGATGCCGATTGCCGAACAACTCACCCTTTTCTAAGTGCAGTATCAGCTACGACACCGTATAATAGAAGTAGTTGATTCCGTCGTCTGTGAGTGAGTGTGGAGATTTGGCATGGGCTTTACGGTACACGCCCCGTATCAACCAACTGGCGATCAACCCAAGGCCATCCAACAACTTGTGGATGGTGTACAGCGTGGTATGCGCTATCAGACATTGCTGGGTGCCACAGGTACCGGTAAAACAGCGGTGATGAGCTGGGTGTTCCAAGCACTCCAACGCCCTGCATTGGTGTTGGCACACAACAAAACGCTGGTGACACAGCTCTACAGCGAGTTCCGTGAATTGCTCCCAGATACGGCAGTTGAGATGTTTATTTCGTACTACGACGAATACACCCCCGAAGCCTATGTACCCAGCAAAGATTTGTACATTGAAAAAGAAGCATCAATCAACGAAGAAATTGACCGTCTGCGCCATGCGGCCACCCAAGCGTTGCTGACCCGGCGTGATGTGCTGATTGTGGCATCGGTGTCGTGTATTTACGGGTTGGGGAGCCCAACCGACTATGGCCAAGTCAAAATCACGCTGACCACGGGGGAAGTGCGCAACCGCGATAAATTGCTCCGTCAGCTCCTCGATCTGCAATTTGCACGCAACGACATAGACTTTCACCGTGGCACCTTTCGTGTGCGTGGTGATACACTCGACATCTTCCCCGTGAACGCAGAACATGCGGTGCGGGTGGAGTTGTGGGGCGATGAAGTGGAGCGTATCTCGACCTTTGATCCACTCACCGGTGAAGTGTTTCGCCAACACCAGCAAATCGAAGTCTTTCCAGCCAAGCACTTTGTGACTACCACCGAAAAACTCGGTGCGGCCATTGGCGACATCCAAGATGAGCTGACGATGCAGCTCCAAGCGTTGCAGGGTGAAGGCAAAATGCTCGAAGCTGCGCGTCTCAAACAACGAACCATGTACGACATCGAAATGCTCAGCGAAATGGGCTACTGTTCGGGAATCGAAAATTACTCGCGCCATATGGACCGGCGTTTGGCGGGCCAGACGCCGTGGACGCTGATGGACTACTTCCCCGACGATTTCGTCTTGTTTGTGGATGAATCACACATCTCACTGCCACAGGTGCGTGGCATGTATCTTGGTGATCGCTCACGCAAGACGACGTTGGTAGATTATGGCTTCCGATTACCGTCTGCACTCGATAACCGGCCACTCAACTTCGACGAATTTACGCGTCATATGCGCCAATCAATTTTTGTGTCGGCGACACCTGCTCCCTACGAACGTGACATCTCCAACCAGATTGTAGAGCAGATTATTCGTCCTACGGGGTTACTTGACCCGGTGATTATCCGGCGCCCAACCCGTGGTCAGGTAGATGATCTCGTGGGCGAAGTGCGTGCCCGCGTGGACAAGGGGCAGCGCTGTCTGGTGACCACGTTGACCAAGCGCATGGCCGAAGATTTGGCCGACTACCTGCGCGAATCGGGTATCCGTACCCATTATTTGCACTCTGACATTGATGTGATTGAACGCGTGGAAATCTTGCGTGATTTGCGCCTCGGTGTCTATGACGTGGTGGTGGGAATCAACTTGCTCCGCGAAGGGCTCGACTTGCCCGAGGTATCGTTGGTGGCGATTTTGGATGCTGATAAAGAGGGCTACTTGCGTTCGGCGTCGTCACTGATTCAGATTATGGGGCGGGCAGCGCGCCACGTGGATGGTACGGTTATCATGTATGCGGACAAATTGACTGCGTCCATGGATGCGGCCATCAAAGAGACTGAGCGGCGTCGCGCCATTCAAGAAGCCTACAACCAGAAACATGGCATTGTGCCGGTGGGCGTGGTCAAGGCGGTGCGTGACTTGAGTGATCGGTTGCGCAAAGCAGCCGAGGAACAAGGTGTCTATGCGGCGCACCCACATGATGCTCCTGCTGCGGTGCAGGTGCCTGCCACCCGCGAGGCGATGGCTACACTCATCAAGGATCTCGAAAAACAGATGAAAACGGCATCGCGTGATCTGGAATTTGAAAAGGCGGCTGCACTCCGTGACCAGATCCTTGATCTGCGCCGTACCATGGCCTTCGAAGAAGCAATTGCACCAGCTCCTGCTGCGGCTAAGCCGCGGGCAGGAGCGCGGCGGCGCTAAGGGATAGAGTGCAATGGCCGTACAGATCTGGATAGGTGAAAAACCAGAACACCCCAATGAGCGACGTGCGATTACACAGTTGGCCACCCAACTGGCGCGTCTCGATGGGCTGTACGTTGTCATGGTCAATTTTAGTGTGGGGGGCAGAACAATAGATGCCGTGGTGCTCAAGCATGACGGTATGTTTGTGATAGAACTCAAACACTGTGATGGGCGTGTGATTGGCGATGTGAATGGGCCGTGGTTCGTGGAAAACAGCAACGGTGAACGTAAACGGCTCAATCCGGGGCGAAAGAATCCATACAATCAAGTGATTGCCTACTACTATGCCTTTAGTAATTTCCTCGGTGAACGGCGTAGTGATATCACCTCGAATAAAAATAATGACACCCGCTCGTTGCGGCGTGTGGTGGCGATTGCACCGTCGTTGCATCCGGAGTCACACATTGACACCGACTGGAAGGTACAAGTCATCGGGCTCGATGAGCTACCGGTACACGTATTTACTGAACGTTCGACCAACATGGCGTGGAGTGACGATGAACTGCAACGCATCCCACAGCTCCTCAACTGCACCCGCTGGGATGAAATTGAACGGCTCGTACTGAGCGAAATTACGCCACCCGCCCCGCCGGTTCGCCCACGCCGACCCATTGTGGCTCAACTTCTTTCGACGTGGACGGGGCAAGCCCTGATTGCGGTCAGCGTCGTGTTGTTGGTCCTCGCCATCTGGTTTGCTGTGAGCACGAGTGGGACACGGCTCGTCACATTGCCCCCCATGAATGCCACGGTGACGACGGTGGTGGATCAGGCCGTGGTGCTCCAACGCACGGTGACACGGTGTAGTTGGGATGATGTGCAGACCATCATGCGTGCCCGGGGCACCGATGGCAGCTGGCAGAGTGTGACCACCGGCGAAAGCGCCGATGTCTTGCTGACCCTGCAACAAGTGAGTGCATGTAATGGCGAGGTGCGGGTCCGCCTGCAAATCAACAATAACACCAGCGATGTGCGCTTTCAGATTCCGTTGGATGCCCGCCACGTGCAGATTAGTGATTCGCTGGGCACCGTGTACGAAGTGGCCGATGTCCGTTCACAGCCAACCATGCTACAGATTAATCCGGAAAGTACGGCAATGGGGGTGGTGGTCGTGTCACGGGGGCTCCACCCGAGTGCAACCACACTGACTATTGCGCTCAAAGACATTGCAATGGGGGATGCAACCTGGATTGTGCCGTTGGTGCAGGAGTAAATACGCGGGTTACGCGGTAATCTGCTGTTGTATCCAACGCAACCATGCCTGTACCGTCTGCGCACGACGGAGCCGTGTGGCACCGTGTACGCTGCTCTGCAGTGACGGGTGTGCTGCGAATGCGGCCACAATGGTGTCTCGGTCAGGCAGCGTGTGGTACTCAATCATGATCTGGCTCATCTCGCGAAAGAGCGGTGTGGCAACAATGGCGGCAATCACGAGCCGTTTTTGGTGGGATGGGCTTGCGTGTGCCACGCGTATACCCGTGCTGTGGAGCGTCAACTCGAGTGCTGTGTCATGTGTGGCTGCAATGAACCCGAGCCAACGTGCGGCATTGACATAATAATCGGTTTGTCGTTTGTCGTAACCCAGCAGTTCAGTAATCGCACTCTTGGTGTGTGGGCGCTGTGCCAGCACGCGTACAATGTTGATAATGATGCGCAGATCATCTGCTTGTGGAAACGGGATATTGGGAACGAGCGTGGGGATGCTCTGATGCCACAGTTCCTGTAGGTCAGCCATCCGGAATGGCTGCGTGTCGAGGGTATAACTCGCGTGATCAATCGCTGTCAGCGAATTGTAGTCGTGTATATCGGCAAATGCATAGCGTGTAATGTAAAACGTGAAATTGTTGTAGATCACGGAAACGGGAACTATTTTTTTGTGCGACTTTTGTGCGATGAAGCGATACGGATAGTAGAGTTGACGCACCAGAAGGTCGTGGACCAGCTGATTTTTGGCTTCACAAATAAACACCTGTGTGGGTGTCTCAAAACACGCATCAATTTCGATTTGCGCATTATCCACGTGAATCGTCTGGGAGTGCTGGGCGGTACACGCAATGGTGAACGCAAAGCGCCCTGAACCACGCCGGCCTTGTAAGGTGGGATAGATGGTGGTGTGTTCGAAGAGATCGTACAAGACACCACTATGCTGGAGCACGCGCAGTGCTTCGCTTTCGCTGTGAATATCGCCACTGTCCAGCGTGTCGAGTTGTGGGACATGCAGTGGGCGGGGGGTGGGGTAGGCCTGATAGGTCAGTGCGTGGTGCGTTTCGAATGGGCCAATCACGTATTCCCCCCGACTTACGGGCAGGATACTCAGCTGGTGGGTGCGAAACACGGCAGGGAGACTCTGTTTGACATCGAATTTGGCCATCAACCGCGCTTCACGTACGGTGTTGATTTCACTCGCAGTAATGCGAAACGAGCCGTACTGGGCAACGTGCTCCACAATTCGGTGCCGATCAAATAATATTTCCCAGCTTGCGTTAATCGTTGCAGGCATCGGCTCACCAGTTATAAATCAGCACTTCGTTGACTCTCCCACGTGCGGTGTGCCGTGAATTAATGGCACGTGTTGCAGTGACAATATCAATGTGGAACCCGTCGTAGAGCGCATGCATCAACGGAGTATCTGCGTTGCTCAGCAAACAGTAGACCCCATTGTGGCTCAGCGTGCGAAATGTTTCTGCGAGCTGTACTTGATCGGCTTCGTTAAACCCATCTGCGTGATAACTCGTGAAACTTTGTTTGTCAGGGCTGTGATACGGGGGATCAAAGTAGACGAGGCTCCCCGGTGGCACGTTGACAAGTGCATCACGATAATCACCACTCATGATGGTGATGTCCGTGTTGCGCAGATAGGTGTGGATGGCACGTAGCGTTTCACTGTCACAAATCAGCGGATTAACATAGCGCCCGATAGGGACGTTGAAATAACCGCGGCTATTGACACGAAAAAGACCATTGAAACAGGTTCGGTTGAGATAGATGAGTCGTGCGGCTTTGTCTACGGCGGGAAGTGTCGCATACTCACTGCGACGGTCAAGATTACGGATGTGTGTGTAGTATTCGGTACTATGCTGCTGTGCGTGCGCGTTGAGCCGTGCTATTAGCGTCTCCACATCATCACGAATAATCAGATATGTGGTGATGAGTAACTCGTTTTTGTCACAAATGGTGGCATGTGCAGGCTGTAAGGCAAAAAGCACAGCACCAGCACCCACGAATGGCTCGATGTATCGAGGAAGTGAGTGAGTGAGTGAGTGAGTGAGTGAGTGAGTGAGTGAGTGAGTGAGTGAGTGAGTGAGTGAGTGAGTGAGTGAGTGAGTGAGTGAGTGAGT
>JBEANH010000050.1:0-21720 GCA_041165505.1 Chloroflexota bacterium | reverse complement strand
CCTCGCGGCTGGGGCGGATGCGGATGACACCGCCCGACATGCCCTTGCCCACGTAGTCGTTGGCTTCGCCGTCGAGCAAAATCGCCACCCCAGCCGCCAGGAATGCGCCGAGGCTCTGGCCGGCACTCCCCTGCAGGCGGATGGTGACGTGCTTGTCGGGTAGCCCCTTGCTGCTGTGCTGTGTGGCAATGGCACCCGACAGCGTGCCCGTCACGGTGCGGTCGGTGTTGGCGATGGGGTATGACAGCTCGATGGGTGCCCCCCCCGCGATGGCTTTCTGCGCGTCGTTGAGGATGCGCTGGTTGAGGTCACCCACATCCACCGTCGTATTGGGCTCGCCCTGATAGCGGATGGCGTCGTTGGGGCCTGCCACGTAGGCGATGAGGCGCTCGAGCGACACGTCGTCTTGGTGGCGGGGGATCTGGCTGAGCAAATCGGTGCGCCCGATGATGTCGTCGAGGCGCGTGGCACCCAGGCTGGCCAGGATTTCACGCACTTCGTAGGCCACATGCAACAAGAAGTGCATCACGTGCTCGGGCGTGCCGGTGAATTTGGCACGCAACTCGGGGCGCTGTGTGGCCACGCCCACGGGACAGTTGTTGTTGTGGCAGGTACGCGCCATCACACAGCCCTCGGCGACCAGTGCGGCCGTACCAAACGAGACCTCGTCGGCGCCTAGGAGGGCGGCCAGCACCACGTCGCGGCCCGTTTTGATGCCGCCGTCGATGCGCACGCGCACACGGCCGCGCAAGCCGTTGAGCACCAGCGTTTGTTGCGATTCGGCTAGGCCCAACTCCCAGTTGACGCCGGCGTGCTTGATGGACGAGAGTGGCGCGGCGCCGGTGCCACCCGAATGCCCGCTGACGTGCACCACCTCGGCGCCGCCTTTGGCGACGCCGGCGGCAATGGTACCCACGCCGGCTTCGGCCACCAGTTTGACGGAGATGTCGGCCCGTGGGTTGACCTGCTTGAGGTCGTAAATCAGCTGCGACAAATCTTCGATGCTGTAGATGTCGTGGTGGGGTGGCGGCGAAATCAGCGAGATGCCCGGCATGGTGTGGCGTGTGCGGGCGATTTCTTCGGTGACTTTGGCGGCAGGAATCTGGCCACCTTCGCCGGGTTTGGCCCCCTGTGCCATCTTGATTTGCAGTTCTTTGGCAGAGCTCAGGTAGCCCGGTGTGACCCCAAAGCGTCCCGATGCCACCTGCTTGATGGTGCTGTTGCGTTCGTTGCCGTAGCGCTCTTCGCCTTCGCCGCCTTCGCCGCTATTGCTCAGCCCGCCGAGGCGGTTCATGGCAATGGCCAGGGTTTCGTGGGCTTCGGCGCTGGTGGATCCCAGCGACATGGCGGCGGTAGAAAAGCGCGTCACAATCGCTTCGACGGGCTCGACCGCTTCGATATCCACGGGGGCACCTAGCGGCGCAATATTCAGCCAGTCGCGGATTTCCGTTTTGCGGCTGTGGATGAGCTCGCTATAGGCCTGGTAGCTGGCATAATCGCCACCGCTGGCGGCTTTTTGCAGGGCATGTACCACGGCCGGTGAAAAGGCGTGATGCTCGCCGTCTTTCTTGAACTTATAAAAGCCGGGATTGGCCAGCGTGGTACGTGAGGCAACCAGTGGCAAGCGGCTAGCAAAGGCGGCATCGTGTTGCTCGAGCACCATGGCGGCTAGTTGACGCAGGGTATGCCCCCCGAGGCGTGTCGGCACATTGGCGAAACAGCGCTCGCTGACGTCGCTACTCAGACCGATGACTTCGAACGTTTGCGCACCGCAGTAGCTGTCCACGGTGGAGATGCCCATTTTGGACATCACTTTGAGCAGGCCTTTTTCGAGGGCGTGCACGTAGTGGTGCTCGGCTTCGTCGGCTAGCTCGGCAGGCGAAAGCGTCGGCTCGTTGTCGGCACCGTCGCTCTGCTTGCTGCCCTTGACTTCCTGGCGATCCACGGCAATGGCACGTACCGAAGCCAACGCCAACCACGGGTTGACGGCTTCGGCACCCATACCAATCAAGCAGGCCAAATGGTGTACTTCGCGCATGTCGCCACTTTCGACCACCATACTCACCTGGCGGCGTAGCCCGGCATCCACCAAGGCGCGGTGCACGGCCCCCACGGCCAGCAGGGATGGGATGGGGGCGCGGCGGTCGTTGCAGGCACGGTCGCTGATGATGATGATGCGTGCGCCGTCTTGGGCGGCAGCACAGGCTGCATTGCTGATGCGTGTGATGGCTTGCTGGAGCACATCGGGGCCGGCACTGGCACTAAAGGTGGCATCAATGGTGCGGCTCTGGAAGGCCTCGTCGCTGTGTGCGCGGATGGTGTCAATGTGCGCATCGAGCAGCACCGGCCCCGCCAAGCGCAACAGGTGGGCGTGCTGTGGTGTTTCTTCGAGTAAATGGCCACGTCCACCCAGCATCGTTGACAATGACATCACCAAATCTTCGCGGAGCGGATCAATGGGAGGATTGGTGACTTCGGCGAAGCGTTGTTTGAGGTAGCTGTAGACGGGGCGGGTGCGTTCGGCAAAAATCGTCAGCGGCGTGTCGTCGCCCATCGAGCCCACCGGTTCGGCGCCGTCACGTGCCATGGGTCGCAGTACCACCGAGAGTTCCTCGGCGGTATAGCCAAAAGCCTGTTGCAATTCACCGAGTTGAGCGGCTTGGGCCTCTTTGTCGAATTCTTTGGCGACCACATTGCCGTAGCGTGCTGCCGACGCCGGCGCCAATACGCTCATTTCTTGGGTCAGCCATTCGGCGTAGGGGCGGCGGCTGGCGAGGGAAGTTTTGATGGCGTGGTTTTCTTCAAAGACACCACGGCGTAAATCGGCAGCAATCATCTGGCCGGGGCCGACTTTGCCTTTGCGCACGATTTTGGCTTCGTCAATGCTGACGGCACCGACCTCGGAGCCGACAATCACCATGCCGTCGTTGGTAACAAGAAAGCGGGCTGGGCGCAACCCGTTGCGGTCAAGCGACAAGCCGACAATGTTGCCATCACAAAACGCCAGTGCGGCGGGGCCATCCCAGGGCTCGACGATGGTGGCGTGGTACTGATAAAAGGCGCGCCAGGCGGGGTCCATGTCCTTGATGCGTTCCCAGGCTTCGGGCACCAGCATGGCCAGGGCGTGGCGGATATCGCGCCCACCCATGACCGTCAATTCCAGCACGTTGTCGAGCATTGACGAGTCGCTACCGTTGGTATCCACGATATGTCCCGTGTTGGCCACCCGTGCCCCCAAATCGGAGCGCACGGGTACGGCTTCGATCCCGTTCCACCCCTCGTTGTGCCATGCCGATTCACGCGCTTGCATCCACATCACGTTGCCGTTGAGCGTGTTGATTTCGCCGTTATGTGACAGCATGCGGAAGGGCTGGGCACGTTCCCAGGTGGGGAAGGTGTTGGTCGAATAGCGCTGATGGTAGACGGCCACGGCCGTCGTATAGTCGGGGTCGCACAGGTCGAGGTAAAAATTGGGTAAATACTGCGCTGTCACCAGCCCTTTGTAGATGATGGTACGGTGCGACAGTGATGGCACGTAAAAGCCGGCAATTCCTCGGCTCGATGCAAACGATTCCATGTCACGCCGGAGTAGATACAAGGTGCGCTCGTAGCGTTGTTCGTCAACGACGGGGGCTTGGGGCACGATATAGAGTTGCTCGATGACGGGGCACGAAGCAGCGGCACGTTCGCCCAGCATGGTCATGTCCACCGGCACGGTGCGCTGATGCACCACGTTGAGGTTGTGCGTCTGGGCCACTACGCGGAATTGCGTGTGGATACGCTGACGTGCTTGGGCATCACGTGGCATAAAGAGCATCGCCACCGCAATATGATTGGTGTCTACGGTGATATTGTGGGCTGCCAACTCACGGGTGATGAGTGGCATGGGGAGTTGGGTGAGCACACCTGCGCCATCACCACTTTTGCCGTCAGCGGCCACCGCTCCGCGGTGTTGCATGTTCCCGAGTGCGGTCAACGCCATGCGCAAGACATCGTGGGTAGCGTTACCGTTGAGGCGCGCTACAAAGCCGATACCACATGCGTCGTGTTCGAAACGGGGATCATACAGACCAACAGCACGAGGATGATGGGATGCAGTCATGGCAACTCCCTCTAGGCGTCACCCGGGACGCCAGCAACGAGATGAACCGAGCGTAGGGGGAAGGGACAAAAAACCAGCACACGCAACTGTGGCGGTACTGGTGCATCATTGCATATTTCTTTGTGTGAAAAGAATAGTAATACGTTGTGAAAAAAATGTCAAGAGGTGATTTAGAGGCATATGTATGCCTTCCGTACCCCATGTCCAACCATGCACCATCCCCACTCACGCACATGCGCAAGTGGGGATGGTGTAGGGGGGAGAAAGCGCGACTAGATTTCGCGGTAAGCGGCTTCACCATGCTGTGAGGCGTCGAGACCCTCTTGCTCTTCGGCTTCGCTGACGCGGATGCCGATGGTGGCATCAATAATCTTGAGGAGCACGAAGGTGACCACGGCAGCATAGGCTCCCACTACAACCACGGCGATGGCTTGGGTGACCAGCTGACCGGGATTCCCGTACAACAAGCCATCAAAGCCGGCTGGGTTGACGGTGGTGGTGGCAAAGACACCGGTGAGCAAGGCACCCACGATACCACCGACACCGTGCACGCCAAAGACGTCGAGGGCATCGTCAACACGCCCACGTACGACATATTCAACGGCAAAGAAACAGGCGAACCCGGTTACAAGCCCGATAACCACTGCGGCCATGGGCGTCACAAATCCTGCAGCTGGAGTGATGCCGACCAAGCCGGCAATGGCACCAGCCGAGGCTCCGATGACGCTGGGGCGCTTGTGGCGGATCCAGCTCGCACCCAACCAGGCCAACATACCAGCAGCGGCGGCAGTGTTGGTGGTTACAAAGGCGCTCGCGGCCAAACCGTTTGCGGCGAGTGAGCTGCCGGCATTGAAGCCGAACCAACCGAACCACAACAAGCCAGTACCGAGCAACGTGTAGGCGGCGTTGTGTGGCTGCATGGGCTCTTGGCCAAAGCCCAAGCGCTTGCCCAACACCAAGGCACAGACCAGAGCAGAGACACCTGAAGTGATGTGTACGACGGTACCACCAGCGAAGTCGAGTGCCCCGAGTGTGCGGATCCAGCCACCCACACCCCACACCCAGTGGGCAACAGGAGCGTAGACGACGGTAGCCCAGACCAAGGCAAAGACGGCAAAAGCGGCGAAGCGCTTGCGTTCTGCGAATGCCCCCGAGATGAGTGCCGGTGTGATGATGGCAAACATCATCTGGAAGGCCATGAACGCATAGTGAGGAATGGTGCCGGCATAATCAGCGTTGGGTTCCATGCCCACACCCTGGAGTCCGAGCCAGTCGAGCCCACCGATGAAGCCACCCACACTCGGGCTAAATGCCAGCGAGTAGCCCCACAACACCCACTGCACGCTGATGAGTGCCAAGATGAAGAAGCTGTGCATCAACGTTGAGAGCACGTTCTTTTGGCGTACCAAACCACCGTAAAAAAATGCCAATCCTGGTGTCATGAGCATGACAAGCGCTGATGACACCAATACCCATGTGGTATCTGCACCGTTGATCGCGTCCATGTGGAAACCTCCTAACTGACGTGTTTTTTGTTACAGCGAATACGTGGAACCATGGAATGTTGGCCACAGTGCCAAGCATATAACGTCCGCCACAGGTTTTACATCGTTGTAATCTGGGAAAAGGGGGGGTGAGGAAGACAAACACTACGCTGCATGCATACCGGTTTTTTGCGTGGCACAGGGTAGAACGCTCTACCCTGTGCCGGGAGCGGTTGTTTAGGCGTCGTAGTACATAAAGAACTCGTACGGATGTGGACGTAGCGCCACGTTGACGATGTCCTTGGAGCGTTTGATCTCGATGAACGACTCGAGCAGGTCCTTGGTAAAGACCCCACCCTTGAGCAAGAACTCGTGATCTTCCTCGAGTGCAGTCAAGGCTTCGGCCAAGCTACCGGGCGTGCTACGAATGTGTGACTTCTCTTCGGCTGACAACTCGTAGATGTCCACGTTGAGTGGCGCAGGTGGCTCGATCTTGTTCTGGATGCCGTCGAGACCAGCCATCATCATGGCAGCAAAGGCCAGGTACGGGTTGGCGGTTGGGTCGGGGAAGCGCACTTCGACGCGGCGTGCCTTGGGTGAATTCGAGTAGGTCGGGATACGAATGGCCGCTGAACGGTTGCGTACCGAGTAGACCAAGTTGATGGGGGCTTCGAAGCCAGGCACCAAGCGGCGGTAGCTGTTGGTGGTCGGCGCACAGATGGCCAGCAAAGCGGGTGCATGCTTGAGCACGCCACCGATGTACCAGCGGGCAGTGTCTGACAACAAGGCGTAGCCGTTGGCGTCGAAGAAGAGTGGCTGACTACCCTTCCAGAGGCTTTGGTGCACGTGCATACCGCTCCCGTTGTCGCCAAAGATGGGCTTGGGCATAAAGGTGGCCGAGTAGCCGTGTTCTTTGGCGGTGGTGCGCACCACGTACTTGTACTTCTGCAATTTATCGGCCATCGCCAACAACGTGTCGAAGCGCATGTCAATTTCGCACTGACCAGCAGTGGCGACCTCGTGGTGATGCAATTCGATGTCAATGCCGATATTGGCCATCTTGATAATCATCTCTGAGCGGATGTCCTGCAAGGTGTCAGTCGGTGGCACGGGGAAGTAGCCTTCCTTGTAGCGCACGCGATAGGCCTTGTTACCACCTTCTTCTTCTTTGCCGCTGTTCCAGATGCCTTCGGGGCTATCGAGGAAGTAGTAGCCGGAGTTGGCCGTCTGGTTGAAGCGCACATCGCTAAACAAAAAGAACTCGGCTTCGGGACCGAAGTATGCCGTGTCTGCAATACCGGTGGTCTTCAGGTAGGCTTCAGCCTTCTTGGCCACGTTGCGTGGATCGCGTGAGTACGGCTTGCGCTCGAGTGGGTCGATGACATCACAAATCAACACCAACGTGGGGATTTTGCAGTAGGGGTCAATAAAGGCACTGGCTGGGTCGGGGATCATCAACATGTCGCTCTCGTGGATGGCTTGGAAGCCTTTAATCGAAGAGCCGTCAAATCCCAACCCCTCGACCATCATGTCTTCGGTCAAGCGTGACGCCGGCAACGAGTAGTGCTGCCATCCACCAAACAGGTCGGTAAAGCGGGTGTCGACAATCTGGATGTTCTTGTCTTTGATGAGCTGTAATACGCCCTTTGCATCCAACGCCATGGATTTTCTCCTCGTCTGTCTATAACTCACTCCATACCAAGCCCGCTCGACACTGAGTAAGCATGTTGGAATTCAGTATAGAAGAATCATTCTGGCGTCGAAAGATACGGAATATCCGAATTATTTCGTGTGTTTTTGTATATTATGCACAAATGCAATGCATACACGTTACGGGTTTATCTCTGTTACCCCATAGAGTGCATCCACATAGATGATTCCTTGGCCACCAACGCCATCTGGATTATCATCAAGCACGATGGCTTCGAGTGTCAACGGTGGGCGCACGATACCATCACTCTGCCAGATCCGTGCTGCGGGTGC
Source organism: Chloroflexota bacterium (assembly GCA_041165505.1). Taxonomy (GTDB): domain Bacteria; phylum Chloroflexota; class Chloroflexia; order Chloroflexales; family Roseiflexaceae; genus UBA965. The sequence continues at coordinate 14,151 of JBEANH010000050.1, read as the reverse complement.
AACGCGTGCAGGGATAGGGGTACAGCGCTCATGCCAGTGCGCTGTACCTACTGGTCCGACGACCAGCTGGATGACCGCACCAGTGCGGTCTTTGACCCATAATTTGAGACGATGTGCACTATTGTCGCCGTAGATCTGCATACAAATCGCCGTACTCTGTGCGGGTATCGGCAACATGCGCCGGCGTCGAAAGACCACGTAGCGGTTTTGTTGTGTGGGAAAGGCGTAGGAGAGCTTCATACTCTGTGCGCCATGGGCGTGCATGCGATTATCTTGTACAAAATGTCCATATGGTTCATCACCGCGAATCCACACACCCGCAAAATGCTCAAACGAGGTTATCAAGGTGCGGTGTTGGGGTACCGGTATCGTGTCAACGTCTTTCCAGGCCAGCCAGGCAGGTTTTTTGATCTGGAAATCGTCGCTGCCCTGGCCCCACGCAATCAGGCCATACGGGTTGTGAGCCTCGTCTTTGAGTGCATACCAAAAGACCATCACCACACCGGCCTGCCACAGCAGGGGTACCACTTGGCGCAAGTAGCGCGCTTGTTGGGTTGCATCGTTGATCCCGTTGGGGTCACGGTCGCTGGGCCCACTCCCCCAGCCGATTTCGGTGACCCACACGGGGCGGCTGCCGTAGCGCGCAAACAGCGGTGCCAAATAATCAACACTTGCGGTAATGCCTTCGCTGGTGGGTGGGTCAGGATTGACGTAGGGGTGGATGGCTACAATGTCTATGGCGCTCCATAGTCCGGCTTGGGCGGCTCGGCTGAGAAAGGTGGTATCGTAGGGATTTGTGCCGGCGGCCACGATACGTACCTCGGGCGCCACCCGTGCAATCGCTGCCACGGTGCGTTGTACCAGGGTGGCGTAGGCGGCAGGGTCGGGGTGTGGCCGCCAAAAGAAGGCATTGTCGGGTTCGTTGCCAATTTGCCAGTAGTGGATGATGCCGCGGTAGCGGGCGACTGTTTTGGCGGCCCACTGCGCAAACAAGTCGGGGTCGGGTGCATAAAAACTAATCCCGTACGGATTATCACTGGCCTCGGCGGTTGCCCAGCCTGGGGCGTGTCCGAGCACCCCGAGAATGTTGATGCGTGCCGCTGCCAACTGGTGAAACGTGCGATCGTAGTAGTCCCAGTAATGCGCTTGTGGGGTGCGCTGGATGCGGTACCAGTGCACATCTTCACGGACCCAATTCACGCCACTTTTTGCCATGAGGTGTACGCCAGCATCAATGCTGGTTGGTTCACGCACACGTGTGGCTAGGTGCGTATTGATGCCAAAGCCGTGGGTGAGTATCGGCGTTTCTTGAGGGAACGGTGGCTGTTGCACCGGCGCTGGTGACCACATCCATGCGAGGCAGTAGCCGATGCAGATGCACAGATACCATGCACGGCTAGGGGGTTGCAATGGTGAGGGTGGTAGCTTGGCTACGTGCATGAATGATTCCTGCTGCATCGGTGGCAACTGCCCCAGGGATAGATACTTGCCCTGCGTTGGTGAGACGGATGCGGTATTGACAGCGCCAGATTCCGGCACGTGGCGCATTGCCGTAGAGCATGATCCGGTTATTTGCATCCACTATAATCGTGAAGCCTTGGGGTGGGGTGATAAATTCGATTTGCCCGAGTTGGATGAGCGGGTCGGTGATTGTCAAGTATGACATGCCCGCAAAGGTGACGATATCGAGTGTTCCATTGACATAATCATTTGTAGAAACTACACTCTCTTGGGTGAGTGGTGTGCCATCGAGCAGGCTATATGTGCGGTGGAGCACCATGTCGTTGCGTATTGGCTCACTTGCTCCCACATGACTCATCCCCACCAACACCGGTGTATCACTCGATACGATGGTGTCTTCGGTGAGCATCCGTGCCGGCCACACCGCTTGATTTTGAAGCATGCGGTCAGCGGCAAGTTGTACACTACTCTGCTGATTCCCGTCGAGGGGTGCAAACACCGTATCACGCATATGCCACATCCGCGCATTGCTTATCGCATCACCCCACCCACCAATACCACGTGTGCTCGCCAAATAGTTGATGAGTGCTCGTTGTATGTCCGGATTCACTGATACCTTGATAAATGCCTGGAGTATCAGCGCGTTCACACTGTTGCGCGTATGGAGCAGGGCCGTCGCCGGATCTTCCTCCCAATAACTTCCACGAGGGGTTGTGCGGCGACGTTCGATGAGTACTGCCATGACTGCGGGGATGCGAAAGGCTTGTTCTGCGGGCAAGATGTCGAGATAGGCAGCGAGTCCTTCGTTGCCCAGCATATCCAGCGTATCACCGATGCGGAAGTATTCGGGGGGGATTGCGGTGCCACTGAGGATGAGTGCACGCATGCAGATGACGCGTGTGGTGGCGGGGAGTGCCGGATTGTTGAGTTGTGAAAGCAGGAATGGCAGCACATCTTGGTAGTATGTGCGTGGGACGGTGGCACTCGCCAGTGCGCTGACCACGTCTGCGGTGATGAGTGCATCCGGAAATGTCGTATCGCCCCATCCCCAGCCAGGCTGGCCATGGCGCATAGTATCGAGCAGTGCGAGTAGGCGGGTGCGTTCGTCTGCCTGTTCGCTCATCCAGATTAGATGGGCGAGTTGACTCGGATGACGCACATCAACCGGATCGGCTTGCATGGCGCGCATGACGTCACGTTGTGTCCGGAGTAAATCAATCTGCGGGGCAGGAGTATTGTGGTTGATTTGTGTCCGGCCAATCAGAAAAAAGCCGTCATCACGGGTAGGCTGTGTGTCGCCATCTACCACGGGCTGCCACTGTATGTATGCCCCCCGTTGTGACCGCACCGTGAATTGTGGATTATCGTGGGTGATACGGATGCGCCACTGGAGCACGGCCGTCCCCGTATCGTCACTGGTCACCGTCAGTGTCTCTGGACTGGTGACGATGGTGGCGTCGGTAATCGTCGTAGACACCAATGACTGGCTCCGGACCTGTTGGTCGTTGAGGGTGAGTGTGACTACGACCTCGTCACCAATCCGCGTATGTGTGGGGGCATCGAGGCGTAGCGACTGTGCCCGTTGGATGGTGAAATCGTGGTGATGCGCTTGGCTACACCGTGGGAGACTTACCACCGCATCGAGGCGGACCATGCGGGTGGTGCCATTATCGGGAATCTGCAAGGCCACGGTGCCATCTGCCCGACTCATAACACGCTGTTGCCAGGCCACTGTTTGGCCGTTGTTGCGGTCAATCAGGCGGATTGCGAGCATGCTCTCGGGGGTAGTGGTCAGCGTTATTGGAATCGTGCCGGCCTGCACTACATCGGTGGCAACGCTAAAGGTCAGACAATCTGTGCTTTGAATGGATTCATCGAGGAGTCGTTGTGGTGGTATTGCGACCTGGAGAAAGGTACTCGTAATCGGCACGGTGGTGGTAATTACCCCCCGACTCGGTTGTACCCAGCGAATGCTTGTACCACGCACGTCGTGTTGTGCGAGCAGGAGATCGGGGGCACTATTTTCACCGACCCATAGCGACAGTGGTGCCCGCACATTGACCGGTTGTTGCACGAAGCTCAGCGTATCACTATCGCCACCCACACGTAGGCGCATGCGCCCAACCACACTAGTATCACGCGCTTCGACTTCCCATGCACCGCGTGGTATTGCCAGTTGGATGCGTGCCTGCCCTAGGGCATCTGTTTGGATGCTCTGGCGGGTGGCCACATACCCCGCCTGATTGCGTACTACGATGCGTACCCGTTGCTGGAGATTGCGTTGATCGGGGTCAACAATCTGGATGGAGAGTGTGCTAAAGTCGCCAGCGGGGACCCACTGTTGCGTGCTCGATAGCACGATTTCCCGTGTGCGTAGTGCATCCACGACCACGCTACGACTTTCACCCTGATGCGTGGCTACCAGCAACACGGGGTCGTCTGTGCTCACGGGGATGCGGAATGTTCCATCCGCACCAGTGGTTGTCATGCCCGTGTGGCTCCCTTTGATCCAGTAGATGGTCGCATCTGCCACCACGTGTGCGGCCGCGTCACTCAGGCGTCCACCAAGCCCCGTGCTGTCACGATGCGACTGTAGGCGCAGGCGTTCGCCGAGTGGCGCATGCACGATGAGTGGGGTTTGGGCGCGGATCGTGTGCGTGCGAATACAGACATGGTACGTGCCATAGGCCAGCTGACGTGGAATGTCTAGTGCGCCGTGTGTCAGCGTTTGCCCCGGTTGAAAGATGACATTGTGGTTCGCCAGCAAGGCGCCGTCCGTGTCACACAGTGCTACCGGCACAACTTGGGTGAACTGATTTCCGCTTGTCCGTGCCAGGGCAAATGCGAGTTGCGCCCCAGGCACCACATTGAGTTGCTCACTGATGAGAGTCACCTGTTGCATGGGTGTAGCAACTGCAGGCATGGTGATGCGCAGGGCATCGTATGGGGTGGACTGGTCGCGCACAATAAACGTGCCCCCACCCGCATACTGGCGGCTCCGCCATATGCCGGAGTTGTCGAGTTGCCCTTGTTCGACGAGTTGCCCATCTGCAAAAATATCAACTGTAGTCGGCGTCATCCCGCGCACACTACTCCCCACCGCCACATAGCCGTGTACGTGTGTGACTTGCAGTGATGCGGGGGCGATACGCACAATTCGCACATCGCGTGTCTGCTGTGTATCGCTGACCACGGCGAGGACGAGGCGACTCGTGGCACGGGCGCGCACCTCACTCGGAATCACCACCGTCTGTGTCGTTTGTGGATTCACTAAGGGGAGTTCGTAGAGAAGGGGTAAATCGTAGCGTACAGGGGTAATTTGGCGGAGCGTGGGGGCATCCATGCCCAAGACATGCACAAGCGCCGACGGGGAGAGGTCGTAGAGTTGGACCACCACATTCTCCACGTTTAGCCGTGTAATCGTGAGCGGTAGATTCCCACTCGCATCAATGATGTCATTGGTACTCGGTGCCCATGCCAGGTAACGGGTGCGATTATCGAGCATAATTTGACTCGTCAGCACGCGTCCCAGGGTAATCCCCGTACTACTTTGTAGCAGGGCATCAATGCGCACTTCTGGCATGATACCGGGCGCCCAATCAGCCTGAATACGAATATCACGCCCGCTACTCGTAATTGTGGCCGGGGTAAGTGGTGGTGGTGACAAGGTGATAGTGTCGCTCAACGTTTGCTGATCGAGTTCCGTATTAAAAATGAAGCGTACTTCTTGATTTTGATAGACGACCTGGCCTTCACCCGGGCTACGAGCCACTAGGCGCAATGCGGGCGCCGTGGTAAAGGTGCGTTGCTGATAGGCGACCTGCGTGACACCTCCCCCAATCGCAAACTGGTAGGTGGTGGCGATTTGCCAAGCCGGTTGCGGCGCAATAGTAATTTGGGTGGTATCGTTGTCGCCACGTGTCACATCAATGCGTGTGGGTGTGGCCGGCCACACCGTAATGGATGCCCGCAACGCCTGTTCATCAATTGCTCCGGTTGCCGTAAACACGATGGGAGCCGTCAGGGCGACCTGCTGGGCACCACCACGCGGCGATACCAGGGTCAACTGCGGTGCAAGTGTGCGAAAGTTCCAGCGATAGGGCTGGTGTAATGTGCGTCCGACCACATCTTGTACCTGGCTGGGTATGGTTACCGCATAGGTGGTGTCATACGTCAGCGCATTCGGTGTGAAGAGTGCCGTGTATTGGTCTACCCACGTCATGCTACCGTCTATGTGGGGGGTAATGGTGAATATCGTGTTGGTGGTGGGGCGTTGTACGGCAGCTTGTGGCACCATGGCCGTCGAAAACCGCACCACAATGAGCGTGTTGCGGGCCACCGCATCACTGCCATCTGCAGGCGCCACCTGTGCAATCTGCAAACCGGGCTCAGTCTGGAAGCGCCACTGCCACGGAGGCGTAGGTGTGGTTGCATCGGTGAGGGTGAGCGTGTACTGGGTATTTGCTTGCCAGGCGCGTGTGGGGATAATTTGCACAACTGTTCTTGCCGTATCCCATACCAGCGTATACGGCACTGCGGGCGACACCCGCAGTTGCGTGGCAAACTGCTGTGTGGCCATGGTTCGTCCAAACGAGATGGTGATAGCCGTTGATACCGCCACATTATCTGACGGTGTCAATACCGAAATCTGCATATCTGTGGATTCGGTATCGGGATATTGTGTGACCACATACCACACGGTGACGGCTACTGGCACACACACAACACCGACAAGCAACACTATCCACACTCGACAGAGGCGCTGTAAAATGTGCACAAGCACAAATTGTATGCGTGTGGGCGTATTATTCATATATGTTGTGGACGATTATAGCATGGAGCCATTGAAATGACGATACCACTCACGCCGAATCTCCTGTTGCAGGCATACTGCACCGGACATTTCCCGATGGCGAGCGACGAAGGTGTGCGTTGGTATAATCCGAATCCACGTGGCATTATTCCCATTGACGATCGCTTCCATGTGCCAGCCCGCCTCGGGCGTACCTACCGTTCGGGACGCTACACCACCACCGTCGATCAGGCTTTTGTGCAGGTGATGCGGGCGTGTGCCATGCCACGCCCCAATCAACCCGTGGAGACGTGGATTTCCGAAGAATTTGTGCGTGTCTATACGCAACTCCACCAGATGGGATATGCGCACAGCATCGAGACCTGGCAGGATGGGCAGCTGGTGGGTGGGCTCTACGGTGTGGCAGTCGGCGGGTTATTTGCCGGTGAAAGCATGTTTAGTGTGGCACGTGATGCCAGCAAAGTGGCGCTCATCACACTCGTTGCGCGATTACGCCGTGGCGATTTTGTCATCCTCGACACCCAGTGGGTAACCGAACACCTCGCCCAATTCGGAGCCTTTTGGATGCCACGTCCCACTTACCAGCACATTTTGACCCGTGCCATCCAGCATTCTGCTCGTTGGGATGCTTAGTCGGGGCGCACGCCGGCCTCGACGCGAATCATACGCTGGGTGCCCTGCCGTTGCACGGTGATTTCGAGGAGTGTGCCCACTGTTACTCCGGCCAATGTGCGTTCGAGGTCACTGATGTCACGAATATCGTTGGTATTGATGCCAATAATTACATCCCCGGCTTCGATGCCACCACGCCCTGCCGGACCATCGGCCACCACTGCACTCACATAGACGCCATCTGGATTTTGCGGGTTGTTGTCTTGCATGCGCACACCTAGCCAAGCATGCTGGTAGTATCCCTGGGCAATCAGCACCGGCACGATGCGTTTGAGCTGGTGGGCGGGGATAGCATAGCCGATGCCTTCAAAGTTGCCACTCGCACTCTGGATGGCAGTGGTGATACCGAGTACGGCTCCACTGCTGTCAATGAGTACGCCACCCGAGCTGCCCCGATTAATAGCTGCATCCACCTGAATAATATCCGGGATGCGGTACTGACCACTCCCTTCGAGTGTGCGTCCTACTGCACTGACCACCCCGAGACTCATCGAATCACGTAGCCCCAGCGGGTTGCCAATTGCCATCACCCACATACCGGTGGTTGGGGGGCGCTGACTCAGCATGAGTGGTGCCACATCAATCGGCTCGGCAATCGCCAACACAGCAATATCGCTCGCACTATCGCGCCCAATGACGGTGGCAGTATATGCCTTGCTTTGGCCAAAGCGCACCAAATACTCACTCTGGTCGCTGACCACATGGGCATTTGTGACGATATGTCCTTGGTCATCATACAAAAAGCCACTCCCCTGTGAAAGGAGCATCGGGCGCATGGGGGCGCTCCCATCCACACTCGGATGCGAGAATTCCACGTCAATGCTGGCAACTGCAGGAACCGTTTGCGCAAAGAGTTGCATTGTTTGCGCCTCAACCGCAGCAAGTGGTGCGGCAACAGTGGCAGCAAGCAACGGCACTGATTGCCGTGTGGGGAACGGTGTGGTGGGCATGCGCGCCGGTATGGCGGTTGCGGTACGTGGTGCCTCAGTGGGAAAGACTTCGTTGAAGCGGTATTCGTAGTTGAACGATGGTTGGAATTGCTGGCATGCGGTGAGAATACCGCCAAGCAGGATTATCATCATCCACCAACGTGCGGTATTCGTTACCATAGGTGTGCTAACGCTTCTGTGATATGTGGATACTGAAAGGTGAACCCAGCAGCGGCAAGGCGCGATGATGTCACATATTGCCCACCAATCAGTAGGGCATCTGCCATTTCACCGAACAACGTGCGTAACGCGAATTGTGGTACGGGGATCCAGTTGGGGCGCGTCAGGCGTGTGGCAATTGCCGCACTCAACACCGCATTACTCACTGGTTGTGGGGCACAGGCGTTGTAGACACCGTGTGCAGTCGGCGTGTCAATCAGCCACAAAAGTAGGCGCACCATGTCGTCGCGGTGGATCCACGATACACCCTGTGTGCCAGGCATGACGGGACCGCCCACAAACAACCGGAAGGGGAGCGCCATCAGTGGCAATGCGCCTTGATTGTCATCGAGGACCACGCCAGTACGGATCAGGGCGACACGCATGGTAGGGGCTGCGGCCACGGTGGCAGCTGCTTCCCAATCCACGCACAGGCGTGCCAAAAAATCATTCCCTGCGGGACTCTGCTCGTCACACGGCATGGCGCCTTGACCGTAGTAGCCGGCACCCGACGATGAAATAATCGTCGTGGGGGGGTGGGGCATACTCGCCACGGTAGTCATCAGCTGCTGGGTGGCATGTACACGACTCGCGATCATCTGCTGTTTGTAGTGGGCACTCCAGCGTTTGCCGGCAATCGAGGCTCCCACCAGGTTGACAATCGTGTCACAACCGGTCAGTGCGCGCCGGGTGGCATCGGTGTCACGTGGATTCCACTGCACCCAGGTGATTGGTGCTGCGGCATCCTGGAACTGCTGGGGTGTGCGACTAAATGCGACGACTTCGTCGCCACGCGCGACCAGTGCATAACTCAATGCGCTGCCGATGAGCCCACTTGCGCCGGTGATTGCAATGCGTTTCATTGGTGTTGCCTTACGATGTCCGGATGGACGATGGGGGGATGAGTCCGGGCCAGAGTGAGCAAAAGAACGCTCCGGCACTTGCACCAGCAATGGCGCCGTTGATGAGGAGTACGCTGTATGCGGCCTGGGGCCAGCCGTGAATTTCGAGCCACCACAAGCCGAACGGCAGGAGTGCGGTTGTGAGGCGTATGCTCCAATGCCAGCCAAACCAGGCTGGGCGCATGGTGGTGCGGCGAACCGCTATCCAGCTCACCCAGAGCCCGATGGTGGCTCCCCAACAGCGGGCACACACGGCCATGGGGGCACCCATGAGTTCGTAGCTTTTGGCGGGGGTTGGGCAGACATACGTGCTCAGCAGACTGCGGGCCAGCCAGCCCAGATCCTGCATGAGCGCCACGTTGCTCGCAATGAATACGGCTGCAACGGGTGGCCCAAGGAAAAGTATGGTCATGAAAAGCTGATATGGCCACGTTGGCCATGTGCGGTAGGTGCTAGTCACGAAAAATCCTGTGTGATGCGTTGTTTGGCGTGCCACAGCAACCACAATTTGCGTGTGAGTGGCACATACGCGCGCTTTTGAAATACATCATACTCGTTGTGTTGAATACTATCAAGGATGCCGCGGTAAATGACTGCTGCCGCCGCAATGGCGAGGCGACTGTCGGCCTGGAGCATACCGATACCTTGCCACGCATCGTCGTACAACGTCTGCGCCCGGGCAATTTCGTAGCGCATCAACGCCTTGAATTGGGGGCTTTGGCGCTGGCTGAAAATGTCTTCGTCGCTGAGCCCAAAGCGCCGCAAGTCAGCCTGTGGCAGATAAATCCGTCCACGGGCGGCATCTTCACCCACATCGCGTAGGATGTTGGTTAGTTGCAGGGCGACCCCCAATTTGACCGCATAGTCAATGGCTGCATCCGTATGCCCGATGATTTGCATCGAAATCAGCCCGACCACCGATGCAACGCGGTAGCAGTAGAGCCATAAATCTTCGAAGGTTTCGTAGCGCGACACCGTCAAATCCATGGCGATGCCTGCCAAGAGTTCATCAACGAGCTCTTGTGAGATCTGGTACTGTGCCACCGTGTCGTTCCAGGCGATGAGCACCGGGTTGTCACGTGGGGTGACACGATTATGCACCAGCCACACCCAATGCGCCAAGGCGTGTGGGGCACTGCCCGTGGCGGCTTGGTCAACGATGTCGTCACTGGTACGACAAAACGCATACAAGGCCCGAATGGCCTGTCGTTTGGGGGCGGGCAAGAGTGCCGTGCTAAAGTAAAAACTCTTGGAATGATGCTTGGTCATACCCACACAGTGCGCATAGGCCGCAGTGCGTTCGACCACGCTTAGGGTGTCGTAATCGCCAGCATGCACGTCGTGCACACTCGGGTCAAGAAAACACGGAACTCGGGTGTTGTGTCAACATAAAGGCGTCTTTCGCTCGTAGGCGGGATGGCGCAACATAATTACACACAGTTTGCTACGAGTGTATACGCAGTAAGCACGTACGTTGGATGTATACAGGAATATGGAGGTGTGTATCACACCCCCATTGTACCACGGATATGCACTGTTGCCTATCTTGATATCGTTGAATGTCTATGTGGCCGTTGTTGGGCGGCTGAGAATCATGTTGACGTTGTCAACTAATTCACGTGCATCATGCCCCAAAAATGTTCCCGGCATATGTTGGCGTAGTTCCGGTGATACGTTGAAAATACGCCCACCAAAGCCAAATTTCACCTGCGGGAAATTCTGTTGCATCGCAACACCCACATCGCGTAGTGAGTTCACTGATTCGGCAGTGGTACTCGACAAACAGACTAAATCGGGCTTCACTTTGGCGATTGTCTCCATCAGGTCACTGAGGGGCACACGGGCACCGAGATAGATGACCCGCCAGCCACGGCGCACCAAAAAGAGACTTGCCAACAACACGCCGACGTCGTGGAGCTCGTCAGGCGCACTGCCTATTACGACGGTTTCACGGGTGGCCACAGACTCAAAAATGTTGACGAGGCTCGACAATTTCCGCCGAATGAATTCGGTGGCAAAATGCTCGGTTGCCACGTTAATCTCCCCGCGGTGCCAGCGCTCGCCGACTTCGGCCATCACTGGCTGCACCAATTCGAGGAGGACATGTTCAAATGGATGAATGGCAAAGGCTTCTCCCAGTAACCGTTCCGCGGTAATCGCATCAAATGCAATCAGCGACTGTGTGAGCTCACCCACAAACTGGTCGAGTCCACGTGATGCATTTACGATGGGTAATGCACCGTCATCTTCGAGCACGTTGCTTAGCAACATGACCGCATGACTGATATTCATTCCCTCGGCAGTACGATCGCGCAACCAGCGAATAATCGCAATGTCGCGCTCTGAATAAAGCCGATGCCCCCCTTGGGTGCGTTGTGGCCGTGGTACCCCGTAACGCCGTTCCCAGGCCCGGAATGTATCGGGAGGAACAGACGTCTCCAGCGCGACCGCCTTTGTGTTAAATACTGGTGCACCAGACAATAGTGCCAGTGATGGTGGTTGTGCCATGATCGCTTTCTCCCATAACCCACTTCCCAACTGCGCTACTTATAGCATGATGCACACGTTTTGTCAAATAAATGATAATATATTGCACACCCAATGAATGGGCGGCATTTTCTGATTCGTATCACACACAGATTAAACCAAGCGTGCACTCGTAATCGCCGTAATTGGTGACAATCCCCTGCGCACATTGAGCCACGTCTGTCCGCGATCAGTGCTCAGCCAGACGTCGCCATTCTGACTACCTGCCCACAGCTGGTCGGGGTGGTAGAGCGAGGCGTGGACGAGGTGCACGGGTATGTGGGGGAGTGGCGTCCATTCGTGGTGGTAGCGCCACAGCATGGTGCCTGTTGCTCCCACCGCCGTCCACGGTGTACCACCACATACCGCCCACGATACACAGGGCTCGGGTGTAGCGACGAGCGGGGTTTCATCGGCCATCCAGCCCGTATCCACATGCGTGGTCAGGCGTGACTTGGCATCGTAGCTCAGTGCAACCATGGTGACGGGGCTATTCTGCCAGCTCATACCCCCATCGGTGCTGAGCATCTGGTCGTACCACAACGTTTCACCGGCCATCCCCGCCTGCTGCGCTTTGCCGAGCTGGGTCCATGTCGTCCCCGCATCGTGACTGACCCAGGCAGCGGTACCGTCATGCGCCATGATGCGCCTGGGGCTGGTGCGACTCGCCCACAACTTGTGACAGGCGGGACCGGCCACGGGGTGCCATTGCTGCGCACCATCGTGGCTTTGCCACAGTTGCAGGCCATCACCACAGATGACATGTGTTGGATCCTGCGGATTACTCCACACACAACACAGGGGGTGGGCGAGTAGACTTTCCCCCGCTTTGAGCCACCGCCCAATCCCGCCTGGGTTGCTCAGCGTCACTAGTCCGTTATTGGTGGCGAGATAGATGAGTTCAGCTTTGGCCATCGCGCGCCTCCATGCGGGTGGCCACCCCTTGCCAGACAATCCCGGTGACTGTTGCCTCGTCGAGGTGCCAGCCTGCCAGATGGAGTTGTGTGGCCAAGGCAGTGGGATGAAAAAACTGTGTCCCGCCCCCTTGCAGCACGCGTTGGATGAGTGCTCCCATGCGTCGTGGAGATTGTGCGAGCGCCATGGCCACCAAGCGACCATGGGGGCGGGTGATACGGGCCATTTCGTGCAACACACGCGGCATCTCTTCCATTTCGTTCCACGAGCCACCAACCACGACTGCATCAACATGAGCCGACCCAATCGGTAACGCCCGGGCATCGGCGCGCACATAGCTAATCGGCAGGTGTGCGGCTGTGGCGCGGGTGACGGCTTCGACGAGCATCGGCATGGCGCGGTCAATGCCGATAATCGCTGCCTGTGGGTGGGATTGTGCCAACGCCCGGGCATATAGCCCATTGGAGCAGGCCACATCAACGATGGTATGCGTGGTGGCAGGCACATTGGCCACAAGCCAACCGAGCTCACGCGGGTAGGCAAAGGGGGTGCCACTCATGAGTGTGAGCGCATAGGGGCGCCAGATACGTTCGTAGAGCCACGCAGTGATACCAAATTCGTTGACCCAGGCGGCCATGCTCTGAGGTTGTGCTACGCCAAGCAGATCGAGTACACCACGGGTAATCGCAAATGTGTGGCCTTGGGCACATACCACCATGCCCGTATGCCCGTCACCGTGGCTGAGCGTGAGTGGATGGCGACACGTTGGACAGCAGAATATGCTGAGATGAGAAAGTTGCATGGCGTGTTAGTAGCGGGGAATCGTGGCGTCAATGTCGCACGACCACGCATCAATACCACCTTCCATGTTTGACACATCGCCGAAGCCGAAGCGCGTCACAAGGGCCTGGGCCACACTCGCACTGCGCCCGCCATGATGGCACATCACCACGGTGGGGATCTGCGGGTCGAGGGTGGAGAGCCAGGTGGCTGCCTGACTCATGGCGCAGGCTTGGGCCCCCGCCACAAAGGCGATGGCATGCTCGTGCGGTTCACGCACATCAATCAATACAAAGGTATCCCCCCGTTGTTGCATGGCATGTACGTCGTGGACGCTGACTGATTTGACCATTGGTGACTCCTTTTTATACAAAAAACAGTGCCCCTTCATGAGAAGAGGCACTGTCGTCATTATGCGCCAGATTAACGGTTGCTTGCGCAGCTCCCGCATCCACCACCACCGCTATACTCGTCGGCATCGTCGCCACCCTCTTCCTTGGAGCGGAAGGAGTGCCCACAGCCACAGCTTGATACGGCGTTGGGGTTGTCAATTTTGAAGGCACCTTGGAGCATGTTGTCCTGTTGGAACGAAATGGTGGCACCCGTCAGGTAGCGGGCACTAATGGGGTCGAGCATCACCTTGAGCCCGTGTACTTCCCAGTTGGTGTCGCCATCGCGGGCCTCGTTGTCAAAGGTCATGCCATACTGCAAACCGGAGCAGCCACCACCTGACACAAAAACGCGCAACGCATAGTCGCCAAGCTCGCGCTCTTGCATCATGACAAGCAAGCGCTCTGCTGCTGCTTGGGTGATATTGATGGTTGGTGCAACAGGCACAAACTGCGTAACTGGAATGTTTTGGTCGAGCAACGTCATCACTGACCTCCTGATGTAGAAACAATATGCGGACAATTAATACGACGCATACTTGTTT
>JBEANH010000049.1:0-18154 GCA_041165505.1 Chloroflexota bacterium | reverse complement strand
ATGCCCGTGGACGAGCTCAAATCCCCCATGCAAGACCCCATTCAGAACTTTATCCACACGTTATCCACAGGAGCACCCATTCATGGCCCGTTGTCGGTGGAAATCTGCCGTATCGGCCAACAAATCGTGGAAACCGCCGTGCTCAGCGCCCAAACCAAACAAACCCAGAAACTCGTACCGTAATTCCTAGCATCATTCCGGTGGGGCACAGGCCCCACCGGGGTGTGGAGTCTGCCATGACACATCCCGATCCCGCTGAACGCTATTTGGCGGCAGCCACGCGTATTTTACAAGACATCACAAATCAACTCCCCATGATCCGCCACGCAGCACACATCTGTGCGGACACCATAGCGGCTGGCGGCTTGGTGCATCTCTTTGGTACGGGGCATTCACGCATCCCGGTAGAGGAAATGTTCCCCCGTCACGGGAGTTTCCCCGGCTTTCACCCTATCATCGAGTTGTCGTTGACCAATCATACCCAAGTGGTGGGCAACAACGGGCAGCGTCAGGCCATGTATTTGGAGAAACTCGAAGGCTTTGGTGAGGTGATTCTGCGCAACTTCACCTTTGGAGCACACGACTGCATGATGGTCTTTTCCAATAGCGGTGTCAACGGTGTAGTCATGGACGTGGCGCTGGGTGCCAAGCAACGGGGCATGCCCGTGATTGCGGTGGTGTCGCTGGCGCATTGCCTAGGCTCGCCGATTAAACATAGTTCGGGCAAGCGGTTGCCCGATGTGGCCGACGTGACCCTCGACAACTGCTCGCCACTGGGGGATGCCATGGTGACGGTGGATGGGCTGGCATACCCGGTGGGTCCCGGCTCGTCGGTGGGCTACGTGACCCTCGTCAACATGCTCAAGTGTCTGGTCGCCGAGGAACTGACAGCACGTGGGCAGGCACCGCTGGTGTTGACCAGTAGTGCGTTGATTGGCAGTGCCGCCTCGGCAGACTTATTTGACCGCACGTACGACGATTTCCGCGCGCGTATCGCTCCGCTCTACGGTGCGCAGCAACCCAAGGAGTAATCAGATGAAACACCAACCGCTGCGCACGAGTGTGATTGGCAGCTACCCATTCCCCGCTTGGCTCGAACATGCGGTGATGCACTTGGGCGACTTTGGTCGCGACGACATCGCCGAAATGCAGCGTGATGCGGTGATTGCCGCCATCTACGACCAGACCACGGCTGGGCTGGATGTGATTAGCGACGGCGAGCAGACGCGTCTCGATTTTAATTTGTCGTTTTATGGCTATATTAGCGGCATCTCGCGCGAGGACGAGGGGGCGCGTCGCTATGGGCCACCTGCCCACGACCAGCGTGGCAAACACACCATCGTGGGGCAGATTGTTGCGCCACGGGGGCTGGGCGTCGTCGAGGAATACAAGCGCCTCGTGGAATTAGCACCGCCGGGATTCACCCTCAAGGCCAGTGTGCCTGGCCCGTATACGCTGAGTGGGCGCCTGATTCCCAATGCCAATTACCCCGACCGCTATGCGGTGGCAGAGGCGCTATTGCCAATTGTGCAGGCCGAATTGGTGGCGTTGGTGGCCGCAGGCTGCCAGGAGTTGACGGTGGACGAGCCATCCATGAGTTGCTACGCCTTCAAAGAAGACACGGCGCGCTTGGTGGATCTCTTTAACCGCACGGTAGCGCCAGTGGTGGGTAAAACGCGCCTCTCCACGCACCTCTGTTTCGGCAATTTCAAGGGGCGGGCCGTGGGACCACGCCAGTATGCACCCATGTTTCCGGCCTTTTATCAGATGACCGTTGATGAAATGCATCTGGAAATGGCCAGCCGTGAATTCGCCGAGCTCGAGGTCATCGAAACGGTGGCAACACACTTTGATGTAGCAGTAGGCATCATTGACGTGAAAAGTTACTACATCGAGACGCCCAGTGACGTGGCGCAACGCGTACGTGCCTGTCTGCGCTACGCACCCGCCGATCGCCTGGTTTTTGCGCCCGATTGTGGTCTGAGTCAGACGGCACGTTGGGCCGCCAAACGCAAATTGGCAAACATGGTGGCAGGCGTACGCCAAGTGCGCCACGAATTGGGTTTGGTGTAGCGCAGGAGGAACCGATGAATATCACCATGCTGGGAACAGGATTAATTGGACGCTTTTATACGCTGACGCTTCAACGTGGCCGGAGCAGTGATCGCGTCACCGCCGTCTATTCACGCACACAGGCCAGTGCTGACCGCTTTGCCAAAGAATTTGGCACCCCCCATGCTACCACCGACATGCAGGCGGCCATCAACGACCCGTCCACGCAACTGGTGGTAGTGGGCTTGCCCAATTATCTGCACGAAGAAGCCGTGTTGGCCGCCGCCAAAGCGGGCAAGGGGGTGCTCTGCACCAAACCACTGGGGCGCACGGCAGCGGAAGCGTACCGCATGCTCCAGGCGGTGGAGAAAGCGGGCGTCTTTGCAGGCTACCTCGAGGATCTGGTCTACACGCCTAAAACACTCAAAGCATTGCAGTCAGTGCGGGCGGGTGCACTGGGTACCGTGCTGTGGGCGCGTTCACGCGAGACGCATCCGGGACCACACAGCGACTGGTTCTGGGACAAGCAGCAGGCCGGTGGTGGTGCCATCATTGACATGGGCTGCCACTGCATCGAGATTGCACGCAACTTTATCGGCAAAGATATCCGCCCCGTCGAAGTGATGTGCTGGGGCGATACGCAGGTGCATCCCATTGATGCCGAAGATCATGCGGTGGGGATGGTGCGCTACGAAAACGGTGCGATTGGGCAATTCGAATGTAGCTGGACTTTCCGTGGTGGCATGGATTTACGCGACGAGGTGAGTGGCACGGAGGGGACGATTTGGCTCAACCACTGGTTGCGTACCGGATTTGAAATGTTTACGGCAACGGGGCAGAACGGCTACGTGGCCGAAAAAGCCGAAGGCGACAAAGGCTGGTTGTTCCCCGTTGGCGACGAAGAAGCCTCGCTCGGCTACCCCACCATGTTTGACGACATGCTGGCGGCCTACGATGCGGGCACCGCACCAATGGAAACCTTTTATGACGGCTACGTGGTCAACGCCATCATGGACGCCGCCTATGCCTCGATGCAGTCCAAGCGCTGGGAGCCTGTGCAACTTGCTGATTGGCGTGGGCGGGCGGATGTGCCGCATGTGTCGGTGCGGCGCGACTACGACAACGACTATTTTCTCATCAAAGAAGAGCTGATGCCCGATGGTTCACATAAGCTGATTCTGCGCCACAAACAGACGGGGGCGCTGGAGCAGCGTGTACAGCGATGATCGTGCCACTCCAGGTAGATGATGTGTTTTTGGCCGACGTGCGGCGCACCATGCAGCGTCGCACGGGAGTCTCGTTGTGGTGGCTGGGGCAGAGTGGCTTTTTGGTGCATTATGACGGTGTCTGTATTGCCATTGACCCCTATTTGTCGGATAGTTTGACGGTCAAATATGCCACCACCGCCAAACCGCACGTGCGGATGACGGCGCGGGTGATTGACCCGGTACGTCTCGACATGGTGAGTCTGGTCACGTCGAGCCACAACCATACCGACCATCTCGATGCCGAGACAATTCTGCCGTTGTGGCAGACCAATCCATCCATGCAAGTAGCGTGTAGTGCCGCCAATGTGGCGTTTGCAGCGGAGCGTCTGCGTGTGGCGCCCACGCAACTCAATGGCTTGGTGCATGGTGTGCCCTGGCAGCACGGCCCGTTTACGTTGTATGTGATGCCAGCCGCCCATAATGTGCGTGAGTGTGACGATGCAGGGCACGAGCGCTTTATCGGATTGGTGATTGAAGTGGGTGGTGTGGTGCTGTATCATAGCGGCGATACGCTGCACTACGACGGCATGGAAGCACGATTACGCCACTGGCCTATTGACGTTGCAATATTGCCCATCAACGGCAATGATCCGGCACGTGGGGTGGCTGGCAATCTCGATGGCGTGCAGGCAGCCACACTCGCACAGGCCATCGGTGCACGTTCCGTCGTGCCGTGCCATTATAATATGTTTGAATTCAATACTGCCGATCCGGTGCATTTTTGTGCACATGCCATGGCCATCGGGCAACAGTATCACCTGTTGCAGGCCGGTGAACGGCTCGACATCGTGCGAGAATAGCTCCGAATGATGACCACACACCAACCTCGGCGTACCCTAACGTTAGTCGGTCTCACCACCATCAACATCGTAATACAGCTGGTGATTGCTGCGGTGGTCAAGTATTCCACCACACATACCCATCTGTGGGTGCTGGTGGCGGTGTATGTGGTGGTACTTGCGCTCAATGTGGGGCGTTTTGTGGTGTGGGGCATCATCCATACACATTTTCCCATCGGGATTGCATATGCGTCGTCTGCACTCTTGTTTCCAGCGATTCTGCTCATGTCGTATCTCTACGGCGAGCCTGTTGCATGGCAGCAGCTGCTGGGTGTTGTGCTGGTGATGGTCGGGGTTGTAGCACTAGTGCGTGATGCCTGACGAGGAGTATGCTGTGGCCTATCTATTTGTGCTGGGGAGCGTGGTGTGTGCCGTGGTTGGGCAGCTCTTGTACAAACGCTACCGTAGCAACCGCCAATGGCCCTGGTTACTGGGTGGGCTGGGCTTTTTTAGCTTGGCCGTGCCCTGTACCATGCTCGCTGCCCGCGATCTGGGTATCGGCATGGTCTATGTCGGCTTGTCGTTGTCGTATATTCTGGCGCCAGTGTGTGGGCGTTGGATGTTTGCCGAGCCCATTCAGCCGACACACTGGAAGTATTTCGTCCTCATCATGCTGGGAGTAGTGATATACGCATGGTAGTACCACGATTGGCATATTGGTTGGGTGTACTCGTCGTATTGGTATGCGCGCTGTGGCCCGCATCAGCCACCGTTGATGTGGGCGCATACGACGCGCCGTGGGTCAGTGACACCTACAACGTGCAAGTTGCTGATACAACCACATATCGCTGGACGTATCCCACTGGTCATCTACAGCTGTTTGCCCTGGGGGGCGGGCAGTATCAGCTTACGGCTACGCTCCGCACCACAGACCAGGCAACTGTTGCGCTGTTCGTTGATGACGTACCAGTTACCACGTGGCACGTCACCAATCAGTGGGCTCCGTACACCGCCACGTTGCACATCCCAATGCAATGGGACGGGAATATAGTGGTGGCGGTGCGCTGTGGTACTGCCACGTTCGATGGTGAACGCCCAACCTGTGTCGCCATTGACCGTGTGGAGTGGCATGCCCGTGGCTGGGTGTGGCCACCCATCTGGCCTACGTTGTTCCTCGTCATGCTGCTCGCTATCGCCATCTGGATGCCACACAAACCGTGGCAGTGGTGGCTGGTGGTGGCGAGTAGCGCCACGGTAGTGTGCTTTGGGCGTGAATTGGTGGCGATGGCCACTCCGGTCACTGCAATCCTGGTGGGAGCCGCAATGGTCATCGTGGTAACCAGGCGCATGCCATCCCAGCCGGGGTGGCAGATTACGCAGATGAGTGCGCTGATGCTGATGCTGGTCACCATACGCCATGCCCTGTACGGCAATGTCGGATTGATGCTCGAAGATGAAGGATTCGTCTGGTACGGCTCGCAACGCCTGTTGCTCGGCGAGCTGCCCATGCGCGATTTTTTTGGCTACGACGTGCCGCGTTTTGTGTGGAATGCCATCGTGATGCTCACCCTCAATCGCACCGACATTGGCGCATTGCGCATCGCATTGACACTGTGTGAATGGCTAATTTTGACACTACTGGGGGCATGGGCGCTACTCGTGCGGCTGCCATGGCGGTCGTGGCTGTTTGTGGCACTGGTGGCGATGGTGATTACGTGGCTGAGTCCGCGCCACAAACTCTACGATCACGTGGTCATCTGGATGCTCGTCATCGCCGGCGAACGCTGGATGCAACAGCCGAGTGTGCGTCGGGCCTGGTGGCTAGGGGTTATCATTGGGGTGCTCGCCATGATTGGGCGCAATCATGGTCTGTACGGGGCAGGTGCTGGCGCTCTGCTCATCGGTGCCGTCTGGTTGCAGCCATTGGCGTGGCGCCAACGATTGGCGTCTGCCCTGTGGTGTGTGGCCGGGGCCGTGGTCGGCTTTCTGCCCATGCTGGTGTTGATGGCTGTGGCCCCTGGCTTTGGTGAGGCATACCTGCGTGAGCTGGTCATCCTCGTGTCACGGCGAGATCTCAATCTGCCTGTGCCGATTCCATGGCCGTGGCAGGCGGAGAGTGTGGTACTGGTGCTACGGCGCCTGTGGTACAGCTACCCCATGCTCGTCTACGCTGCCACTGCCATCTGGATTATCGTGCAACGGTGGAAAACGGGGCAGTTCCCCGCTGCGTGGCTGGCGCCATTGGCAGTGGGAATCCCCTATCTGCACGTCTATGTGTCGCGTGCCGACTCCGGTCATCTCGCCCAAAGCATTGCTCCTGCGTTGCTGCTGACCATCATGTGGCTCCGCATGCTCCCGGCGCAGTGGGCGACTGGTGTGGCCACACTGCTCTGTGTGTGGTCGTTGTGGGCGTCACAGGTCACCCCGTGGCAGACGAGTTGGCTATCCCGTGGCAAAACCCAACAAGAAGTCACTGTCGGCGATCAACAGCTGACGCTCCCCAATGCGGTAGCTACCAATGTGGTGCTCCTCGATTACCTGCACGATACCTATGGCACCCCGGATGGGGCATTTGTGGTGACACCCTATTGGCCAGGTGCATATGCTGTGTACAACCAACAATCACCACTTTTTTACAACTATCTGTTGTTTCGCTACGACAGTGGCATGCAACAACGCGAAATCGCCCGCGTCACTGCCATGCAACCGCGGTTTATTTTGATTGATGACCGGATGATTGATGGCAACCCGCAATGGCAGTTTCGTGCCTTTATGCCCGAGTTAGATGCATACATCACGCGCACGTATCGGCGTGTGGCTGATGCGGCACTCCCCGAGACGATGCGCCTCTATGTGCCGTGACGATTTGGTATTTTTTACATAAAAAATAAAGATGTTGTGAAAAATACCAAAAAATAAGCATTTATATCAACGATAACATGCAAAAACCCACATATTCACAAATACACATGTAAATGATAAAATGGTGCCAGCGTGGATGTGGTGTCCACGCTGGTTTCGTCGTAGAAAGGACGTCACGCGACATGCCCAATCGAAAGCGCCCAAGACATCAATATCCGACTTGCTACACCAGTGGTAAATCTCGATTTGACGAGCGCAAAGATGCTCAGCAGGCCTTGACGAATGCCCGTTTTGTGCGTGAAATGCTTGCGCGCGAGGGGATTGCGTCACGGCGGCAGGAGTGCCGGGTATACCGTTGTGAAGACTGCCGCGGGTGGCACCTCACCAGCCGCCCCGAGTGGCAGCGCGCCGCCTAAGGGCGGTGCACCCCAGGCGATGGAGCGTGACAGCCGTGCTGGGCAACCAGCACGGCTGTCTATGGTGTGAGGCGCTGTGCGAGCAGTGGCAGCGCCGTAATCAGCGTATCCACACCCTTACCAAACTCAGCGAGTGCCACATGCTCGTGCGGCGTATGATCGAGGGTCGAATCCCCGGGTCCATAGGCCACAATCGGGCACTTCCAGATGGGTGCCACCACGTTCATGTCGGCGGTGCCCGTTTTGAGCAGATAGCCGGGCTGCCCGCCCGTGTCACGGATGGCACGTACAAATGCTGTGGCACATGGGTCGTTTTTGCCCGACTGCCAGGCCTGACACGCATCACGGAAGAGCAACGTGGTGTGTGCGTCGCCCAGTTGTCCAATCTCGTGCATCAATACATCAAGTGCCACATGGGGTGGAATACGAATCCCCACTGTGGCGTTGGCCCATTCGTACAAGCCGTCGCTGCCGCTGGCGATGTGGCGCAGTGAGGGCAAGAGTTGCTCGAAGAGGCGCGTATATGTCTGGTTTCGCTGCGTGCAGTAGCGTTGGATGTGTTGCCACACGGCCATACAGCGCTCTGGTGCGGATGCTTCTGGTCCCGCACTATGCCCGCCGGGCTGGTAGGTGCGCATATCGAGCAGGACACGCCCTTTGTAGCCCAGGGTGACGCGCTCCCAGCCACTGGGCTCGCCGATGATGCAGGCATCTGGTCGGTAGCGCTGCGCGACATAATGGGCGCCACGTGAGGTGGCATATTCTTCTTCCACGGCACCGATGAGTGTCAATTGGAACGGTAATTCGCCACGGCGTGCCAGCGCGGCAACGGCGCAAATAAATGCGACAAATGGCCCTTTGGCGTCTACGGTACCGCGGCCATAGAGTTTGTCGTCGCGAATTTCGACGGGGATGTCACCGGGCACGGTGTCAATGTGCCCCAGCAGGATGATATGTGGACCGTATGTGCCGATTTCGCCCACCGCATTGCCGACGCGGTCAATGTGGCTGGCGATGCCCCGGTGCTGCATTTCGGCGACCAAAAACTGTGCCACGGCAGCCTCGTGCGTCGAAGGACTCGGGATGCGCACTGCTGCTTCGAGTAGGGCGATGTCATCTGCCCAGCGTGGATTCATGCTAGTACCTCGCAGATGACAGTGAGTGCCTGTGCAATTTCGGCATCCGAAATCACCAGCGGTGGCAGCAAGCGGAGCACGTTGGGGCCAGCGGGGAGCGCCAGCACGCCACGTTCCATTAGTGCCACGAGTGTCGGTTGCACGCGTTCTTTGAGTTCGATGCCGATGAGCAGGCCGCGGCCGCGCACCTCGCGCACTTTGCTCAGATTGCGTTCATTGAGGTATTCCATGATGTACTGCCCTTTGCGGGCGGCCTGTGCCGGTAAATCGTCGGCGATGAGCGCTTTGAGGCTGGCGCGGGCGGCGGCACAGGCCAGTGGATTGCCACCAAAGGTTGAGCCGTGGCTGGCCGGGCTGAATCCGCCGAGCGCGGCACGGATGGCGATAGCGCCCATGGGCATGCCGCCGGCGATGGATTTGGCCATGATGAGCACATCGGGGGTGATGTGCTCGTGGCTGACGGCAAAGAGTGCACCGGTGCGCCCGAATCCCGTCTGGACTTCGTCAACGAGCAGGAGCGCACCGTGTTGGCGGCATACGTCGGCCACGGCGGCTAGGTACCCGGGTGAGGCGGGGCGCACGCCCCCCTCGCCTTGGACAGGCTCGATGAGCACCGCTGCGGTCTGGTCGCTGATGGCTTTTTCGATGGCCTCGATACGATCGTAGGGCACATGAGTGACACCAGGGATGAGTGGGTCAAAGGGCTCGCGGTATTTGGGCTCGTATGTCACCGACAGCGCTCCCATGGTGCGCCCGTGGAAGCCACGCATGGCACCGATAATTTGGGTACGGCCGGTGCTTAGGCGGGCAAATTTGAGTGCTGATTCGACGGCTTCGGTGCCCGAATTACACAGAAAAATGCGCCCCATGCCGGCGGGAAGTGCGGCCCCGAGCTCGTCGAGGTAGGCGGCACGCTGATCGTTGTGGAAAATCT
This sequence comes from Chloroflexota bacterium, assembly GCA_041165505.1. Lineage (GTDB taxonomy): Bacteria > Chloroflexota > Chloroflexia > Chloroflexales > Roseiflexaceae > UBA965. Next base: position 8,707 of record JBEANH010000049.1, on the reverse strand, counting down.
CGGGGCAACTGATGAGCTGGGTGGCCTGGTGCTGGATGGCGGCCACCACGGCGGGGTGGGCGTGCCCCAGATTGGCGGAGCCTTGGCCACCCACACAGTCAATGTACTGCTTGCCGTCGGCATCCCACAGCGTGGCGCCCTGCCCACGCACAATGGCCACACCCCGCTTGCTGTAGGTGCCACTGGTGCGCACATCTTCGTGGCTGATGATTTCGGCATTGGAATGGAAGGGTGATATACTCATGATGCGTCCTCCACTGTGAATCAAACGAGGTCTCCCGATGACCGACGAACATCTCGATACCTGTATTGCATTGCTGTGCCAGCGTCAAGCCATGCTGGCGACGACTGGTGACGATGGTCCCAATGCGGGCATGGTGGCAGTGGTGACCACCGCCGATGGTGACCTGCTCATACACCTCAGTCGTTTGGCGGCGCATACGCGCCAAATCCTGGCGCAGCCACAGGTGGCTATTCTGCTCTGCCAACCTGACGACGAGCGTATGGTGGCCGACGTACAAACCTTGCCTCGCCTCACCATCTACGGTACGGCACATGTGGTGCCACGTGACCATGCGGATTATGCGTCGTTGCAACAGACCTATCTGCAGCGATTACCAGCAGCCACGATGCTGTTTGATTTTACTGATTTCGTGCTGTTTCGCGTCGTCATCGCGCGCGGACGATTTGTGGGCGGCTTTGCCCAAGCGCACAATCTCTCGTGTGAGGTACTCACACAGACGGGGATGGCCGCCTTTAGGCGATGGTCGTCCCGTGCCCATTGAGCGCCGCCGTAATCGGGCTGGCGATGCGCGCATCGGCCATGATGACTTTGGCGACACCGCCAGCGAGTGCTTCGCTGGCGCCCATGACTTTTTTCTTCATGCGCCCTTGGGCAAGTTCCATGTAGCTGTTGATGTCGTGGCGTGCAATGGTGCGAATCAGCGTTGATTCGTCGGGGAAGGCGCGCAGTAAGCCGGGTACGCTTGACAATAACAGGAGCGCATCGGCCTTGAGCGCCATGGCGATCTGGGCGGCAGCGCGGTCGCCGTCCACATTGAGCGCATCGCCGCTATGGCTACAGGCGATGGGTGCGATGACGGGGAAGATGTCGTGGCTGAGCATGAATTGGAGTGGTGCCACGTTGACGCCATCAATGGTGCCAGTGCGGTCATCGCGCAATATCAGCTGTTTGCCGTGTTCGACGATGCGTAGCACCGCTTTGCGTTCGGCCTGCAAGATGCGTCCATCCAGCCCACTACACCCAAAGGCGTTGACGCCACGCTGTTGCAGGTGCTCGACGATGCGTTTGTTGATTTTGCCGGCATACACCATCATAAAGACGTCCATGGTGGCCTGGTCGGTATAGCGACTGACATGCCCGGATGCGGTAGTCACAAAACGCGGCGGTGTGCCCAGTGCTTCGGCGACACGGTTGGTTTCGGCTGAGCCGCCGTGGACCAGCACAATCTGTTGCCCGGCACCACGTAAGGCGGCGATATCGTCGCAGAGTGCAGCATAATCGACATCTGCGCCACCGCCTACTTTCACAACAATCATGGAGTACCTCCTGCGTGCGGTGGCGTCTGCTGGAGGGTGGCAAGTGCCAGTGCCACAAAAATGCAGGCCGCCCCAACATAAAGCCCAGGACTGGTTGCTTCTTGGAGTACGAGAATGCCGATGAGTGACCCGACCACGGGCTGAATAAAGAGCGACACTGCACCGAGGCTCGACCCCGCACTGCGCAAGACCCAGAACCAGAGGAAGTAACTAATGACCGAGGTAAAGACGGCCACATAGGCGACTGCCGACCAAGCATCCCATCCCACTGCTGGGAATATACCGGTGGCGACGTGATAGATGATGACGGGCACCCAGATAACCAAACTCCCCGTGTATGTCCAGCGCATCACCGTCAGTGGGTGGTAGCGTTGGGCAATATTTGCCCCGATGACGGTAAAGAGTGCTTCACAAAAGAGTGCCGCAAGCACCAACGTATTGCCGAGCAAACGGTTGGGGGCGTATTCGCTGTTGGGGGCACCACCCAGTGTCAATACCACGACGCCCACGATGCCGATGACCAGTCCACCAGCACGTTGCCAGCCGAGGTGCTCTTTGGCGATGAGCACCGCGAGGACTGCGGTGAAAATTACTTCACCGATAATCATCAGCGACGAGTCGGTGGCGGTGGTGAGTGCTAGCCCGCTATAGTCGAGCATTTGGGCGGCAGCCACCGCAATGATGCCTAGTGCGGCGAGCTGGGCGCGCTGCTGGTTGGTGATGTGGTCGGCAGGGGCGATACGGCTGATGCGTATCCCCCAAAAGATGCCAGTGGCGATGACCACGCGCAATCCGGCTAGGAGAATGGGGTCGAAACTGTCGGTGGCGATTTTGCCGACCGCATGCGACGAACCCCAGATGATGTTGGCGATGGCGAGGAGTATGAGGGCAACGGTACGGCTCATCTGCTATACCTCCGGCACTACGGTCGCCACTGCTTTGGGTTGGGGCAGACTGGTAATAATGAGGGCACCAATAATCAGGATACCGCCGATGATAAATGGCCACGTGATGGGGTCGCCGAGCATGGTAATCCCGAGCAGCGCCCCGACCACGGGCTGGAAGAGTAGTGCAACTGCGGCCACCGTTGCTCCCACGTGATGGATGGCATTAAACCACAAAAAGTAGCAGATTACGGACGGCACAATGGCGAGGTAGATGGTGCTCAGTAACGCCGCGTTGTCAAAGACGGGGAACTGCCCAGATGCGATGTACCAGATGATGATGGGCACCCAGACAATCATGCTGGCTCCGTTGACAACGAGCATCATGCTGATGGCGTCGTTGCGCTTGAGAAAGACGCCACCGCGCACGGTATAGTACGATTCGCAGGCCAGACACGCCAAAAAGAGCAGATTCCCGAGCAAGCGGTTGGGGGCGGCTGCGGTGTTGTCACCTGCACTGCCACCAATCAGGATGAGTGCACCTACTGCGCCGATGATGATGCCAATCAGACGGTTGCGTTCGATGCGTTCGTGGAGCAGAAAGTAGGCCAGAACGGCAGTGAAAATGACTTCACCGATGATGAGCAACGACGCATCAGACGACAGTGTCAAATTGATGCCACTATAGCCGAATACGAAGCTAGCGACGACACCAATCATGCTGAGTCGTGCCATCGGCCAGCGATCAGACTGGGCAACGGCGTGGCGTTTGGTGAGCACAAACACGAGGCTCAACACGGGGATAGTGATACTGATGCGCAATGCACCAAGTAAAAATGGCGGGATAGTGTCAAGTGCTGCTTTGGCAATAGCGTGTGAACTCCCCCACAGGATACAGGCCAAAATCATGCCGGCAATGGCCCACGTGCGTGACTTCATACAATCCTTTCCGCATAGTTGCGTGTTGGTACTAGTACGGGTGTAACCCGATCATGTCGAGTGCGGTGGTCTCCGGGAATTCATGCATCAGATTCAAGCATTGTACGGCACTACCGGCCGCCCCCTTCATCATGTTGTCAATGGCACAGATGCTGACGATGCGCCCGCTCTGCTCGTCGCTGTCGAATCCCACATCGGCGAAGTTGGTGCCTCCGAGCAATTTGGGCTCGGGCAAGCGGTGAATGCCCGTGCGTTCACGCACGATGCGCACAAAGGGCTCGTCACGGTAGCAAGCGCGATAGGCACGCCAGAGTGCCTTTTCGTCCACGGTCTGAGTGGGGAAACACTGCACGGTGGCAACTGCACCCCGTACCAGCTCGACACTGGTGATGCTCAGGTGTACGTTGCTGAGCCCGGTGGCCTGCATGACTTCGGCGGTATGGCGATGCCCGGTAGGGGCAAACGCCCGCACCACGCCACTGCGTTCGGGGTGGTGCGAGCCGTCATTGCCCTGGGCGCCGCCTTCGGACGAGCCCACTTTGACGTCACTGATGACTAGGTCGGCGGCGCTGATGATACCCGCACGCACCAGTGGCAGGAGTGCCAGCGTGGTGGCAGTCGCATTGCAACCCACGCCGCTGACGTGCGTGGCGCCCACGAGCGCGGCGCGGTTGAGCTCGGGGAGTCCGTAGACGAAGCGCTCTAGCCAGGCCGGATTAGGATGCGCCTCGCCGTACCAGCGCACATAGTCGGCCGGATTGCGCAACCGGAAGTCGGCTGAGCAGTCAATGATGCGTGGCGCCAGGCTGGCGTAGTAGTCAATCTTTTTTGCGGCAGAGCCGTGGGGCAATGCCAAAATCAGCACGTCGCATGCCTCCAGCTCGCTTTGACTGGTAAAGGTCAAAGCGGTGAAGCCGCGCAGGTGGGGGTGCGGTCCAGTGACTGGTTTGCCGGCCAGGCGTTCGGATGTGACTTGGTGGATGGTGACGTATGGGTGCTTGAGGAGCAGGCGCAGGAGTTCGCCACCCACGTAGCCACTGGCCCCGACAATAGAGACACGAATCATCGTTCACTCCTTGGGGGTAGCATACCGCGTTGGTAGGCATCGGCCCACAGGAATGCGGTGAGTGTCAGACCGTCGCGAATGTCGTTGCGGGCAATCATCTGCCAGATGTCGCTAGATGAAAACCAGCGTGCCGACATGATTTCGTTGGTGTCGCTGATTGCGCCATGTTGCACGGCGTTATGCCCGATATAGACATGAAAGAGCTGGTTGCTACTGCCGTTGGCAGGATGGTAGCACCCTAGGTACGTGTAGTGACTCGCACTACAGCCACTTTCTTCGCTGAGCTCGCGGGCGGCTGCTGTGGCGTGATCTTCGTCGGGATCAACGCGCCCTGCGGGTACTTCCCAGTGCGTGCGGTCAACGATGAAGCGATAGTGCTCCACGAGCATGATGGCACCGTCGGCCCGCACGGCGACGACCCCCACGGCAGGGCGCGGGTAGTCAACCACGTGATGACCATGGATGATGCTCCCGTCGGGGAGTTGCACGTCGTCTTGGTGCAGGCTGACCCACTCGCTGTGGTGAATGGTGCGTCGGCCGAGCACGCGCCATGGTCGTTCGTTCATAGCCCGCTCCGCTTGCCCTGTGCAACGTCCATCGTGTATTCCACGATGCGTCCAGGAATGTTGACTCCCGTCGGTGTAATGCTATTGCGGAATTCCATGGTGTAGTTGACTTCGTTGACCAACAACTGGCCATCGGCGTCTTCGAGCAGGTCAATGGCCACCACGCCACCCCCCACCGCCGTGGCCGCATTGATACAGACCTCTGCGAGGTGAGGGGTGATGGGGCAGACGGAGGCTTGTCCGCCACGGGCGGTGTTGGTAATCCAGTGTGCGCTGGTGCGATAAATGGCACCAATGCAGTCGTCACCAATCACAAAGGCGCGGATGTCGCGCATGTTGGGTTTGGCCACATATTCCTGGATATAAAAGATGGAATGATGGTACGAGCCGAGGATTTCTTTGTGCTCGAGGATGGCTTCGGCCGCTTCGCGGTCATTGATTTTGGCGATGAGGCGGCCCCACGAGCCGATAGCCGGCTTGAGCACCACCGGGTAGCCGAGCTCTTCGATGGCGCGGATGGCCGATTCCGGAGTAAATGCCATACGGGTGCGTGGCGTGGGCACGTTGTGCTTGATGAGCGCCTGCGTGGTGAGGAATTTGTCGCCACAGATGCGTGCGACATGGGCAGTATTGACCGTAGGAATGCCCGCATCGTTGAGGGCGTGTAACGCATAAAGAGCACGGGAATGGTGAATCGAACGTTCGAGTACCACATCGTACGGGTAGCGGCCAGCATTGAGGTCAAAGATGAGCTCGTCGTCGTCGAGTCGCACATACTCAATACCGCGGGCCTCAAGTTCGGCGAAGATTAACTTTTCTTCGACGCGAATGCGTGAACAAAGAACACCGATGCGCATGGAACACTCCTTGAATCCCCCCATTGAGGGTCGGCTATTCGCCCCAGTCCTCGCCCACTTCGGGGGCCAGTTCCAGTGTGGGCGGATTGACTGACGTGACTTCGAGTTCGGCGGCACAATCGGGGCATACGATGATTTCACCCTCAACTGTCCCCGCCTTGAACGTAATCTCGGCCTCACACTCCGGACACAATGCAGCTGCCATGATTTCCTCCTGTACATACACACTCATGTATCGCCAGCGTTTAGCCGTTGAAGGCCTGACGCAGGTCGTCAATTAAATCCTCGACATGCTCGATGCCGATAGAGACGCGCAACAAATTCTGGGGCGTGGTGCTCGTGGGTCCCTCGATGGAAGCGCGGTGCTCGATGAGACTTTCAATGCCCCCCAAGCTAGTCGCCCGCGTAAAGAGTTGCATCCGCGCAGCTGCCGCAAATGCTTCGGCGGCGCCACCTTTGACATGGAACGACAACATGCCACCAAAACCGCCCACCATTTGGCGTGCCGCAATGGCATGGCCGGGATGGCTGTCGAGTCCGGGGTAGTTGACCTGCTCCACTGCAGGGTGGTCGGCCAAAAATTCTGCGATGCGTTGTGCACTCTGGGCCTGTTGCCGTACACGCAACGCCAAGGTGCGTATCCCGCGCATCAGCAACCAGCAGTCAAAGGGTGACGGGACGGCTCCTGCCAGCGACTGGATGGTGTATGCGCGCTCCGTGATGGCATCGTTCTGGGCAAAAATCAACGCGCCACCCAGCACATCGGTGTGCCCGCTGATGTACTTGGTCGTAGAGTGCATTACCACGTCGGCCCCCTGCGTCAGCGGGCGTTGCATCATCGGTGAGGCCCACGTATTGTCCACGACGTGAATGGCGCCTGCGGTGTGGGCGATGTCGCTGACGGCGGCCAGGTCGGTGATGGTGAGAAGCGGGTTGGATGGTGTCTCGCTCCAAATCACTTTGGTCTGTGGAGTGACTGCGGTGCGCACCGCGTCGAGATTGCTCATGTCAACGCGACTAAAGGTGAGTCCGTAGTGCGCAAAGACGTCGCGCATCAGGGCTGGTGTACCGAAGTATGCCTGATCCGGTACAATCACGTGGTCGCCTTGTTTGAGCATCTGAAAGACGGCATTGGTGGCTGCTTGCCCCGAAGAAAATGCCATGGCGCGCACGCCACCCTCGAGCATGGCCAAGGATTCCTCGAGGGCAGCGCGGTTGGGGTTTTTACCACGTGTATAGACATAACCACTGGGAAAAGAGCCGTCAGCTTCACGGGCAAAAGTGGTTGACATGACAATGGGGGGCACCACGGCGCCGGTGGTGGGGTCAATGTGATTGCCGGTGTGCACGGTGCGCGTTTCGATACGATGTTTGTCGTGTGTCATTTGAAGATGCTCCATAGCGCGGCGATTCCAAAGCCACATATGATGATTCCCGATAGCCGATTCATCCACTGCATGCCGGTGGCGCTGATGTCGCGCCTCAGCCAGGCCGTCCCTCCGGCCAAAATGAGCCACCAGAGTGCTGATCCCAACCCGACGCCACTGACTAATGCCACCGCATCGCCACGAGCGAGGGTGGTGACGCCACTCACGCCGGCAAAGAGGCTGAGGAAGGTGAGAATGGTGGCGGGATTGGTGATGGTCAGTGCCAAGGTGGAGAGATACATGTTGCCGGGGCGTACAGTGGCAGCGTGTTTGGGTAGGCTGTGAAATGTGGTGTAGCCCATCCAGAGCAACAAAAAACCGCCGATAACGGCGGCAGGACGTTGCAGACTAGCAAGTGCGGTCAACCCGAATGCGGCCAACACACCGTAGAACATGTCTGCTGTGGCAGCCCCCAACCCGGATACAAACCCGGCACGCCAGCCGTGCGCCAATGTGCGCCGGATGCACAGTAGCCCGATGGGACCGACGGGCGCCGCAATAGCCACCCCCAACATGATGCCACGAAATACAAGATTCATACATCACCTCTGCGCTCTCTGATGCACAAAAACACGAAACCCGCCTCACCTGTCTGGTGGGCGGGCTTTTGTCAACCGACAACAAGCAAGCTCAACCAGACCGTTGGTCGGGTTGCTTAACGCGCTTAACCTGTTGCTTGGTGACAATTGCCGTCATCATTGAAACACACCCCTGCCTGAAATATGCGATGCACTATACGAGATTTTGGGTGTGATGTCAAATCATACAGGGACATAGATGGGTAGGATGACAAAAAAGAACATAGATGGGTAGGATAGACAGGATGGGGAAAGGGTATGGGGGGGCAAGAGGGGAATGTTTCCACGAATGGACAAGAGGGAACATAGATTGGCAGGATGGGCAAAAAAGAACATAGATGGACAGGATAAACAGGATGGGGAAAGTGTAGGGGGGAGAAAGAAGGGAATGTTTCTAAGAATGGGAGAATCACAAGCGCACATCGAAGTTCCCAAATGGACATAGATGGGCAGGATGACAAAAAAGAACATAGATGGGTAGGATAGACAGGATGGGGAAAGGGTATGGGGGGCAAGAGGGTAATGTTTCTACGAATGGGAGAAAGGGAACATAGATGGGTAGGATAGACAGGATGGGGAAAGGGTAGGGGGGAGCAAGAAGGGAATGTTTCCACGAATGGGGAAAAGGGAACATAGATGGGTAGGATGACAAAAAAGAACATAGATGGGCAGGATAGACAGGATGGGGAAAGGGTATGGGGGGGCAAGAGGGGAATGTTTCCACGAATGGACAAGAGGTAACATAGATCAGCAGGATGGGGAAAAGGGACCATAGATGGGCAGGATAGACAGGATGGGGAAAGGGTATGGGGGGAGCAAGAAGGGAATGT
>JBEANH010000048.1:0-18624 GCA_041165505.1 Chloroflexota bacterium | reverse complement strand
GGAAAAAACATTCCACATGGGTTGGCGTCTCGTGCATCAACCGACACCCGCAGGGTGGCGGTGGGCGTAGGGCCCACCGCCACGCGCATCACTTACAGGGCTACGCCATGCAAGCCGGCCAGCACACCGATTTCGCCCACATGCAGCGACGGATGCAGTACGCAGTAGTCCACCACATACTGCTCGATGGTCAGGTTACCCCAGTATTTGACCACCCCTTCGACGATGGCCGGCAGACAGACCTGTTCACCAGCGATGACGGCACGCATATGCGCCTCGGGGCGCTTTTGCCCGACCAACGCCATATCAAAGCCCTGCAACGTCTGCGTACTTTGCGCACCAACTGCCGTAGCGTAGTTGGCCAATTCGGTCAGATTGATCTGTTGCGACAAGGCATCCACATCGCTCAGCGCCATGGCTGTACCCATATCGCCATAGGCGATACCGAGCCGCGCCTGCCAGCCACCGCTGGTATGAACCTGTGGGGTGAGCGCCACAAAGCGGTTGAGCGTAATATCCTCGATGCGCAGCAGGTGCCAGATGTTCCAGGCAATCGAGTTCGTTTCGGGGCGCGGCCGCGTACGCAGCTGCGCGTCACTCAGTTTGGCAAACAGATTGGGCAAGGTGCGCTGGTGCAAGTTGGCGTGATTGCGTTTGATGGCATCGAGCATTGGGGAGATTCCTTTCAACGTACGAGTCTGCATCTATTATGCCATGGGATGCCGAGGCGCCATACAATCACGGGGCGCCATGAAATGACACCCCGGCATTCCCATCATTCGTAATTTTTAATTCTTCATTCTTAATTTTCCATTATTGAGCGTCCACAGCTTCGGTGCCGAGCGCTCGTACTGACGCGGATAAAAGGGCTCTACGCCCAGTGCCATGGCGGCACGGCGTGGCCAGGTCGGCTCGTCCAGAAAGGCCCGTCCCAACGCCACCAAATCCGCCTCACCATCCGCCACAATCTGCTCGGCCACCAGCGGGTCGTTGATCATGCCCACCGTACGCGTAATGATGCCTACCTCGCGCTTGACCTGTGCCGCAAAGGGCACCTGGTACTTGGGGGCGACGGCGACTTTGGCATTGGGGGCCGCCCCACCACTCGACACACACACGAAGTGCAATCCGGCCTCTTTGAGCAGACGCGCCTGTGTCACGGCATCGGCCGGCGTCAGCCCACCCTCCAGCCAGTCGCTCCCCGTGATACGCGCACCCAGCGCGATATGCGCCGGGATGACATCACGCACTGCACGGGTCACCGCCAGTGGCAATGCCATGCGCCCGTAGATGTCGCCACCCCAGGCATCCGTACGCGTGTTGCTAATGGGCGAGATAAACGAATGCATCAGATACCCGTGTGCCATGTGCAACTCGATGGCATCAACGCCCGCTTGCACGGCCCGTTCCGCCGCATCACGGAATGCTGCGATGATACGCTGAATCCCGGCGTCGTCGAGGGTGGATGGCGTCTGCCAGCCATTGTCAAAGGGGATAGCGCTGGGCGCCACCACTTGCCAACCACCGTTGTCAATGCGCAGCTGCGGACCCGCTTCCCACGGCGGGCGCGCCGATGCCTTGCGTCCGGCATGCGCTAGCTGCACGCCAAACGTCACCTGTGGCGCTACCGATTTGGCAAAGCGAATGACCCGCGCCATGGCATGCATGGCATCATCACTGTACAAGCCGGCACACCCGTGTGTGATACGCCCAATGCGCTCTACGGCGGTGGCCTCAATCACTACCATTCCCGGTCCACCACTAGCCATGGCAGTCAGATGAGCAATATGCCAATCCGACATCATCCCGTCATTGGCGGAATACTGACACATCGGTGCAACCACAATCCGGTTGGGCACCGTCAACGGTCCAATCTGCAACGGCTGAAACAACTGCGTGGTCATACCCGTCTTCCCTGATATACAATATCTATAAATGGAGGCATCGCTTGCATCATACCATGCATTAATCGTGATGAGGTGGTTGGTGTATTTTTTAGGAAAAATATGACAAGCCAGGTGCGTTTTTTCGATACTCATAGCCATTTGTGCAGTACACAATTCGACGAAGACCGCACCGAGGTGTTGGCACGGATGGCCCAGCACGGCGTGCAGCGCCACCTCGAAATCGCCTATAGCCTGGCATCGGCCGCGCGTGTCCTCGATTTCGCCACCCACACGCCTACGTGTTGGGCTGTGGTCGGCATCCAACCCAACCACCCCGAAGATGCGCTCATTTCCGATTGGCTCGACCAGTTACGCCGCCACGCACAACACCCACGCGTGGTTGCTGTAGGCGAAATCGGCTTTGACCACTACCACCAAAAGGCCCCCGTGGAAGTGCAAGAACAGCTCTTTCGGGCACAAATCGCACTGGCAAATGAATGCAAACTCCCCATCGTCATCCACAGCCGCGATGCGCATGCCGACACACTGCGCGTCTTGCAGGATGTGCGCCATCCCTATGGCGTCGTCATGCACTCGTTCGCCGGAGACGTGGCCTATGCACGCGCATGTGTGGCACTGGGGTGTGTCTTGTCGCTCAGCGGGCCTATCACCTTTCGCAATAATCAGGTGATGCACGACGTGGTGCGCCACATTGATATGGCGCATCTCATCATCGAAACCGATAGTCCGTATCTGGCACCGCACCCCTATCGTGGCAAACGCAACGAGCCAACCTATGTGGTCGAAGTCGCCCGCCAGATTGCCACGCTCAAAAACATGCCCATTGAACAGGTAGCTCTCCAGAGCTGGCAGACTGCGAGCCGCCTCTTTGGCATACGAGAGACACCATGAAGACACCACCCAGCAACGTCAGCATGCGCATGTACAACATTCTCCCCCGTCCTCGGCAGTTCACCGGCTATCACGTGGCACTGCTGGTTCTGCAAATCATGGCACAGTGGGTGGTCTGGATGCAAATTGCAGCAGCTGGCTGGGCACCACATAGCGAATTTCTACCGGTGGTATCTATCATCATGACGGTACTGATGGCACTAGTCATCTGGTATACCCACGACGATAGCACGACCCTCTACGGGGCAGTGGTCATGATTGGCGTGGTGTTCATCTGCTGGCAACTCGAGCCGATTATTGTGGCCGACATTCGCGAATCCCTTGGTCCCGACGTGGCGAGTCGGCTCAACGGCTACACGGACACTATCAGTGAAATCGCGTTACACGCGATTCGCTGGTGGCGCCTCACCATCAATGGTGAATCCGCCCAAGACATGGTCTTGTTTGTGGCAGCACTCGCCTTGCTCTGCCTCAGCCTCACCATGACGACCACCTGGATTCTCTTTCGACTGCAACTAGCCTGGGTCAGCGTCATCTGTGTGGGTGTACCACTCCTCATCAATCATGCGTTTGTGCCCAAAGCAGACGATACTATCATCATGGTGTTTGTTTTGATTGCCATGCTGATGGTCGTCGTCAATCACATCACCGTACGCCATAGTGTGTGGCAATCGTTGCGGGTGGATCACCCTGCGAGTACACCGTTCCACGTGTTGTGGCAGGCCACCGTGTTGCTCGTCCCCGTCATCGTAGTGGCCATGCTATTGCCACTCCCCACGAACAATGACCGTATATTATCGGTGTGGCAAGCATTACGCTCACCCTTTACCACGGTCCGCACCTCGTGGGAAACACTCTTTGGCAATGGTGGCGTGGATGTGGCAGGTGGGTTTTCGCAGAGCGCGATTAGCGTGGCCGGTCCACGTGAACGGAGCGAAAACGTCGTGATGCGAGTCCAAACCACACACCGCGACTACCTGCGGGCCACCAGTTTTGACACATATACGGGATCAGGTTGGCAACGCCTGGTGGGGATGACACTCTATGAACTGCCCACTGGGGTGGCCATCCCCAATACCAACAGCGCGGCAGTGGTCGTGACCAGCAAAGTCACATTGACTCGCCCACGCAACGATAATTTGCTGATGAGCATCGGTACACCAGCCACCTACGGCGTTACTGCGCAGATTGCGGTGTTGCGTGGAGCAGATATCAACAACAACTACGTCTTTGCGGTGCAGAGCGACATCATCCAAAACATTGATACGGTATATACGATGACGAGCCTGCTTTCGTATGCCAATGAAAACGAGTTACGTAGTGTACCCGTCGCCCCAGCAGAAATCAACAACACGTATCTGGTAATCCCGAATACGGTCTCACCACGCGTCACTGACTTTACACGAACGCTGGTGGCACAGGCAGGAGCCACCACACAGTACGACAAAGCGGTGGCCATCCAGCAGTATTTGCGCACCCTTACATACGACGAAAGCCGGCAACGCCCACCAATGACGATGGATTGGGTGGAGTATATTTTATTTGAAAGTCAACGGGGCTACTGCGATGATTTTGCCACTGCGATGACAGTCATGCTCAGAACGCAAGGCATCCCAGCTCGCTTTGTACAGGGGTATGTACTCTCCGATCGTGACCCACTACGTGGTGATTATGTCGTGCGCGAATCGTTGGCCCATAGCTGGGTAGAAGTCTACTTCACCGGGTACGGCTGGCAACGCTTTGAACCAACACCAACGGGGTATACGGATATCCCCGATCGCACCGTACCTGCCGAGGCCGCACCGATTACCCAGCCCACTCGTGCCCTGCCCGAAAACGACACACCCGCTACGAGCCCAACCCCGACACGTGATTTGTCGCAATTTGAGCCGAATGAGGATGCGAGCACACCGGAGCCGAGTCGTCCGTCGCCATGGTGGAGTGTGCTCGTGGTCATACTCCTCGGTATGACTGGTGGGGGCACGCTCTGGTATTGGTGGCAGCACCAGAGCATGGTTCAACGTGTCGTACTGCGCTTCCGCGTGATGCGTACCCTGATGCGCAGTGCCGGGTTACCCATTGATGCGAGTACAACGGCCAACGAGCTCAACCAGCTCGCAGCAACGCACTTGGCCGCAGTCGCTATCCCCGTAGCAGCCATGTGCCATGCCTACAACGAAATCCTCTTTGCCAATCGTCTGCCACATGACTGGCCAGTCATGCCCTGGTGGCAACTAGTGCACACGTGTGCACAGTATCGGTGGCAGCAATGGCAGGAGGGGGTATGACAACACCACTGCGTATCGTGCTGATTGGCCCCACACCACCGCATCGTGGGGGTGTGGCGCACTTCACTGGGATGCTCAGTCGCTACTTGCGTCAGTACCACCACATCACGCTCTGGGGCTTCGATCCCCTCTACCCGCGCTGGTTGTTCCCTGGCAACACCACACCCGACCCGAGTCACCACACCGTGGCATGTCAGGTGGACACATGGCTCGACGGCACCAATCCCTGGCAGTGGTGGCGCCACTTCCGCACATTGCGCGCTACCGACTACGATCTGGTTATCTGGCAGTGGTGGACCCCCTATTGGATTCCCTTGTTGGTCATACTCCACTATCACACACGGCGTGCAGGCATCCCCACCATCGCCATTAGTCACCAGCTCGTAGAGCCTGACGCTGCGGCATGGCAGACGCGGGTAGCGCACTGGATGTTGCACCAGGCGACAGGTGTGCTCTTTCTCGGTAATCAGGCGACCATGCCAGCCCAGTGGGCAACGACATGGCGGAGTGCGCCGTTACCGCGCCACCACGAGATTCTGCGTCAGCCGCTCCCCACCCGGCATGCGGCGCGCCACGCTCTCGGTATCGCCGAAGATGTCAATGTGGTGCTGTTTTTTGGGTTTGTACGGCGCTACAAAGGGCTCGACACCATCCTGCGTGCCCTGTGTCACACCACACGCCCCATGGTGCTGGTTGTGGCCGGAGAATGGTGGGACGACGTGCGTCCCCACATCACGACACTCATGCAGCATCCCGCACTCGCTGGACGTCTAATCGTGCATGATCGCTATATTCCCAACGAACAGGTGGCGAACTACTTGCAAGCCGCCGACGTCTTGGTATTGCCGTACCGCACCGGGAGCGTGAGCGGGGTGGCCACACTCGCCGCAAGCGTCGGCTTGCCCATACTCGCAAGCACGAGTGGCGCCATTGGCCAACAAGCGGGCACCGTGGCCACCATTCCACCCGATGACATCATGGCGTGGGCACGGGCACTCGACCAGCATGTGGGAATTCACGTACGCCCACCTCCGGGAACAGACACCAGTTGGGACGTTTTCTCTCAGCAACTGAGCGAGATATGGCATGACATCAACACCTGAACTCGCCGTAGTTATCCCCGTCTACAACGAGGTTCACACCCTCGCCACCATCGTTGCCCAACTACGCACCTTGCCGGTGCGTTGCGAAATCATTGTGGTTGATGACGCATCGTGTGACGGGACGAGTCAGGTGATTTCCCAATTGGTCGCAGACAGGGCGATTCGTGCACTCACCCACACGCACAACCGCGGAAAAGGGGCGGCCATCCGTAGCGCACTGACGCTGGTCAGCGCACCCGTGGTCGTCATCCAAGATGCAGATCTCGAGTACGACCCACACGACTTTGTGGCCATGCTGGCACACATTCACGCAGGTGCCGATGTCGTCTACGGCAATCGCTTTTGGCAGGGGCATCCCACGGGCATGCTCTGGAGTCACATGCTCGGGAATCGGCTACTGACATGGTGTTTCAATGTCGTCTACGGCAGTCATCTGCGTGATCTCGAAACCTGCTACAAGATGTGGCGTACCAGTACCATGCACCATCTACACATTGACAATGACCGATTCGACATTGACCCGGAATTGACGGCCAAGTGGATTCGTGCCGGCTATCAGATTGTCGAGGTACCAGTTGCGTACAACGGGCGACCCTACCGTGCGGGTAAAAAAATCCGACCCAAGGATGCCCTTTCTGCACTCGGCGCCATCTGGCGCTACCGCAAGGAATAACCGCGTGCGCCTCGTCATGCTCGCCACGAGTGCACAATTTCACCCCAGCCCACGAGGCCGGTGGCTCCCACTCGCACGCCAGCTCGTGCAGATGGGGGTACAGGTGACCTGGCTAGGGTTACACCCGCAGTTCCAGGCAGACATGCGCATCCCTCAGCGTGATGCCGGAGTTGACATACAGCATGTGGCTGCCATGCACGTATCTCCCACGGGGCCACTGCGTGGATGGCGACTCTATGCACAGGTGCTCGGGGCGAGCTGGCATCTCACCTGGCATGCCATCCGACTCCGCCCCGATGTGGTGTGTATCTGCAAAGCGCAACCGACCAACAGTCTGGCCGCCCTCTTCATCCACGCCATCACGGGTGCCCGCCTGATTCTCGATAGTGACGACGACGAAGCAGGGTCACACGATTTTGCACAACCGTGGCAACGCCGACTCGTGGCATGGTGCGAACGCGTAGTCACGACCCGTGTGACCAGCGTCAGCACGGCGAGTAGCCTGCTAGCCACACGCGCCCAGCAGTGGGGAGCACAACGTGTAACCCATGTGGCCACAGGGATAGACATGCCGCTCCCTCTGTGCGATATCCCCTACACCCTGCCATCCCGCTATATCGCATATGTGGGCAACCTTGCGACACAGGCACACGGACTCGATATCCTGTTACAGGCGGTGGCGCTCAATGCGCACATCCCGCCACTAGTGATTGCAGGCAGTGGTCATGATGCAGCCAAACTCCAAGCACTGGCCCACCAGCTGGGTATTGCACCACGCTGCATCTGGCTCGGCGCCATCCCCCCCTCGCATGTGGCAACGCTCTTGCGTGGAGCCAGTGCGAGTGTAGACCCTGTACCTGCCAACGCCGCCGCCGCTGCACGCTTTCCACTCAAAATTCTCGAAAGTCTAGCCGTCGGCACCCCCGTGATTAGTAGCCCCGTTGGCGACCGTGCCACCCTCATCGGCGATGCAGGTATCCTTGTCCCTGCAGGGGATGCACCGGCACTTGCCCACGCCTGTGCTACTATCATGACACAGCAGATTGTGCCGAGTCAGGTACAACACCGTGTGATTGCCTTCCAGTGGGATTCACTTGCGCACACTTGGGGGAGGGTTCATCGGCTCGTATGAATCAAATTAGCATCGTGATTCCCACCCGTGATCCGCACCAATGTGCGGCACTCATCGGGCAATTACACCACTACGGCCACCACGACATCGTGGTGGTCCACCCCGCACATACCGCTACCTACCCAGGCGTGCGTCATGTTGCTACCCCCACACTCGTGAGTGCAGCGCGTGCCCGCAACCTGGGTATCAGTGCGTGTACGGGCACAATCATCTGTGTGATTGACGACGATGTCGTCCTGCGGAGCGACGTACCACGCTGGCTGGCCTATTGCCTGCAAGACCCGCATATCGGCATGGTTGGCGCCACCCTCGATGATGCGCCACACGATGGATACTGGCGCCGCTGCATGCATCGCGTCATGGCAGGGCACCAACAGCGCCAGCGCCTACGGCACATCCCCCCGCTGTTGATGAGCATGGCTGTGGCGTTCCGTCGTACCGATATTCTGGCAATTGGCGGTTTTGCCGAGCATTTTGCCGGGGCTGCTGGTGAGGATAGCGATATCAGCTTGCGCATGGGGTATACGGCCACCCCCTACGTGCTCGCACAGGCCAGTATCAGCCATCATCCCCGCCCCGATGGCTGGTGGGCAGCCAGTGCACGGTTGTGGCGCTACGGGCATCAGTGGCCACGCATCGTTGCCACACACCCACAGGCACCATCGTTGCTCCGTCAGGCACGCTGGTGGCTGGCACCTCTCATCGTGGTTGGTGCACCGGTACTGGCCGTCTTGCATCTACGCCATTGGTGGCGTACGCCGTCTGTATGGTTCGGATGTGCCTGGTTGCGCACGATGTGGTACATGGGGGTCGCCAATGCACTCTGGCATCAGCGCAGCTAACGCCACAATTACGCTGGTGGTCTGTTCACGCCAGCGTCCTATCCAACTGCAACGCTGGGTTACCCAGGTCATCGCACTCATCGGCACCACCCACATGCCGGTGCTCATCATCGAGCAATCGCCGGTAGCGACCACGCTACCCACCCACCCACTGATACAACACATTCATCGCCCCGGACGTGGATTATCACGGGCACGCAACCATGCCCTTGCACTTGCAACGACCCCCTTTGTAGCCTTTTGTGATGACGATTGTGTGGTGAATGCACAGTGGCTGATGCGGCTCGTATACAACGTACAGCGCACACCCACCGTGGCCGTGGTAACCGGGAGCACATGGCCACACGGAACGCGTTACACGTTGCATGCACACCACACACATGCCGGCTACACCACTTGGGCGAGTCGTGATGATGGCATGTGTTGTACCGCATTGCATGTGGCACCAGATGGCGCCGACACCTGTGTTCCCGTGCCTATTTTGGAACATCTCGGGCAGGGCAACAACATGCTGGTTGCACGCCACATCGCCATCGCACACGGTGGATTCCACCCCTGGTTGGGCGCCGGTGCATGGCTGAATGCGGGTGAGGACATAGAATTCATGCTCCGCTTGTTACGTGCCGGGCATCAGTGCATCTATGACCCTCGGTTACGCATCACACACGATGCTTGGCAGACGCCAGTCGCATTGGCACGTGCCGAGCACGGCTACACTACTGGCATGCTCGCAGTCCACCTGTGGTATGCATTGGCCGGGGATCACGTTGCCCGCCACTATCTACGGCACCGCATCGGGTCGCTCCCCCTGCCCCATGCAACAGCCCCCTCACACCCTGCACGGCCGGGTGGTTGGGTCTGGGCACGCGCATGGGCCTGGGGCATTGGTGTGGTAGGCGGGCTACTCTTGGCACTATGCGCATGGTGGAGGGCACCATGAAGCACCTCGGCACCCATTTTGTGGCCGCACTCAGTGGCACCGCCATCAGTCAGCTTATTGCGGGCATCGCCCAAGTGCTCATGGTGCGGGCGTTGGGGGTCACCCAATACGGCGCCTATACGCTGTTGTATGCGTCATTGGCGATTGTCAGTGCCATCATCGGAGCTGGGCTCGACATGTGGTTACTCGATTACGGTAGTCGTTTTCCCGCCCAGCTTCACCATGCACGCCGTCGCATTCTCACCATCAAAATCAGTCTCGCCGTTGGCTGTGGCATCGTATTCGTGGGGGGCATCATTCCCACCCAAATCGTCCCAGCGCTGATGTTCCTCGGATTGGTGGCAGTGAGTGCCGACAGCATCAGCAATAGCATGTGGCAGAGTCTGCGCGCCATCAATCAGCATCGTACGGTGGCCATCATTCAGAGTAGCCACATGCTCCTCATCCTTGGCGCTGTGCTTGCCGGCGCAGCAGGGCGCATTGAAACAATCGTAGCCACACAGGCCATCATCGCTGTTGGTGTGTGTCTCGTGAGTTGGCGCATCAGCCATCGGGCGCTCCCACCCGCAGATCCGACGACACAGGTCCCTCTGCGCACTGGCATCCCCTTTGTGGTCTCCGATGTCTGTGCACAACTCTACACGTATAGCGGCACGCTCATGTTGGCACAGGTGGCGAGTCTCTACGACGTGGGCGTCTACCGTGGTGCATGGAGCATCATCGGCTATTCTTTTGTGATTCCGGCAGTCATTCTCCACACCACGCTACCGCAACTCAATGCGGCACAGCACACAGAGACACAGCGCCGCACACTCGCCATCGCCACCGGTTTACTCATGCTCTATGCGGTGGGGATGTGGCTAGCCGCACAGTACGTGTTCGTCGCCCTCTTGCCGATGTTGTACGGTGAAAGTTTCCACGCCAGCGCCCAGCTCGTCCCTGCACTAGCCATGATTCCCGTGCTCAAGGCGCTGAGCTTTCTGGGGGTATTGTTGCTCATCCAGCAACAACACCTCCGGACCCGCATCGTCGTACAACTCGGAGTCGTGGCGTTGCTGTGGGCAACTGCACCTGTGTTAATTGCGCAACAGGGGACAAGTGGGGCGATAACTGTCCAACTCTGGTGTGAAAGTATGCTGGCCATCGGCTATCTCCTGACCGGTATCCTCGGCATGCGGCTGGTATCGGCACCAGCCCCTCGCCCGCGTCACATCTACATCAGCAACATGCATGGGGTGAGCAATGTGGGCGACCGAGCCATTCATCAGGCACAACTCGCCATGCTCCAGCAACGCTACCCACAGGCCACGTTTACACTGGCCTATGCTGATTGCACCAACGCACAAGTATGTTTTGCACCGCATACCGTTGTACATGGACTGAGTCATTGGGTGTATGCCACAGACGGACAGATTGCCCCGTTGCACACACGACTACGGCGCATGGTGGCACTCGCACTTGCACTCCCCGTACTACGATGGGGTGGCACCGCACATATCGGGTTGCATGCTTCTGAGGCAGCCACTTTACAGGCACTCGCACGTGCCGACCTAGTATGTGCGAGTGGCGGTGGCTACCTCTACGACGCACCACACCGTGCATCCCTGTGGCGCTTTCTCACGTGGGATTGGTACCTCGTCGCGGACATGCTCGTCGCCATCTGGCTCGGGCGGCCACTCGTCTTTTTACCACAGTCGTTTGGTCCCATCCACAGTCGCTGGTTGCGCTGGGCGGTGCAGTATGTGACACGCCACGCCCAGCACGTGTACGCACGCGAATCGTGGAGTAGTGCGTGGTTGCACCGTCACGGCATCGCGCACACCGTAGCTGCCGATATGGCGTGGCGCTGGGCGAATCCCCACCCTCCCGTTCACAACACCCCACCCATCCTCGGTATCACCGCAATCAACTGGGGGGCACAATATGCCGGGTTTACGGGTCAACACCCCTATGAAGCACTATTAATACGGGTGATGCGCCACTACCTGGCACTTGGCTGGCAAATACGCATCTTTGTGCAATGCCAAGACCGCAATCCTGACTGGGACGACACACAGGTAGCACAGCGCTTGTATGCGCAGCTGGCCCATCCTGCGGTCACGCTCGTACCGTTTATCGGTGAACCACGCGCACTCCAACACGCCTATGCACAGCTCGACCGCTTGTTGACTACACGTCTGCATGCTGCCATTCTCCGCCTTGCATGCCAACTCCCGTGTGTGGTACTCAGCTATCTGCCCAAAGCGAGTGCCACCATGCACGACCATGGGCTCGCAACGTGGTGTCTCGACATCAGCGAAACCGACGCATCAGCACTGATACGCGCCCTCGACACGTGTGACGCACAATATGCGATATTCGCAACACG
This sequence comes from Chloroflexota bacterium, assembly GCA_041165505.1. Lineage (GTDB taxonomy): Bacteria > Chloroflexota > Chloroflexia > Chloroflexales > Roseiflexaceae > UBA965. Next base: position 6,480 of record JBEANH010000048.1, on the reverse strand, counting down.
ACAGCTTACGGCGACGGCATTTGAATGCGCACCGTCTGCACGTCCGTCAACTGATCCGCAGTAAGCTCCCAGATTTTTTCGCTGCCATTGGTATCGAGAATCGCAATCGTTTGTCCCTCACCGAGCACGAGCAACAACACGTAGCGTCCTGGTGGAATGTTGTTGAGCGCAAAGGCGCCATCGGCATCGGTCACCCCACCAACCCCAGCCCCCGAATCAAAGACGTAGGCCTGTTTGTCACCACTGCCATAGACGGTAGCCAAATAAATGCTCCGGTTGGCAATGACTCCACCACTCGCATTGACCAAGCGCCCACGCATCAACGCCATCCCCGCCGTATGGGGCACTGCTGGGGTGGGTGGCGCTGTGCCTTGTGGTGTGGGTGCGGTACAGGCACTCGTCACCAGTGTGATGAGTAACCAAACAAGCATGATTGGGAACTTTTTCATGGTTATTTCCCTCAAATAATCCAAAGGTATTATGGCATATTGCCGTATGACCGTCTATAGTAAAGTCAGGATAAATTATGAGAGGAGTCACCATGACGACATTCCGGCGCCTGTGTGTTGCGCTATTACTCGGCATATCGGTCGTCTTTGGACCACATACCGCTGCTGTGGCAGCATCCAATGCCTATGCCACCAAATACATTACGTCAATCACGTACATGAACGTTGGCACCGCAGATGCAAATTTGAGTGTGACCCTATACGATGCTGATTCAACATCTACGGTTGACTACCCGCTGACCAACCCGGATGGGAGTGTGCGTTCGATTGCCCCCAACGCGAGTGCATCACTGTCGGTATCCAGCATCACAAATCTAAGCACCACGTGGAAGGGTGGCGCAGTCATCTCTGCCAACCAGCCTCTCGTGGCCACCGTGGTGCAAGTTTCCAACGACGCCGTCATCAAAACGCGACCCGTCTCAAATGGCTTTAGCAACAGTGATGGCAGCACGAATATCATTATTCCCACTGTCCTCAAGACGTGTTTTACTGACAGTCTGACGACACGCTTCAACGTACAAAATGTCAGCGGGAGCTCAGCAAATGTCACCGTCACGCTGAAATGGCCCAACGGCAACACGGCGGCTACACCCGTCAGCAGCCAAGCCGTAACAGCAGGTGACGTGGTCAGTGTTGATCTCGGCAGTATCTCCAGTTTTACACCGGCTACCGGGTACACCCCACCTACGGGCTGTGCCTTCAACGGCTCTGCAGTAATTACGTCTACGGGTGCCGTGGTCGCAACGGCCCTCGAAGCCAGCACCACCAACCGCTACGCCAACAGCTTTGAAGGCTTCAAGGGCTCAGCGTCCGATGGTGCGAGCACCGTCTACATGCCAACGGCACTCTGCAACGTCAACTACGGTGATGGCACCCAATCAACGGCATACGCCATCCAAAACCTGGCCAGTACGACCAATACGGTGACGGTCACGTACAACTACCAGATACGTGCTGCCAACGGTACATTGGGGAGTGCGACGTCAACGGCGGTTACCGTGCCCATTCCCGCAGGTGCCAAAGCGAGTGTGCCTGGATGCCAGACGGCGCTCACATCGGTGGGGAATTCTGCCACCCTGACGGGTAGTGCGATGCCTGCTAGTGCAGTGGGATCGGCAGTCATCACTGCAGCCGGTGGCAACATTGTAGCAATCAGCAAAGTCATCGGCGCCGGCATTTCGTCGGCTACCCCTGGCATCATCACGGGGAGTGCCACCGTCGTGGTCCCCTATGTGCGTTACAGCAACAAATGCTTTACCCCGATGCCAAGCGATGCAACCTGCCGCGGCGAATCACGACAACGTACCCTCTTTGCGGTACAAAACGTGGGTGGAGGGTCAGCCGCTGTCACCATGAAGCTCTACGACCACACAGGCACGCAAATTGGCAGTGACTTTAATACCACTATTGCTACAGGATCAAAAGCCTCACTCAGCCCTGCTAGCGTCACAGCGATAGGCACCAGCAACGAATTCGGCTATTGGGAAGTCAACGGCGCCATCGTCTATGCGGGTAGTGCCGTCTTTACTGCTACCGGTAGTACCATTGCCGTAGTTACTCGCGTATTGAGTATGACACCACTCGGGCAATCTGGTGAGGACTTCAACGGCATTCCCCAATAATTACACACCAACGGAACGTGGGTGGCGCATATGCGCCACCCATTTTTTTATGGATCCGGTAATACGGGAACAAACGTTTGAAACACGGCCTGATATGCGGGCACCGCACTGCCATCACTATTGGGAAAAAGCACATAGTTCTGCCATTGCACGGCCTGCGCCCCCAGCTGAATGGTAGGTGGTACCATCTGCGCACTCACCACACCACTACTCGGTGCATAGGCCCAGAGTGTGGCCGTAGTACGATCTGCCAGCAACACGGAGCCGAGCACCGAACTCACCGCCCCCACATTCCCCATAAACGGCAACGGGGGGGCAGCCTGCCAATCATAACGTTGTGTATCAATGCGCCAGACCTGCGTCGTATCACCGAAGAGATACACCACACCATCCACCAGCACGGCCTGCACGAATTGTACGGGTTGTGGGGCCGTACTCAGTGCCTGCCATGTGGTTGCAGTGCTGGTGAGTTGCCAAATCTGCGTCTCCGTAAAGACCCACAGGGCACCATCAACCCGAAGCAATGCACGGACGCCCACTCCAGCTGGCAACGCTGGCAAATTGTGCCACTGCTGACCATCCCAACGCCACACGTCACTCCCCGACGCACATCCCACGATCCAGACACCAGCCCCATCTGCCCAGATACGCCCCGTAGCAAGTGGACACGGCAACGTGCCTGCAACATGCCACGTAGCATCCAAATGCGCTAAGCGCCACCACTGCGTACCGACCACCGCTAGCAAAGCACCATCGTAACTGGCAAACTGCACACCCGGCATAGGGGTGGGTAACGCCGGCAACTGACGCCAACGCGTAGGAGTGGCAGCTTGGGTGGGAATATCCGCTGCTGTCTGCCAGAGCATGAGCACCCCCACAATCACACCAACCACCCCCACTAGTGCGCCCCACCACCAACGCGGAATAGACGGCGCTGGTGGTGAGAGCGATGGTGGTGGGGCCACATCCAGGAGCCCATGGCGAATCGCATACAGGCTCGCTTCGGTGCGTGAACTGACATTGATTTTGCTGAATATGTTGCGCAGATGGACTTTGACCGTGTTGTCACTAATCTCGAGCTGTAGGGCTATTTGTTTGTTGCTCAATCCCTGTGCCACCAACACCAGAATCTGCACTTCGCGCTCGCTTAACATACGTCACCGCACTACTGCATAGATGGTCACATCGCCACTGGTGTAGAGGGTCTCAAAGGCAGCATGCCCCTGGAGCACACTCGGTTTCATCAGCCCGCGTTCACTCGCATAGACGTGTGTCACTTCGGGATGATTTTGGATAAACGTGAGCACAGAGGCCGCACTCCCATCCATGGTACTCGTCTGTTGGGTGGTGGCACTCACCTGCGCCACCCAGGCATCATCCCCGTAGGTGTAGAGCACAGGTGGGGTGGTCACCATCCGTCCCGTCAGTGGTAATGCCCACCAGCCACCATCACTCCCACGCTCCACTTGCCACATCCAACCCGTAGAATTGGTGGCAATCACTACATCTGCGGGGAGTGACGTATTAATCCACGTCAGCACATCACGATCTGCGGGTGTCACCAAAATCGTGTCATCACGCACCACGTGTTGCATCGGCTCCAGGTTGACTAACGTCACACCGGTAATCACGAGTGCCACCACCCATGCGCGCCCATGCAGTCGCTGTGCCACCCACACGGCCAGCCACGCAATCCCGAGTGCGAGCGGTACATACATGGCCGTGGTCACTGTTTCATTGGTAAAAAAGGAGAGGTAGGGCAAGCGGAGCAACCACGGATTCGCACACAGCGCCACCACCAACACCCACAGGACGAGTGTGGCCATGCGGGTCACACGCCTGCGGATTCCCCACGCCGCCGCACACACAAAGACGGGAACCAACCAGCGATTATTGCGCGCCCAAAACAACCCGTCACTAAAGGCATTTTGGGTGGCGTTACCAACCACGTGCATTGCCGATGCCCCTGCACCACTACGGGTTTGCCCCAGCACAAAGAGCCACCACGGCAACGTGACGAGGAGCGCAACCCCAGCCACATACCAGGTGGGACGCGCTGGCAACCCGTAGACGAGCACACACACCAGCGCCCATGCCAGTAGCATGCCAAAAACGGCCATATGTGTCAGACTGAGTGCCACGATGGGCATCAGGTACCAGAGCCAATTGCGGCGCCATGAATCACGCCACATCGCCTCGAGTGCCACCAGTGCCACCGGCAACAGTACCATGCCGATGAGGAGCGTATAGCGACTCCAACTGAGATAAAACGCCGGCATAATCGAAAGAATGCCTGCCACCATCATGGCGGTCGCCGGCGCCGCCCAGTTGCGCCACCACACCCACGCCATACCCGCCACACTCACAATAGCAAGCACATTGAGCATCTGCCCGCCGTACAACAGCATGCTCGGTATATCGGTCACAGTCATCCCACTCATGTGCATCAAAAACGCCATGATGCTGTGGTAGCCACTATGAAACGTCAAGCGGGTCACCGGCAGGTACGGCGTCAAATCCCATGGAGCTCGCCCCTGTTCAAAGGCCACTCGAATCAACAGCGCATGATGCACCGCATCAACCCACGGCGGAAAGATGAGCGTGGCAACCTGCATGATACGTGTCCACGCCACACTGCTCGCCACCAGCACGGTAACCACACCCCCCCACCACGACATCAACGGGTGCACGGTATCGCGGCTCTGTTGCCAGATACGCCACACCATCAACATACTCGCACCAGCGAGCAACCACACCAGTACCTGTGCCGGGATGTGCACCTGCACCGCCGCCGCCCACATGTACATCAGCGCCACCAGGCTCGGCCCCACCGTCGCCCCCACCATCCAGCGCACAACCCGACTCGATGCCTGGAAGGGAAAGAACTGATGGAGCCACCACGCCGGGACCACCATGAGGATGACCAGGGATATACCCCAGCGCGCCATCCCACCGACCAGCCATAGCAAAATGGCAAAAATCGTAGTCACAAGCAGCAGATGGCGTTGAGTGTGTTGTGGAAACAGGTCAGACACAACGGTATCCTCGTCAAGGTGGGTGCACATGATAATCGTTGATTCCACGCACGATTGTGCGTATACGTAACTCTCGTATAATACAATGAATCTGTTCCCAATCCACATGTTGGTGGAGAATCATTCTCATGCCACAGACCATTGACATCATTGATTCACATACCGCCGGTGAACCGACACGCCTCGTGCTCAGTGGAGCACCCGATCTCGGCAGCGGTCCCATTGCCCAGCGCCTCAGCATGTTGCGCACCCAGCATGACGCCTTTCGCCGCACCGTCATCAACGAGCCCCGCGGCAACGATGTGCTTGTTGGCGCATTGCTCTGCACACCACATGACCCCAGCGCCAGCATCGGCGTCATCTTTTTCAACAACGTCGGCTACTTGGGCATGTGTGGCCATGGCACCATCGGCGTGGTGGCCAGCCTCGCCTACCGCGGACTGCTCGCCCCCGGCATCCACCGCATCGAAACACCCGTGGGCACCGTCAGCGCCGAGCTCCACGCCGATGGCAGTGTCACCGTCGCCAATGTTCCCGCCTATCGCCTGCACCAGCACGTTGCTGTCACCCTCGACAACGGAGCGATTGTCCATGGCGACGTGGCCTGGGGCGGCAATTGGTTCTTTTTGTGCCACGACCACTCTTGCGATCTGACCCACGACACATTGAGCCAGCTCACCAGCTACGCCGCGCGCATCCGCACCGCCCTGACCCGCGCGGGTATCACCGGGCGCGACGGTGCCGAAATTGACCACATCGAGCTCTTCGCCCCAGGCAGCGCAGGTGCGAGTAGCCGCAGTTTCGTGCTCTGCCCGGGCGACGCCTACGACCGCTCGCCGTGTGGCACCGGCACCAGCGCTGCCTTGGCCTGTTTGGCCGCCGACGGCGTGCTCGCCCCCGGCCAGGAATGGATCCAAGAAAGCATCATCGGCAGTCGCTTCCGCGCCCACTACACCTACGACCAGCATGGGCAGGTCTGCCCATTTATCACGGGCGAGGCCTTTGTGACCATGGTCGGGCAACTGATTGTGACCGATGGCGACCCCTTTGCCACGGGGATTACGCGATGAGCACACCCCACGTCATCATCGTCGGCGCCGGCATTGTGGGCTGTGCCTGCGCACATGCCATGGCCCAGGTCGGCTGGCGCATCACCCTCATCGAACGCGACACCGTGGGGAGCGGTGCCACCGCCGCCGGCATGGGACAAATTGTGGCGCTTGATGATTCCCCTGCCGAGCTGGCCCTCACCGCTGATTCGCAACGGCGCTGGCACGCACTCGTGCAATCCGCCCCCCACATCCACGAATACAC
>JBEANH010000047.1:0-27184 GCA_041165505.1 Chloroflexota bacterium | reverse complement strand
GTGCTTGTACTCGACGATCTCGGTACCGAAAACACGACGCCGTGGGCGCGTGAAAAACTCTTTCAAATCATCAATCATCGGTACAACGGTCGTCTGCCTACGGTGATTACGAGCAATCGTCGCCCCGAAGAAATCGAACCACGCATTTTTTCACGGATGAGCGACCGTGCCGTTTGTGAAGAATTCATTCTGCTTGACGGCGAAGATTATCGCCAGATTCCGTTGTCGAAGCGCCGCGTGCCACCCGCCTTACGTCGCAAATCATAAATTGGTGCGGTGTGTACTGCTATTCATTACAAAAAACGTGTGCTACAATGTGTAATAAAGTCATACCCGTGCGGTTGAATATGGTCAGAGAAAGATGAACTGGGCATGTCCGTTGATTTAGACATCATTGATCAAATCATGCGCTTGTTGTCGCGTCTCAACCCACTAACCGGGGTTGCGCCTATCATGGATATCGCAATAGTAACCGGGTTGTTGTACTGGATTTCCAAGGCGATATCGGGGACACGTGCCGTACAGCTGGTATGGGGGGTAGTCGTGGTGCTGGTTGCCGTCGTGATGCTTGGTGCCGTGGTAAGCCTCGAAGCACTGCGTTGGATTATTCTCAACGTGCTCCAGCCCGCAGTGGTGGTTGCAATTCCCATCGTTTTCCAGCCCGAATTACGCCGTCTGCTCGAATCGTTGGGGCAGACCTATCGGCAACTCAATTTCAAGCGTAGCCCCGATGATAGTGGGCGCTTACAGATGATCAAAACCGTCTCACGCAGTGCCAACATGTTGTCGCAACAGGGTATCGGCGCGCTGATTGTGCTTGAGCGCAGTGTGGGGTTGCAGGAATACGTGGATCGCGGGGTGCTCGTAGATGCGCGTACGAGTGTGCCGTTGTTGATGGCTATCTTTCATCCCAATGCGCCTTTACACGACATGGCGGTGGTGATTCGCGGGGATCGCATATTGGCGGCGAATGTGGTGTTGCCGCTCAGCGAAGAGATGGGTGGCGCACGGCGCTATGGTACCCGGCATCGTGCGGCGCGGGGTATCAGTGAGCAATCAGATGCAGTTGTGTTGGTGGTATCCGAAGAAACGGGAGCGATTACCATGTTCCATGATGGACAGATGATTAGTCAGCTCAACGAAGAACGGGTTGCCATATACTTAATCGAACTGTTACGCATTGATATGCCGAAAACCGAGGTGACGGCATGAATACCTTGAGTAATGGTTGGCGCTTGCTGTGGTCATTTGTCGTGGCATTCGTGTTGTGGATGTTTGTAGCGCTCACCCAAAATCCCGAAGCCAACAAAATTTTTGATGTGCCCGTCCAAATCAAAAACCTTCCTGCAAATGCGGTTATCGTAGATGAAAACGGTATAGTGGTCACCAACTACGGTACGGTGTCGGTTGATGTATGGGCCGCCAAAAACACCCTGAACCAGATTCGTGATGTTGATTTACAAGCGATTGTTGATTTGGGTAATGTGGATGATGTGCGTACTGACGTAGATGCATCCACCACGACGGTATCGGAACGGTTTTTTCCGGTAACGGTTCTCCCAAGCCGCGATAATCTGGGGTTTGTGACATTCAAAGAATTACCTCAGGTTGGACTACGTATTGACGAAATGCAGACGAGTGAACTGCCGATTGAGATTGACAAACGCAGTTATGCCATGGCAAATATTGCCTTTGATATGCCCAACGTGGCCATCGTGTCGCCGCTCACTAGCGTGCAGATTGAAGCTCCACGGATGCTCATCAACCGTATCAAACAAGCCAAGGTCATCGTCGCAGGATTAGCCAATGCCACTGCCAGCTACGAGGGGATCTATCCGGTGGTGGTGGTGGACGATGCAGACCAACCGATTTCAGGGGTTACTCTGGTTCCCGATACGGTATCGGTGAAGGTTGAAGTGCGTGCCAAACTCGGATCCAAGCAAGTATTAATCAAGCCACAGACCCGTGGCTATGTGGCGCCCGGGTATCGCTTGCGTGAAATACGGGTGAATCCCGCACTCGTATCTATTTCGGGTGGGTATGAATATGTTGATGCGATTAGCAGTGTGGCCACGGTGCCCATTGACATTGCCAATCTTTCTGAAACAATCACCCAAACGGTGCAAATCGTGGTGCCAGAGAATATTTCTCTCTACGAATACGACCAACAAAACAAGATGACTGTTGATGTGGGATTCGTCATCGAAAAAGATGTACAACCGACGCGATTGCGCATCCCCGTGGTGGTCGAACTCACCGATGTGCCAGATGGCATGACGGTGCAGGTGAGTCCATCCATTGTGATTATCGAGGTACTGATGAGTCCGGCGGCGCTGCAACGCGGTGCACTAACCCAGGTGCAAGCCGTGGTTGCAGTCGGCCAGTGGGATGCGGCCAATAGTACGCGCCAAGCCGTACTGCTCCTGCCCAAAGACATTGAACTCATCGGTGGTAACCCCACTGTGCAACTGAGTGCCGTCGAGGTCGAGGTAGCGACACCACAAGTAACTGTCGAAGCCACGCAGACCGATGCATCTGCACTTTCACCGACAGTGACGCCGAGTCTGACGATGACGGTGACACCAACCAAAGCCGGACCATGAGAGAGATTGCATATACGTGGGGGCGGGCATATGGTACTATGATTACAACACATGTACAGAGTATTGCCCAAGGGGGAGAGTTGATATGTCGTTGACACGCGCAGATGTGGTCCGTGTAGCTGATTTGGCGCGGTTGCGCTTGACGGAGAGTGAAATAGACGGGATGCAGGCACAATTGTCGCGCATTCTAGAGCATGTAAGTGCACTCCAAGCAGTAGACGTGACTGGCGTCGAACCAACAGCACAGGTGACCGATTTGGTCAATGCACTGCGTGAAGATGCAAATCGTGCATCGCTTGCACGTGATGCGGCATTGCAAAACAGTGCCGATGCCCAACAAGGCATGTTTCGTGTCAAGGCAGTTTTTGAAGAACAGTAAACCGGTGTACTGATGTCAGCCCCACGTGGATGTGGTTGTGTTGTGGCGGTACGATGCGATAGAGGAAGTGCCTGTGCCTATTTTTAACCCACTCAATGCCCTCTTCGGTGCATTTGGTCGTGACCTGGGGATTGACCTTGGCACAGCCAACACGCTCGTGCATGTGCGCGGTCGTGGTATCGTGATTAGCGAACCATCGGTAGTGGCCATTGACAGCAAGACCAAAGAAGTCATTGCAGTTGGAGCGGATGCCAAAGCCATGGTTGGCAAGACGCCCGCCAACATTATCGCTGTGCGCCCTCTCAAGGACGGTGTTATCGCCGACTTTGATGTGGTCGAGAAGATGATAAAACACTTCATCGAAAAAGCACACGACCGCTCATTTGGACTGATTGCACCACGACCTCGTGTGGTGATAGGTGTGCCGTCAGGGGTGACACAGGTCGAAATGCGAGCGGCACGTGATGCTGCACTTAACGCCAATGCGCGTGAAGCGTTTGTCGTCGAAGAGCCGATGGCGGCAGCTATTGGTGCTGGGTTACCCGTTGATGAGCCAATCGGTTCGATGATTATTGACATTGGTGGTGGGACCACCGAAGTTGCAGTGATTTCACTGGGTGGAATTGTGGTCAACCACTCGATTCGCACCGCTGGTGACGAAATAGACGAAGCCATCATCGAGTTTGCCCGCCGTGAGTACAATTTGCATATCGGCGAGCGTATGGCCGAACGTGCCAAAGTTGCTGCCGGGAGTGCATACCCACTCGACGAAGAGCTCAAAGTGGTGTTGCGTGGGCGTGACCAGTTAACCGGGTTGCCCAAATCGGTCGAAGTGTCGAGTGTCGAACTGCGGGAAGGTATCGCCGGCCCGATTAACACGATTTTGGCCGATATCCGCTCTGCCATCGAAGAAACGCCCCCCGAGTTGATTGCAGATATCATGGAACATGGGATTGTGTTGGCAGGTGGTGGGGCGTTGTTGCGTGGGCTCGACCGCCGTATCGCTGCAGAAACACGCATGCCCGTCTACGTGGCCGAAAACCCGTTGTCGTGTGTGGCGCGTGGTGCGGGCAAAATGGTCGAAGAGTTTCAAAATCCGGTCTATCGTGATATTTTGATGTCGACGCAGCGTACGCGGCGGGTGAAATACTAACGTGATCATCCGAGGGGAGTGAGGAGACCACGCATGCGCGATCGTTCGTCGTTCCGCGGGAACCCCGGCTCACGCCGCAATATGATAGTGGTGGGCGGATTGCTGGTGGGAGCGATGTTGCTCTTTTTGCTTGATCTACAAGGCACACTTACTCCAGTACGAGCATATCTTACCAATCTGCTCACGCCTGGGCTGACCGCTCTGAGTAGCATGAATCAGCGTCTCAATGACACGTGGAGTGGTTCCACGGACTACCAGGCGTTGCTCCAAGAGCGTGATGCGCTACGCAAAGAAAATAGTGACCTCAAGGCGCAAATATTACGTATTCCACGTATCGAAATCGAGAATATGCGGCTCCGTGAACAGCTCCGTATCGAGCAGAGCCATCCGTGGATGCTGATTGGGGCAAATATCGCCGTGCAAACGATTTCCGATGGGCGCAATGTGGCGGTTGTGGATGTGGGCAGTGACCAAAAGGTTGCCGTTGGCATGGCGGTTATTGCGCGCTATACCAGTAGTCCACCGTCGTTGATTGGGGTGGTCACAGAAGTCAATGCCCAGAGTGCGAATATTCTGCTGATTAGCGACTATAGTAGTGCTATTAGCGTGCAAGTTTATCGGGGGACCGAGATTGTCCGAGGTGTGTTACAAGGCACAATTGCTGGTGATGGCATGCTCAAGATGGGCGAAATCGAGCGTGAAGCCACCATTGCAACGGGTGATGTGGTGGTGACTGCTGGTTTGACCCGTCAATACGGTGAATCGTTGCCGAACGCCTACATCCCCGCAGATATTCCCGTGGGCATAACGCGGAACGCCTATGATGAAGGGCGTAGCAATTACGTTGATGTACAACCCTATGTGAACCCTGAATTGGTGCGCTACGTATGGATTATCCAAAACGATACAAAATAGAAGAACGCATCGCGTACGAGTTGCGTACCATACTCATTCTATTTGGTGTGGTAGTACTGCAAAAAATCATCGTCATCACGTGGATGGGGTTTGCCATAAATCTGGTACTCCTCTTGGTGGTGTTGCGTGTGCTCCTCGAACCGATGACGGTCGTGGTGCGTTGGGCACTCTATGGTGGATTGCTCTTGGATATTACTAGTGGAGCACGCCTAGGAGGGCATGCGATTGCACTGATTCTCGCTGTCGGGCTGGTCTACCTCTTGCTTTCACGGATAACCAGCGAAAGCTGGATTCTGCCGATTGTTGCGGTGCTGGTGGGTGGAATCGTCTATCACCTCTGCAATGCGCTGTTACTGGTTATTCAGTTTGGTGGATATGATTTTGTAACATATCTGATTGCAGTGGCGCTCCCCGAGATGTTGGTTGTCGTGATTCCTGCACTCCCCGTCTTTTTGATCCTACGCTGGGTGCGGAGTATTCGTCGCGGCGAATTACCCCTCGACGTCTACTAACGAAGGATTGACTATGCGCCTATTTCTCCCAAAGCTCGTCGTTGGCATCATATTTGTGGTGTTGATTGGTCGGCTCTATCAGCTCCAGCTCGTGGATGCAGAAGTCGCGCGCTATCGCTACGCCACCACATCAAATACTACCCGCTATGTGCCCATTCGGCCATTCCGTGGTGAAGTGTTTGCCAGTGATGGGCGCACCTTGCTTGCGGAAACGAGTGCCATTTATACGGTGGCAATTCGTGCGAGTGATTTACCCGTCGAAGGGTCATTTGAACGTGCCCAAGTCTTTGCAGAATTGAGTCAGGTGCTTGGCATCACCAACACGCTTACGATTTCCCCGGCGATTGTGCTCAAAAACGATAAAGTGCTCCGTGACGCACTCGATACACGTCTCGCCAATGTGCCACGCACCGATTTCACCCCCGTAGAACGCATGTTGCCACTACAGATTCCTGTGCCCAAAGACGCACTGTTTGGTGCCACACAAATCGTCGAACGTCATGCGCCACTGGTGCGATTTGTGCCCCGCTTCAACGCCCCCATCCTGAGTGACGATGCCGCGTTGCTCCGCGACGTAGACAGTGCGCTTTCTGATCTGAGTAGTGCACTCGATATTACCGGTACACTGGTGATTTCACCGGCCACGCAAATTGCACAGCGCCCCGAATTACGCACCGATTTGTTGCAGGTCTTCGGTGACACGGTTGCCCCTACCGTGGACACGGTGCAAATCCAAAATTGGGTCACCATTCAGATTCCACCACGAGACACCGTGACCGCATTGCAACTCAGCCAGCAATTTTCGCGTACGTTGACACTCGATAATCCGATTGACACACTCGTGCGGACAAGCGATACACCGCGCTATCAGACTATTACCATCAAACGCGACATTCCACGTACAACGGCGATGGTCCTCAAAGAGAATGCGGGGAATTTACCGGGCGTGGTCATCGAACAAGACTACCGCCGGCGGTACCCGTTGAGCGATGACGTACAATCGCTGTCACACGTCTTGGGGTATGTGGGGCGTGTTGGTTCATGTGAACTGGTGCGCCAGAATCCGGCACGTTCGTGGGTGGTTGGGCTCCTCGATTCAATTGGTCATGCCGTTGAGTGTGGCATCATCCAGAAAAAAGTCAACCGCTACGAGCTGGGAATTCCCCGCTACCTCAACGATGACCGCATCGGTAAAAGTGGCATCGAAGCCAGCTACGAAGAACAGCTCCGTGGACAAATGGGTATTGAAGCGGTCATCGTTGATTCGTTGGGACGCCCGGTGCGCGACGCACAAATTGTGCAACCAACCCGTGACGGTGATAGTGTGGTGCTGACCATTGACATCGAGCTACAACGCAAAGTCGAGCAAATCCTGCGCAACTGGATTCGCATCGCCGAACAGCGCCGGGTTAACATGCCTGAACGATACGCCTATAAGCGCAACTATTTGCCGATGCAGAGCGGAGCCGCAGTGGTCGTGGAAGTCAAGACGGGGCGCATCCTCGCCATGGCGAGTTGGCCTTCCTACGACAACAACATCTGGGTTGATCCGGCACGGGGTACCGAACTGGCCGCACTCCTCAGCCCACCCCCTGCGCAACGTGCCGAAAACCAACGCCTCGCCCCATTGACGAATCGTGTCATCTCTGGGCAGTATCCACCAGGCTCTACGCTCAAGCAATTCGATACGGTGATTGCCCTGCAAGAAGGGGTTATTGCTGCGAACACCAAAATCCGTGATCCTGGCATGTTGGTGCTCCAAGACCAATACGTGGAAGATCGATTTTACCGGTTTCCTAATTCGGTGCCACGCGATAACGGCTGGATTGATGTCACCGAGGCGTTGATGCGCTCGTCAAACGTCTTTTTTATGTCGGTGACTGGGGGCAACAAAGAGGGTGTGATTAATCTGCAACCCAAAGAACAAACTATCCCTCGTGGCCTACAAATCAACAAACTCGCTGAAGGGCTGACAAAGTTTGGCTTTGGTAGCGTGACAGGTATCCAGCTCTACGGCGAACAACCGGGTCGTGTACCCACCCCGGGCTGGAAGCAACAAGCGCTCAGAGCCGCCTGGACTACCGGTGATACGTATAATGCGGCAATCGGCCAAGGCAACCTCGAATCAACACCCCTGCAACTTGCAATGGCCGGAGCTGCAATCGCAAATAACGGCACCATGTATCGCCCTCAAATCGTGCGCCGCATCGTGGCTCCGGATGGAACGATTATCAACGATATCGCTCCCGAAGTTGTGCAGGTGCTCGACTTTGATCCCGCTTACTACGAAACGGCGCGGGTGGGGATGCTTCGCTCGGTGCTCGAAGGCCCGAATTTGGCGGCGCGTCCCCAATGTTCGGGACTCTCAATCGCGGGTAAAACAGGGACCGCTGAGTTTGGCCCCGAATTAACGGTGAAAAATCCGAATGGCGTGGGGACAGTAATCGTGCGCCAAAGTCATTCGTGGTTTGTGGGATTTGCCCCCTACGACGACCCGCAAATCCAAGTGGTGGTGCTGAGCGAGGGAAGCGGCGACATGAATGATGGCTCGGCGACGATTGCGGTTCCCGCAGTGACACAAATCATGCAAGCCTACTTTGGCGTCATCCCACCCAACCCGATTCCCGCTGGTTGCCAGATGGATGTGCCACCATTACCCGCAAACGATGCAACAGCCACAACTCTAACCGATCTGCTAACGCGCGCCGACTTGCGCGCCCGCTAAGAGTATCCCCGCGTGCCACAAACGACTACGGAGGAAAGTGCATCAGGATGATGCACTTTCCCGTGCCACTCGCTCATCTCCCCCCATCCCAAAAACCCTAACCATCAGTGTGCTGCTACGCACCATCGGCGCAACAGCTACTTGATGTGACCCACGACACCGTTCATCCTGTACATCACTGTGCGCGTATTACCCGCATGAGTGATATACCCCGATGGACTTATTTTTATTACAAGAAGATTACAAAACAAAAACTGATTATTGCAACAATCATGAAAAAACAGTGTGTTTATTGCTGTATTCATGGAAAAGCCATCTACACGACATGATTTTTAAGAGACAATGTTTGCAAAATTTCATGTAAAAACTAACTACATAGAGTAGTTTATTACTTGTAGATTACAAACTACTTGACAATTAATTGTAATGTCACTATACTTTGGGTAATTCTTCTGTAATGTTAATGTAATGTAGCTGAAAATGCTACTGCCATAGTGAGTGAGGTGGTCATGATTGTCTCGATACCAACATTTATGAAGAGCACGATATCGGTACGACTACCACATATTGTGAATGAGTTACCACCATCGCGGCTGCCGCAGTTGGAGCGGCGCATGACGGACATCATCGCACAGGCCATCATTGCGACACGTATCTTGTTGATGGCAGTGGCGGTAAGTGCATTGGCGGGGAGTAGTGCCGGCGAGCAGATTGGCATTGCGATTAGCATCGTATTGACCGTTGCAATGATGATTGCTGAACAGCGTGTCATGATGCCGTACTGGTTGCGCATGGCAGGAGACGGTGCAATAGTTGCGTTGCTGATTAGTGCCACAGGTGGGGTATTTAGTCCGATTATCGGTGTTGTGCTGGTACTCATTCTGTTCGGTGTATTGCATGGTGGTAGTCAGGATGCCATTGCAGCGACGAGCATGGGAGTTGTCATTCTATTGCTGATTGCACTGCTCGATTTACCGCGAATCAGCGACGGATTAATTGCCGTGTTGTGCGTGCACTTTGTGGCAGGAGCAATCGTAGCCTGGCTGAGTAGCATGGTCCAAGGTGCCATATCGTGTCTGTACACGGGGGTGCAAATACAGCGTGCACCAGTGATTACCAAAACACACACCGAGCGCTTTGCTGCGTGGCAGCAAGAAAATTTGCGTGTGGTTGAAGCAGAAAGTCACGCCGAGCTGATGCAGATGGCACGTGAGCGGGCCTACGACATCGTTGGCGCAGCGGTGGATATCTATGTGGCGGGAGCGACTACGCCAGTACTTACCAACAAAACGGACAGTTTTGTGATTTCGTCAACCCATAGTGACGAACAGAGTGCCATGGTCGTTTATCGCAACCCGGCGTTACTCGATGCCATGCAACACGAAGCTTTGGCACAGCTCTTGGTATTGGTGCGGATGCGCAATCTGATGCTGACGAGTCGTGAGCAACGCGCACGCGATTATGATGCCATGTTGATTTTGTGGCAGATGATCGGACAGCCAGGTGACGGCGCAACCATGGACCAAGTGACTGTGAGTCAGCGGCTCGTGAATGTGCTCGGGCTCGATGCACTCGCCATGGTCTCACCTGGTCCCGAGCGGAGCATCGAGGCGCTGTGGCAAACACCTGCTGATAGTGAGTGGGTTGCAACGCTCGACGAGGCGCACTACGACGCACTCGTAGACGCTTTGCGCCACGAAGAGATGCGCATGAGTGCAGATAACGTGATGGTGGTGCCAGCCGCATATGTGGGCATGGTTCCCCAGGCACTACTGGTGCGCGGTGCAGTAGATGACAGTAATATCCAACGCATCATGATGATGTTTGCCGATTTGGTGACACGGTTTGCTGTGCGTGAAGGACAACAAGTAGTAGAACGTTGATGATTGCATGACACAGGGCGTCAACTGGCTGAAAACATATCTCGAGGCCTTTATCAACCACCCCGACACCAATGCGGTGCGGGCGTTGACGCCGTTGTCGGTGGTCAACGAAGCAGGTGAGCGTGGGCGTGGGCAGCAGATGACGTTGCGCCACGCCATGGAACAATCACCACGTGTGTTGGTGAGTGGGGCTGCGGGATCTGGCAAAACGAGTAGCATGCGCCTCTTGGCATTGACACTCGCAACCGCCGCACTCCAAGAACAGCGCCAGAGCAAAACAAAGCAGGCGCCGTTTGTGCCGCTGTACATTGATTTGCGTCATTATCACGACTCGCTCGAGCACACCTTGGCGGCGAGTGTCAACGGCGTGTTACCGGTATGGCGCGAGTATAGCGATCGTACGCTGGTCTTTTTCATTGATGGGCTCGAGCAACTGCGTAGCGACATCCAATTATCGGTGTTATCAAGTATTTCGACACTGATGAGCACGCTCGGGGCACGGGCACGCTGGGTGTTGGCATGTCGGAGCGATGCGTTGCCCTTGTTTCGCCCCTGGTTTAGTAGTGCCGAGGTCCGCATGTTGCGGCCATTACCACCACGCGATGTGTTGATGCAGTTGCGCCAACGCAGTGGTGAACAGGTTGCTACCCTGATTGATGGTGACGATGCACTATTGGCACTCGCAGGGCGTGTCCGTTGGTTGGAAGCGTTGGTTGCGTTGACGAGTGTGGATACGCCCGAACCAACCAGCGAAGTGCGTGGCGCATTCTTGTGGGAATGGATGCACACCACACTCGCACTCGTGCACCCGACCCCTGCTGATGCGATGCGCCTACTCATGCGCATGTACCACGATTTGCAGGCCATCCGTGAGCCGTGGCCATTGGGCGACGTCATGCAAAACGTGTTTCCCCATACCACGAATACCGCCATGGTTGCACAACAATTGCTCGGGTCACCGAGTGACGATGCTCAGGTGGTTGGCGTTCAGAGCCTGATTAGCGCGGGCATTCTCTCGTTTGACTACGAACAACAGACGTTGACCTTTCGGCATCCGCTGATTCGGGCGCTGGTCACTGCCAAACACCTCGTCACGCAACCCGTGTCGTCGTGGAGTGTGGGGGTATTGAGTAGCGACGATGATGTGGTGCCATTGCTGGTGGCATTGAGTGATAATCGGCCGGCCACGGTGCGACGATTGTGTGACCTCGGGTTGATGCGCCCGGCAGTAAAAGCCGTGTTGCGCTACGACAGTGCACATGTGCATGAAATCGTGACGGGGGCGGGTATCAATACGCCACCGATGCAGATGGCCATAGCCGACGTATTGCAACAAGAAGGTGCATACGCTCTGGCGCGTCAGCAACTCGAATTAGCGCTGAACGGCAACAGTAACGACGTGGACATGATGCGCCGTATGGCTGAATTATCGGTGGCCATGCAAGATTGGTCGGGAGCCGCCAAATCATATGAGTTGGTGAGCAAACTGCGTCCCGAGGACATGCAGAGTCGGCATCAACTGGGGATCGCCTATGGGCAACTCGGCTCGTTTGATGCGGCAACCACGGTACTACACGAGTTGCTCGACAACTATCGGCGCCAGGTGGCACGGGTCGCCAGCGAATTAGGCGCCGTCTATGTGCGCCAGCTCAACTACCCGGCCGCGTTGGTGGCCTTTGATACGGCGCTCCGAGATGTGCACGATGATGTCAGCCTCTACTGCCAAAAAGTACGCGTGCTCGAATCACTTACCCGCCTCGATGAGGCGCATGAAGTGCTGACGGCGGCCATGCAACACGTGGGAGAACACCCCATATTGCTGGCTGAGATGGGACGTGTGTGCTTGGCCCGTGGTGATATGCAGGGGGCACGGAGTGCCCTTGATCGCGCATTGAGTCTGGCACCAGATGATGCTACAAGTCATGCGGCATTGGGGCGTGTACACCTACAGCTCGGTGATGTGACGAGTGCGTGGGCATCGCTCCAACGCGCCATCGAGCTCAGCCCACGTGACGACACGTTGTACGTGGACTTTGCGGCAGTGTGTGATGCACGTGGTGACGAAGAGGCTGCGCTGGCTGCAGTGCGTAAAGCGACGGAGCTTGCCCCACACAGTGTTATGGCACATCGTCGGTTGGGGCAGATACTCCAGCGCCGTGGTGAGTATGATCAGGCATTGCAGGCCTTGCGTGTGGCGCTACAGCATGCTCCCACCGATCCAGCTGTGCATGGTGATATTGCAACCACACAATGGAAGCGCGGTGATCACGACACTGCCTTGGCCAGCTATCGCAAGGCGATTACACTGGCTCCCGACCAGACCACGTACCTGCATGCCATGGCCCACGCCTATAGCGAACTCGGGCGCCATCGCGAGGCAGTTGATATTTACAACAAGGCGGTAGGGATTGACGCAGACAATATTCCCCTGCTTCGTGATGCCATTGACGCCTATGAAGCACTCGGTCATCTCGAACAGGGTGATGCCGTGTTGCAGCGTGCCTTGGTGCACCACGACGACAACGTGGAACTCCTGCATATCGCCACCCGCTTTGCACTGCGGCGTGGTCAACCGCAACGGGCCCGCCGGTATCTGGCCAAGGCGCTATGGCAAGACCGACACAACGACCAGTCATGGCTCCAGGCCGGTTTGTTACATATTAGCGAAGGGCGTTGGAAACATGCACTCTTTGCGTTGAAGCGTATCGTGGATGCCACGAGTAGTGTGGTCATGGAAGCCTTTGGGCGGGCATGGGCAGGGGCTGGGCAAATGGATGTTGCCATCCGCATGTTTGAAACCGCACTGACCAATCACCCCGATGATGTGCGCACCCTACTTGCGTATAGTCAGGCGCTGGCCCAGGATGGGCGCCATGGACAGGCCTACGAGTTGGCGCACCGTGCCTTCCAGCAGGATGCGGGTAATGTGGACGTGTTGTTGCAGCTCGGCCAAATGGCGCTGAGCACTGACCGCCCCAACGAGGCCCAAGAACATCTCGATGCAGCAGCGACACTCGCACCAGAGCGCATTGATATCCAGTGTATCCGGAGCCGTGTGCTCACAGAGCAAGGGATGTTTACCCATGCGCTGAGTGTGGCACAGCAGGCACTCACCATTGATGGAAATGCCGTTGATGCCATGGTCGCTGCTGCAGATGCATTCTGTGGATTGGCACGGCATCAGGAAGCACGTGAGCTCTATCAACACGCACTCAACATCCAGCCACAGCACGAAGGTGCATTAAGTGGGATGCGTCACGTGGCGTTGCTCCTCGACGATGTGGCGCAAGCCGCCGATGTGGCACAACGCCTGGTGAGTTTGTTCCCCAAATCGGCAGTCCATCATCTCCATCTCGGTGAAGTCTTGTTGGCAATCGGAGTACCCGAAGCAGCAATCATCGAGTTACAACAGGCCCTCGATTTGGTCAAGAGTACACCACAACGCAAGAGTGCGATGAGTGGCGACTCGCTGGTGGCAGCAATGCACGCCCAGATGAGCAAAGCCTACGCCAAAAGTGCGCGGTGGTCTGAAGCACGTGAATGTGCCGAACAGGCGGTGAGTGTGCACCCAGACAACGCAGAATATCATGCATTGTTGGGCGAGGCCTTCTTGGGGTTAGGACATCGCGCTTCGGCGATTGCGAGCTACCGCACCGCCGTGAGCAAGCGTCCCAATCAGGCGGGTTGGCAATATGCACTCGGCCTGTTGTTGCATCAGTCAGGTGCCGACAAAGAAGCGATTCCCGTGTTGCAACAAGCGATTCTGCTCAACGACCGCCCCGAATACTACCATGCCCTCGGTCGTGCATTTTTGGGGATGGGTGACAACAAAAATGCCGTCAAGTCGTTTGAACGAGCCATCAAGCACCGTCCTGATGCCCATCACTGGCGGGCTGATTTGGCGGATGTCCAAGCACGGCGTGGCTGGCATAAAGAGGCAATCGCAGAAATTGATCATGCTCTCGAAGTCGCCGCAGATCACCCCGTGTTGTGGCGCAAACGAGCCGAATTGTTGCTTGCCACCAATCAGCTCGATGCCGCAGCAAGTGACGTACTCGAGGCATTGCGCCGTGATGCCAACGATGTCAAATCCCTCACGTTGATGTCGGAAATTATGCTTCACAAGGGGCAAATGCAACGCGCCCTAGATGCAGCGGAACGGGCAGTAAAGCTCAACGCCAACGATGCATTTGCGCGCTATCAGCTCGCCTACGTGTTGCGTGCAAGCAATCGTCGTGGTGAAGCCATTCCCCATATGATTGCAGCAACACGTCTGCGTGACCAGTCGCATGAGTGGTGGGCTGAGCTCGCTGAAGATTATGAAGCCATCAACGACTATGAGCGTGCTGCCCAGAGTATGGCACGGGCACAGGCATTGGTTCCCCACGATTGGAATATTGTGTATCGCCTTGGGATGCTCTATTTCCATGCAGGAGAATATGCACTGGCCGAAGTCGAGCTCCGTCGTGTCATGGCCCAGATGCCCAATGCGGCCCACAATCTGGCATGTCTGGCTGATGTGTCTGTGGCACAAGGCAAGTACGACGAAGCCGTGTCGTTGGCACGGCGAGCCGTCGAAATCGAAGGCAAAGTCAGCGAGCACTGGCGTGTGCTTGCACGTGTTTTACGTGCCCTCGGTGAATACGACGAAGCCTTGGAGGCCGCCCGATTTGCCTATCAACTCGATGTGGAACATGCCCCAGCCGCCTTTATGTATGGTGTGCTATTGCTCGATTTTGGTGAAGTAGATGATGCAGTGACTGCATTGACTGCTGCAGTTACCGCCGATGCCACACAAGCAGTCTATCAGCTATGCCTGGGTATGGCGTTACGCCAACAAGTGCCACTCGCCAAAGATTTGGAAGAATTTACCGTACCAACACCGCTCCACATGGTCAAACTGACTGCCGCACTCCAGGCATTTGACCGGGCACTTACCATTGATGGCGATAATCCGCGCTGTATGTTTGAACGTGGCATCGTGTTGCAGATGATGCTCCGTCATCACGATGCGGTGGCTTCATTTGATGCGGCAGCTGTCCTCTATGGCGAAATGCATCCACGTCCACTGAGTGGTGATGCGGCAGCAGCGAGTGTGATTGACAAAAACGACTTGGCGGCACATATTCGGCAGCGGCGGGCCCTCTCGTATGCGTTACTCGCACACTATACTGCGGCACTTGCAGACCAGCGCCATGTGTTGGCAGTGGCACCACTTTCCGTGCAGGATCAATACATCTACGGGCGCCTCTGTTACTTGCACGGTGATTTCGGCAATGCCCAAGCAGCTCTGGCTACCGCAGTGACGGGCATGCCGGGGAATGCCGCATTCCAACAGTGGTTTGGCACAGTGTTGTTGGCCAATGGTCGTGTGGCAGAAGCGATTACGGCGCTTGAGCTCGCCAATGATCTGCACCCCGGTAGTGGCACAGTGAACGCCCAATTGCGTGATGCATATGTGGCCGATCAGCGCATGGATCGGGCGATTGCTGCGGCACAACGGGCGACGCGCTTTGATTCTGCGAATCCCTTCCATCACTATCATTTGGCCCAACTCTACAAACAGACGCATCGCAATGGGGATGCGCGAGCTTCGATTATGGCGGCAATTACCCTCAAAAACGATGTCATCGAATGGCACATGTTGTTGGGTGATGTATGCATGCACATGGGGATGTTTGATAACGCACGGAGTGCCTACCTCAGTGCCACACACCTCGATCCCGAACAAACAGCCCCCATCTACGCCCTCTCACAGTTGTTGGTCTTACAAGGGCGCATCCAAGACGCTATTACCAATCTCGAACAGGCGTTGCTCCGAGATCCACATAATGGGCGGTGGTACTTTGAGCTGGGGCAACTCTACGAACAGCGTGGGCACTACGACATGGCACGTGCCGCATACCAACATGCGATACAGCATGATGGCCAACGTGCCGAATACTTCCGTGCGCTGGCCAAAATTGATGCCAAAGGGGGACAGAGCGATGCGGGGGCGGCCGAAGAAGTCATCAACCATGCGCACAAATTCACCGATGAAGGTGAAAAGTTTGTGGCCATGGGCAACGTCAACTTCGAACAAGGGTTGTATGCCACGGCACTCGAGCAATACATGCAGGCGCTCCACACGAATCCTGAACGTGCCGATGTGTGGTGTGCGGTGGCCAAAACCAAACTGGCCCTTGGTCAACACGCAGAGGCACTGATGCACTATGAGCAGGCCATCCGCCGTGATCCGCGCTGTGTCGAAGCCCATGCAGGTGTGGCACAGCTTGCTATTGTGGAACGGCGTTTTGGTGATGCCCTCGAATATATGCGCATGGCGGCTACCATCAAGCCCCACGTCGGTGAATACCAGTTAGTGCTCGCAGAAATCTTGTTTGCACTCAATCAAAAGGATGAAAGCATCGCCGTTTTGCGCAAATTGCAAAAGTTTTTGCCAGCAGATACGGCGCTGATGATGCGCTTTGGTGAGCTGGCCTTCAAACTGATGTTGATTGACGAGGCGTTTGATGTGTTGAATCAACTAGTCGCCCTCGACAACACGGTGGCATCGGCACATTACGTGCTCGGGCGCATTCATCGTCAGCGCCACGACATGCAGAAGGCCATGGCAGCGTTGCGCCTCGCCATCAAGCTCCGTCCGGACTACAAGGAAGCGCAACACGAGTTGAATTTGATAAAACCGTTATCCATGATATCGCGGCGTCGCGACGCAGAATGACGCACTTACAACGAGGATGGTTGGGTTATGGAGATGCGTAAACACGAATTTGGTGATGCACCGTTGCTGCCTGGGCTCGACGTGTCGTTGCGCCAGCAGGCACCAAGCACACCAACCACAACCCCAGATTCTCGCTTGCCAGATCGACTCGCATTCACGCATGTGCGCCGAGCCTGTGAACTCGCCATTCATCATGGCGACTACCAGCTTGCGTGGCGTGGGGCGCAGTCGCTAATGCGCCGGTGTCCCGAAGCACTCTGGCCCAGTATGCTCCTGGCACAGGCATTGCTTGCCAGCAAGCAACCCGCCTTGTCGTTGCCACATTTTCAACTGGTCATCAACCGGAATCAGCTCGATGCTGCGGCGTGGCGTGGTCTGTCACAGGCACTGCAGTATAGCGGTCACGACGTGGCCGCAAGTGCGGCGAGCCGGCGAGCGGCCTGCAACCAACCCCTTGATACCGAGGGTGTCCCCACCGAAGCAGCCGCCGCCTTGCCTGCAGCACGGGGCATGATCTACCTGCGCCGTGGTCTCGCTGACATGGCAGTGGTTGAATTGGCCAATACGTTGCGTCAGACGCCGAGTCGCCTCGATGTGCGTTGGGCGTATGTGAGTGCACTCTGGCAAAGTAATCGCCTCGATGATGCACGTCGCTTGGTATCGCACCACGATTTTGACATGGAGCCACCCTTCCCGTTGTTGTGTTTGCGTGCCGTGTTGAGTAGTGCGAATGATGTGGTTGATGCTACGCGTGCCCAAATTGCCGCCATGGATCCCGATGGTACCTACCAGCAGGCCTTTTTTGCACCACATGCCGTACCGTGGCCACTCGCTGAAGCCCCGACCATTGGCTGGGATCCTGACCTGGTGGCGCTCGCTGAGTATCTGGTGGCAACCGCGGATACCACATTGGTGGCACACAGTATGACTCCCCCTGCCGCCGTGCATGCGCGCGTGGCGCCGGTTGCCACCAACGTCTCGGCCCCAGTGACGCGCCCCACCCTCCCCGCGGTGAGTAGCGATGGTCAAGTCCATTTGCTACTCGGGCATCGGGCGGCGCTGATACGGCGCTTTGGTAGTAATGCTTGGACCCACATCGATCAGCGCTTGCAACGCCTCGCCGATGTGTTGCGCGCCAAAGGGATGACGGTCATGGCTGGCTACATTGATGAGCCGAGTGGTTTGGTTGTACCCGGAGTCTGCGCACCAGCCGCAGTGGGTGCGGATGCCTTCGCGGTGCGTGATTTGATTCGTAGCCTTGCCGCACAACTCGCTACCCGCCAGAGCGAGCTGGCAACGGTGATTTTGCTTGGTGGTGATGAATGTATTCCCTTCCATCGCCTGCAGAATCCGATTCCCGACGATGAACGAGTGGTCCTTTCAGACAATCCGTATGCCTGCGATGATGCCGGCTATCTGATTCCCCAACGTATCGTCGCACGGCTCCCCGAGGGAGACGGCAGCGACCCGTCGTTGCTCATGACACTGCTGGAATCCATGGCCACCTATCACACACAAGCCACGCATCAACGTCGTTTTGGCGTGGATGTCTCTGCCTTGTTACGTATCCGCAGTACGCCGGGGCGGCGGCTGGCAGTGGGGATTGCAGCCGATGTGTGGCGTGAGCCGTCACGGCACATCTTGCGAAATCTGCATGCTGACGCCATGTTGCACCTATCACCACCACTCACCAGTGGGGCGCTTAATCCCCGTACCATGGCTGGTCGCGAAGTGGTCTATATTAATTTGCATGGAGCCGCCGGGATGCCACATTTTTATGGGCAAGCGGCCAACAGTTGGGGGGCGGCCAGTGCGCTGCCGATTGCGGTCAGTCCTAGCCATTTCACCAAGGGGGTGGTGGCCGGTACCATTATCGTCAGCGAAGCATGTTACGGCGCCGAACTACTCGGGCGTGATGTCCATAATTCCATCCCGCTCAAGGCGCTGTCCGAAGGAGCGTTGGCCTTTGTGGGTGCCACCGTCAATGCCTATGGGAGTGCAAATGTGCCCTTGCTTGGCGCCGATTTGCTCTTTGACCGTTTGATGCACTATCTTGCAGATGGCATGACTGTGGGGCTTGCGTTGCATTTTGCCCGCCTCGAGTTCGCCCAAATCATGTACGAGCGTCAAGGATTTCTCGACGACGTGGACATGAAAACACTGATTGAATTTTCGTTATTGGGGGATCCGTGGGCGGCCATCAAAGGCAGTCAACTCCACTGCATAAATACATTCCGCACAGTGCCACTATGCCACTCTCGATTGTGGCCACCACCAATCCGCGCTACCAAGCTAAAGGCATCGCACTGCCCGATATTCGCTTCAGCATGAAGTCGTTGTGGCAGACCAGCGATGGCCAGTGGCTGCCACGCACCGCACACGTGACCCTGACCAACGACATCATTACCAAGACGGTGTTGAGTCATTAGATTCGGCTGTTGTTTTTATTTTTTGCGGAAAAGTTGCGCTGCCAGCGCCTGTATGCGCGCACCAGCCCCATGAAGTGCAGGGGGGGGGTGTGACGGGAGTGGTGCGCGGGTGGGCGTGGTGCTGATCCGTTGCGGGTGCAAGGTGGGGAATGGCGCATCCGCGTCAGGGTGCACGTCCCAGCGCACGGGGCGGCTCGGTGTCGGTGCATCCCAGCCATGATGAGTGGCGAGTACCTGCATGTAGGCAGCCGCCGATTGTGGCAACGTATGGTGTGACTCTACAAATGCACGCGCATTGTTTCCCACTTGGGTGGCAAAGGCGCGTTCTTGGGCGCAGAGAAAGAGTGCGGCTGCCAGGAAATCCACTTCGTGGTCGTCGAGGGGAACATGGACGGCAACATGCCGGGGAATCTCGAGAAATGAGCCACTCGCGGTGATAAACGTCGGTTTGCCTGCAGCCAACAGGCGTAACAGACTCGCCGAGGTTTCTCCCGCAGTGGGATGCCGTAAATTGATACAGACATCGGCCACGTCAACATACGCATTAAATACGTCGGCTGCCACATACCCCGTTATATGTACTGCATCTTGCGTATTGGTACGCAAAATCATGCGCTGGTGGGGCACATTTGGTGAAATACTCCCCACGATAATATGATGTGCATTTACTCCCGCCCGGCGTAAGGTGCGTAGCGTACGCAGAATTTGGTCCGTGCGTTTATACGGATTGACATGGCCAAACGACGCCATAATAAAGGCATCGTCCCCAAAGCCGAGCTGTTGCCTGAGCGTGGTCACGTCACGCCGTGGCAAGATGGGAATCCCCATCGGCACAACGTGGATAGGCAGGTGTGGCGCCATGGTGCGCACCGCATCTGCCACATACTGACTATGGCTAATCACTGCTGTCGCATGTGCCAAGAGGGGCTGACAGAGTGGCATCTGAAATACCGCATCATCAAAAATCCCCCGCATCATCCGGCCTGCTACCGTGGCACCGTCGGCGCCATATGTTGCGCTGACTAATGCATGATACGCACCCAAATCTTTGACGACGTTAGCGTAATACTGCAACATGAAATGATGCAACACCAGGTCGTGCAACACGACGATGCCGGGGAGTTGTTGTGCCACAGTGTAGATTTCGCTGTGTGCCGCACTATTCCCCATATGATAAATCACCGCATCGTATGCATGGCGTTGGTGATCGCTGATGAGCTGGTTGAGTGGGCGGAGTGTCATGTGGTGCAGAAGATGCGTGTTGTTCGGAGTGATACCACTCTCGTGATAGACCGTCACGTCCACGTATTGACCAAGATACGGCAACAACTCTTCGCTGTAATCAGATATACCTGATGCAACGGGATTGATGGGACTGCAATAGGCAATACGACGCATACAACTGCTCACTCTCCACCACAGCTCACTGCATGTCATTATGCCACGAGAAGGAGCAGAGCGGTGTCGTGACCCGAGGCAATATGCTACAATGCCACTCAATGGGAGATTCATTGCTGAGGTGGTATGGATATTGTGCTTGGCACCCTGCGGTACTTATTTGTGGCGACGACGCTCGTGGGTGGCGGGCTCGTGCTCGTAGCCATTGTGCGTCTCGCCCGCGAAAAAAGCCGTCATACACCAACAGGTGATGAATCATGACGGTTCGCCTGATGCACGTGTCTGATGTTCATGCTGGGCCACCATACGATGCCCGTATTGCTGAAATTGTCTGTCGTGATGCGCACGCCTATGCCCCAGATGCCTTCGTGGTGTCGGGTGATTTCGTACAGCGTGCTGATTTCGTTGATCAATGGCAAACGATTACGCACTGGCTTAATCAGACTCCCACACCACGGCTGGTTGTACCCGGGAATCACGATGTCCCCCTCTACAATGTGTGGCAACGCCTCTTTAATCCATATCGTGCCTATCAGACACATATCAGTACCGATTTGCAGCCCGTGCTCCACTTAGCTGGAGTGTCGCTATATGGTATAAATTCTGCACATGGCTGGACCGTAGATGGTGGACGTGTGCCTGCCAGCCAAATGGCCGCACTCCGGGCCAAGATGCAGACCACTCCAGCCGGTAATCGTAAAGTGGTGGTGATGCATCATCACCTAGTGAATCCACCGGGGGCTGGTCGGCGCAGTCGTGTGGCAAATGCACCACAGGTGGCCACCCTTTTTGATGAGCTGGGCATTGATGTGGTGCTCAGCGGTCATATCCATCTGTCGTACGTGGGGCACACGCGTGACGTTTTTCCCCAACTGCCCTTTGGCACGATTATCTGCCAGGCGGGGACGGCAACATCGCGGCGTGGCAAAGGGCGTGAACAGCGACGTTTTGCCTATAATACGTTGGAAATCAGCGCCACCCAGGTCACCATTCGGCGCCATGTGTATGACACCAACCAACAGGCATTCGTGCAGCATGCCATGCACGTCGAATCGTTTGTGATGCGGTAGGGATACGATGCTACAATACGACGACCAAGAAATTGTGCAACTGATTTTGGCTGGTGATACCGATGCATTCAATGTGCTCGTTGATCGCTACCAATCGCGCGCCTACAATTTGTGCCTGCGTATGCTCGGTGACGGCGATGCTGCCGCAGATGTGGCCCAAGATGCCTTCATTTCGGCGTATCGGCATCTGCCATCGTTGCGTGGCGACTTTCGTCCCTGGTTGATGCGGATTGTGGCTAACGCTTGTCGTGATGCGTTGCGTAGCCAAAAACGCCGTCCAACCATCTCGATGGATGCCAGCCGCGACGAAGACGACGGCCCCGGGTTGCAGATTGCCGATGATGCCGTGGGCCCCGAGGATGCGCTCCTCCAACGCGAATTGCAACAGACGATTGTAGTCGCACTTCAGTCCATCCCCGACGATCAACGCGAAGTCATTGTCCTGAGTGACATCGAAGGGCGTTCCTATCAGGAAATTGCCGATATCACTGGTATCAATATCGGCACGGTGAAATCACGGTTGAATCGGGCACGGCTCCGGATGCGCGAATTATTGGTGGCTGCGGAACTCTTACCGCGGGTGAAACGTCATACTTCTCAGAACGAGTAAGTAGGTGGTACGAAGATGAAGCAACTCACAGAACAAGATATCGCTCAGTTGTCGGCATTACTCGACGACACATTGCCCGCCGCAGATGCCGCCGCGTTGCGCCAGCGCTTACAACACGATGCCGCGTTATACGATGCATTCGTTGATTTGACGCTGACACGTGATGCGATGCGTGCGTTGCCGGTGGCACAACCACCACGCTCGTTACGCATTGACCCGGCTCGTCTCACCAAGGCACGTGGTTGGCGTTGGTGGTTGGTCATGCCTCCTGCAGGCCAACTCATCCCCAACATGGCGGTGGCGTTGAGCCTGTGTGTCTGTATCCTGGTTGGGCAACAGGCGATTGGTGCCGGTAGCGCTTCCGATATCCTGAAAGGGATAGCAGAGGTTGAAATGATGGCGCCCAATGCAGTGGAAGCACCAGCAAGCAGTGAAATGGCCGCCGACGTCAGCGAACCCGCTTCACAGCGTGCCGACGGCAGTGTATCCGCTGCAAGTGACCCGATGGTGCAGTTAGTAGCCCCCGATCAGTCGGTGGTGGTGTGGTGGTGGGCCGCTACGGTCGCTGCCGCATGTGCAACACTTGCCACGGTAGTCTGGGCATGGCGCGTGGCTGTGCGTCGCCGTATCACACAAAAGCGCTGAGTCGTGTCTCATCGTCAACGTGCCATGATAGGCATGCTCGTGTTGATGATTGTCGTCAACGTTGGCTTTTATTTTCTCCCCATCAACTACGCAATCCTCGGTGACTACGCAGTCGCCGGGGTTTTTGCAATCACCGCACTGGCGACTGCCACGATTGTGATTCCGGTGCCCTACATCCCAGTCATCATGCGAATTGCTCAGCAATACTCGGATGTTCCCATGATGCTGTGGATAGCCGTTGCTGCAGGAGCAGGCTCTGTCATCGGCGAAATCAGTGGCTACATGGTGGGGCGTACTGGTCGGCACGCTTTTGCTACCACGCGCTTTTCGCAATGGGTTGCCGCCCAAATGACACACCCGGTTCGGGCGTTTCTCGCCTTATTCGCCCTATCTGCGCCGCCCAATCCACTCTTCGATGTGGCAGGGATCGCAGCGGGTGCCTTTGGGGTACCTTTTTGGCTGTTTGCCACGGCCGTGTTTGTGGGGCGATTTGTGCGCATGGCGGGGATCGTGTTGGTCGGCGCATATGCCAATGCGGTGCTGATGTACTACATTATATAAAAAATGTGAAAAACCGTACTATAATGGGTGAAGCAAAGTGTTGAATGGAGCCATGCCATGTCCGATCCGCCCCGGATTGTGACCGCCCACGCCTCGGACGACGAGCAATACGACGAAAAAAGCTTGCGTCCACGCAAGTTATCGGAGTTTATCGGCCAAGAAAAAGTCGTTGAACAGCTCAAAATCAGCATTGATGCAGCTCGTGGCCGCAATGAGGCCCTCGACCACACCCTACTCTATGGCCCTCCCGGATTGGGTAAGACCAGCTTGGCGATGATTCTGGCCAACGAGATGGATGTCAAAATCAAAATCACGTCGGGTCCTGCCATCGAGCGCCAAGGAGATTTGGCTGCAATTTTGACCAATATGCAACCCGGCGATATTTTGTTCATTGACGAAATTCATCGTCTTAATCGTGCCATCGAAGAGGTGCTCTACCCCGCCATGGAGGATTTCGCCCTCGACATCGTGGTGGGCAAAGGTCCAGGTGCGCGTAATTTACGCTTGTCGCTCCCACGATTTACCGTCATCGGCGCCACCACGCGCCTCGCCTTGCTGACCTCGCCGTTGCGTGACCGCTTTGGCTTGGTGCAACGCTTGGAGTTTTATTCGGTGGCAGCCCTCAACGACATTGTGGTGCGTGCTGGCGACATCCTCGGTGTCAACTTGACCCCCGAGGGTGCCCACGAAATCGCCACCCGTGGCCGTGGGACGCCGCGCATTGTGAACCGGTTGCTCCGCCGTGTACGTGATTATGCACAGGTGGTTGCGGATGGCACGATTACCCAGGATGTGGCCAAAATTGCGCTCACCAAACTCGAAATAGATGATCTCGGTCTCGACGATAATGACCGACGGTTGATGCGTACCATTATTGAGCTCTTTGGTGGCGGGCCAGTCGGCTTGTCCACGTTGGCAGCCTCACTCGCCGAAGAAGTTGATGCTGTCGAAGATGTCTACGAGCCCTTTTTGCTCCAGCTGGGTATGCTCCAACGCACCCCACGCGGGCGCATCGTGACACGGCGCGCCTACGAGCACCTCGGCATGGTGGTCCCCGCCCATCTCAATCCACCCACGCCATCTGGCGAGCAGCAACGCCTGTTGTAGCACGTGTAGCCTACTATGCACGATGTACCATTCACCAACAAAGACGTCTACGAGTTATTTGATGCCATCGCTGATTTGATGGAAATTCTCGGCGAGGATCGCTTTCGCATTCTCGCCTATCGTCGTGCTAGTCAAGCGTTGCAGGCCGTCGAAATCCCCCTCATCGAATTGCATCAGCGCGATCGACTCCAAAAAATTGATGGCCTGAGCAAAGGCATGGCCGAGAAAGTCGCAGAGCTGTTTGTCACCGGTGACATCGAGTACTACTCACGCCTGCAAGAGCGCATGCCGGTGGGGGTGCGTGAGTTGCTCCGTGTGCCCCATATTGGGCCACGGACAGCAGGGCGACTCTACAACGAGCTGGGCATTGCCGGGCTGGCCGATTTGCAGCGGGCGCTTGATGCTGGTCATCTGCAGTCCATCAAAGGCATTGGTGTGCGCACATTAGCCGGAATTCGCGAGGGAATCACGGCTGTCGCCGACCGCGAAGAACGCACACTTCTGCTCCACGCCTGGCAAGTCGGCACACAACTCTTGGCCGAAATTCGCGCCTGTGGCTTGGTATGTGATGCCTCGTGGGCAGGGAGTCTGCGGCGTGGTATGAGTACGGTGGGTGATCTCGACGTCGTAGTGGCGAGTAATGACCCGCTGGCATGTGTGCAGCTGGTCGCGCAAAGTGTGCTGTTGATGCGTACCCAGGTGCACGCATCGGCCATTACTGCGGTGCTCCCCAATGGAATGAACGTCGAAATTATCGTGGTAACCCCAGAGATGTGGGGGGTGGCGCTGGCCATGTACACGGGAAATCAGGCGCATCGCGACTGGATTGTACGGCGTGCACACCAGCGCGGTTTGGTGATCCGTGATAATGCGCTATGGCAACAGAGTGCCATACAAGCCATCTCCAGTGAAGTGGAATTCTACCAGCGGCTTGATTTGCCGTGGATTGCTCCCGAGCTTCGTGATCGGGTGATAGATGATAGTTGGCTGGATACTCTGCATCAGCCGTTGCTGGCACGCCACGATATGCGCAGCGACCTGCACATGCATACCACTTGGAGCGATGGGCGTGGCAGTGTCGCACAGATGGCCGATGCGGCCCGTCAGCATGGATACACGCATATCGCAATTACTGACCATGGGGCACTCATCGGCATCACCAATGGGCTCGATTCCAAGCGCTTGCGTCAGCAACGCCTCGAAATTGATGCTGTCAATGAACAATATCGTGCTGCCGGCATTGATTTTCGTCTGTTGCATGGCGTCGAGGTTGATATCCTGGTAGATGGGAGCCTGGCGTTGCCGGATGCGGTGTTGCACGAGCTCGATATCGTGGTCGCTTCGCCCCACATCCATTTACGTCAGCCAGCCGATGTGGCGACGACACGTCTCGTCAACGCAATTGCACACCCAGCCGTAGACATGATTGGCCATCCCCGTGGGCGGATTATTGGTGGGCGTGTGGGGGCACCAGTTGACATGCCAGCAGTGAGTGCGGCTGCAGTGGCACATGGCGTGGCACTTGAAGTCAACTCGGGTCCCGATCGGCTCGACATTGATGGCGAGTTGGTCTACGATCATGTACAGGCAGGGGGACTCATCACCGTCAACAGCGATGCCCACGACATGGATAATTTGGCGTGGATGGATCAAGGTGTGGCCACGGCTCGGCGTGGGGGAGTGGCACCTGCTCACGTCCTTAACACGTGGGGGTATGCTGATTTGATGACGTACCTGCGTCGTCCCCGTATGCAGAAAACGATGTAATTGAAAGGATACAACGATGCCCTCAATTTTTACACGCATTGTGAATGGCGAAATTCCTGCTGCCAAAGTGTACGAAGATGCTGATACTTTGGCATTCCTCGACATCAATCCGGCATCGCGTGGGCATACGCTGGTCATTTGCAAAGCCGAAATTGCCACGCTCACCAAGCTTAGCGACGCCCAGCTCATTGCCACTGCCCGTACCACACAGCGCGTGGCCGCTGCTGTCCAGCAGGCGCTGCAGGCCGATGGCTTCAATATCGTACAAAGCAATGGTGCCGCCGCCGGTCAAGAAGTCTTTCATTACCATGTGCACATCATCCCACGCTGGACAAATGACGGCGTCTTCACCTTTTGGCGCCCACAATCCATCGCCAAAGATGCCATGACGACCATCGCTGATTCCATCAAAAACGCAATGAATGTGTAGGGGCGTCATTTCAAGGCACCCCGTAATAATTGTATCGAGCGTCAATGTTGTCGGGGCGGTTCACGAACCGCCCTGACAACATTAATATCACGGGCGAATATTATTCGCCCCTACGAGCGACGTGTGTGGTCATTTTCCATTGTGCATTTTCCATTTTCCATTTCCCTCAAAATTCCCCTTGACAAGCAGATTGTGTTTGTGTTAAGATACACCACGTTGCCAAAACAGAGCCCCTCCACCGAGGGATTCGGCAATACGAAGCGAAACGAAATG
>JBEANH010000046.1:0-20087 GCA_041165505.1 Chloroflexota bacterium | reverse complement strand
CCTGCATCCACAAGCAATGCCCCATCTGCGGATTGAACGAGTGTCGCATTTCCGTGACTACCCGATGATAGCGAAACAACTTGCATACGTGTCGGTTAGCGTTGATCGAGTGCGTGGGCAAGATCGGCAACGATATCATGTGCGTGTTCGATGCCCACTGACATGCGAATCAAACTGTCACTAATGCCACGTACCTGACGCTCTGCTGCAGAAAGCCCACGATGAGATGCAAGTGCAGGTACGCTTATCATGGTGTAGATATCACCAAGTGTACTCGCTGGCAGTACCAATTCAAGAGCATTTGCAAAGCGTTGTACTGCACTTGCATCGGTGAGTTCGAAGGCCAGCATCGCACCATAGTTGCCGTTGAGTGTACGGAGGGCGGTGGCGTGGTCGCGGTGCGTTGCAAGCCCCGGGTAATGCACGGTTGCGACTGCAGGGTGCGTCGCAAGCCACTGCGCCACGTGGAGCGCATTCTGGCACTGTCGTTCGACGCGCAGTGGCATGGTTTTCATGCCACGCAGGATTTGTAGCGCTTCGAATGGGCCGAGAACCATACCCAATGTCGCATTAATGTGGCGTAGTGGAGCCATATCAGCGTCGTGGCGTACCACGACGAGTCCCCCCGTTGCATCGCCATGTCCACTAAAATACTTGGTTGCACTATGTGCCACAAAATCAACGCCCAGCCGGAGTGGTTGTTGCACGATGGGTGTTGCAATCGTGTTGTCTACAACGGTGCGTGCTCCACACGTCTGTGCGCGTTGGGCAATTGCTGCCATGTCTACCACGCGAAACAGTGGGTTGGACAGCTGTTCGGCGTAAATAATATCTGGCGGGTGTGTGGCAATGAGCGCATCGAGTTCGGTGAGATTGGTCAAGTCGCAGGTATGTATGGTTACACCGTATGGTGCCAAAAAATCACGTAACAACACCGTTGTGGCCCCGTACATGTCACGTGCAGCGATGATTTGTTTGAGCGGGCGTCCAAGTGACATGCCTGCGGCTAAAATGGCCGTGTAGATGGCAGACATCCCCGATGCCGTAGTTAATGCGCCGGCGCCGGATTCTGCTGCGGTAGCAGCGACTTCGAGGGCGGTGTTGGTCGGGTTGCCGTTGCGCCCATAGGCGTATCCATGCCCTCCAAGTGCAGCATCGAACGCAGCCATGTCATCGTGGTAGTAGGTCGTGCTCGTATACAACGGTGTCGTGCTCGGTTTGCCAGGGGGGTGTGGTAACCGTTCGCCGGCATGTACCATTTGTGTGTGGTAATCCCACTGCATATTGAACTTAGGTGGCATAATTCCATTCTCACTGCTACAACGAGTTGACGCCCAAGTATACCACAAGCATTCCATCGTGATTGTGGATGACAAATCCAGTGAAATCAGAGTATGATTGAACATGATGAGGGTCATAGTGTGTGGGAGTGTGAACGAATGCGTGATTCTTTGTTGGCACGACGCCGGATGCTACGTCTATGCACGTTGATGAGTATTGGGATGCTGAATTCGGCGTGCACAGCGACACCGCCTCAAGCACCTGCATTTGCACCCACGCTCCCCCCCGAATTAGTCGCCAGTATGCCCACCCTTACGCCATTCGTGCCGGCTACGCCTACGAGTGCATCACAACAAGCAACATCCACGCCACCACTACGTCTGCCATCCGCACCTGCGGCTGGCCCGGTGCGGTTGAGCGACGTCGGTGATTTTGCTGAACTCGTGAAACGTGCTCAGGCCGAAGCCGAACTTTCCGTGATTGGCTTGTCTCGTGAGTGGCTTAATTACGGTGAAATCATCGAATCCTACAAAAACACGTACGGCATTCGTGTCGTCGAACAAGCCCCTGATGCGAGCTCGTCGGAACAACTCGCCACCATTCGACAAACTGCTGGGCAATCAGGTATCCAAGTCCCTGATGTGGTGGATGTTACCCTCGATGCGGCGGTGGGTGCTGCCGCACAAGGGATTTTCCAAGCCTATCAGGCACAATTTTGGGGTGATATTCCTGATACACTCAAAGACCCAACCGGCTTGTGGTGTGCTACTTACTATGGGGTGATGACCTTTGCGGTGAATGCTAACGTGGTCAAAGTGCCCCCCAAAAGCTGGCAGGAGCTTCGTAACGCCATCTACAAATCACAATTCGCCATGCCCGCAGACCCGCTACAGTCGGTCACTGCCCAGTATGCGGTGATTTCTGCGGCACTTGCCAACGACGGCTCAGCCGATGATGTGTCTGCCGGCGTGCAGTATTTTGCAGAGCTCAACCGACTGGGCATCCTCAACAATCAAATCGGTGACCGGAGCCGAC
The DNA here is from genome assembly GCA_041165505.1 of Chloroflexota bacterium. Taxonomy (GTDB): domain Bacteria; phylum Chloroflexota; class Chloroflexia; order Chloroflexales; family Roseiflexaceae; genus UBA965. The sequence goes on along the minus strand of JBEANH010000046.1, from coordinate 17,771 downwards.
TCTTAATCGGTGAGACACCCATCGTGCCGATGTGGTCGTATATCGCATATGCACTGAAGGTGAGTAGTGCCAACAATCCACAAATCACCGTCATGCTCCCCGAGCCGGTGGTGGGCAGTGCCTTTGTGCATGCCATCAATGCGTATGCCACACATCCGTATGCGGCACGCCTCTGGATGGAACATGTGCAGTCGAATGCAACGCAGTTGATGTACGCCAAAGCATCGGCGACGCCGGTACGTCTGGCCGCACTGGCATCTGCCAATGCACTTTCTCCAGAGTTGCTTGACCGCTTGCCCGCCATCAGAAAAATGACTAAAACACAGTTTTTGACGGCAACACAACAGACCCAAGCACGTACGACAATTACCGCACAATGGCAAGATGTAGTGCAACTCACCGTGGAGCAATAATCGAGGGAGTATTTGAATGCTGACCCACCCACCCGCGCTCGTTATTTTTGACAAAGACGGTACGCTGATTGATTTCCAACAGATGTGGGGACGCTGGGCATATGCCTTTGCCGAACGCCTCAGTGATGCGATTACACACGATGTACGCCCACAGATTGCAACCGCATACGCCTACGATGCTACGACGGGGCGGATTGACCCACAAGGCCCACTGGCCATTGCAACCATGGCGACCATGCAACAGATGGCAGTGCGCATCGTACGCGCACACTGTGCGTCCGAGGCTGCCGCATATCAACTGGTACAACAGGCGTGGCAGCCACCAGATCCCAGCCGCGAAGCACTGCCACTCGCGGATTTGCAGACACTGTTTCAGACCATTCGGGCGCGTGGCGCACGTATCGCTATTGCCACCGCCGACAATCGTGAACCGACCATCGCGACCATGCATCACCTCGGTGTTGCAGCGTACGTAGATGCATATGCGTGTGCCGACGATGCAGGGGTTGCTGCCAAACCAGCACCAGATAAAATATATGCGGTATGTCGTGCGTTGGGCATTACACCTGCACACAGTATTATGATCGGGGATACCCCTGCCGATATGCAGATGGGGCGCAATGCTGGGGTGATGGCACGCATTGGTGTGACTTCTGGTTTGAGTGTAGCTGCCGATTTACGTGGTGACGCCAGCTGGATCATGCCGAGTGTGGCCAATCTGCTTGAGTATTGGCCAGCCGCATAACCCGTTATGGGCGTTTGGTCGCAGTAGCCGTGGCATTACGCGCGGTGGGACTTGACCGTGCCCCGAGTGGTGTACGGCTAGCAGTGGCGGTGGCAGATGCAGTCATCTGCACCGTGCTACTCGCCGAAGCCGTCTGTGTTGCTGATATACGGGGAGTACGGGTCAACGTAAATGTGCGTGACGGGCGTGGTGTGCGGGTGCGCGTAAATGTGCGCGACGGGCGCAATGTGCGTGTGGGCGTGAACGTACGTGACGGGCGTGGTGTGCGCGTCGGTGTCGGCGTGACGGTGGCGGTGTCGCTCGGCGTCAGTGTCCAGGTGGCAGTCGCACTCGGTGTGATTGTTGCCGTATAGCTGGGTGTGATACTCGCTGTAGCGGTTTGGGTTGCCGTTGGTGTTGCAGTTGGGGGAAAGACGACCTCAATCATGCCACCCGCATACTGCATCACTCGTGCACGATCCACGCGGTAAATGCCCCAGCCGATGAGCCCCAGCACGACGAGTGCCATGATGAGTTGCAACACCCAACCGTACGACGCGAGTTGGAGATTCTCTGCACCATAGGACACGATCGGCTCGACCTGCTCGGCATATTTGAAGTTGCGGTAGTGATTGAGTGCTTCGTTTACATCCATACCCAAGTACCGCACATATTTGGTGATGATTTCTTCGGCCATCCGCCCACGTGGCAAATATGAAAAGCGATCTTCCTCCATCGCTTGGACATGCGCCATGTGCACGCCGATAATCAAGTCAATTTGGGAAAGGGGAATATTGCGCTTCAAGCGTTCGTTGCGCATACGCATGCCGAGCGTCTCTTGGCGTTGTGGAAATGCCGTGGAACTCGGTGCTGTTGTGGGCAGACCGGCAAGAAGTTGTTCGTCGGCATCACTTATCCCGATACCCAACGTGTCTTCACGTGGGGTCGGTACGGATGGCACCACGGGCTGTGGTTCGGTACGTTGAGTGCGCTTGCGCGGTGCACGCACCTGCTTACTCTCACCCTCAACAATTGGTTGCGATGCAGTAGCACGCTTACGGGGTGGTTTTTTGCTACTCGCATTTCCCTCAAGAAAGGGTGTCAGCATGTTGACAAGGTCACGCATTAGAAACGGTTTGGTGAGCACGGCTGCACACCCGAGTGCTTCAGCACGTTGGCGTGTGGCATCTGTCGGGTCATGACTGATAATCACTACGGGGACAGTCGTCACCCATTTGGTCACGAGTTGCCAGCCGTTTTGCTCTTCTAGACTGGGATCAATGACGACCACAGTTGGTGTGGTCTGGCTGTAGTGACTCAGTGCGACGGTGATGGTGTTGGCACGTTGCACGGTATGCCCCACGTGACCGAGCTGGAGATCCAAGCTCATAGTCAGTACAACATCTTCGTCAATTGCCAAAATGACCGCCATGCAAACCTCTTCACGCCGGTAACCGTGCGTATCTGCACAATTTATACAATATGTACAGTATAGACGATATCAGCGTGATTTGGTATTCGCTGCAACTGATAAATGCGTGAGGAATGCCAAGGTACGGTGTAAATATGCGGGTGGAATAAGTAATACGATGATTTCGAGAATAGCAACACTCGCAAGCAACACCCAAAATGTTGCCGCAATTTGTAGTGATGTTGTCGTTGCGGTAAGCGCATGGTGGCCAGCCCAGAGCAAAATCATGCTTGCCACACCGAGTGCGATGATTGCAAACCAATGATTCCGTGTAGGACCAAAGAACGCCGTGATATACGATAAATGGGCAGGTAACCAGTCACCACGAAAGTTGCACACCCCGAAATAAATACTCAATTTGGAGAGTTGATGGAGCACATAGAATAGCACCACTGTCAGTTGCCCGGTATTGTTGGTCGCCCCAATACTACTGAGGAGCATAATCGCCACAATCACCAATGACACCAGTTCGTGGTACAAGCTACTCCGTACGGCCACACGAAAACGCTCACCGTTGTCCATCGCTGTTGCTGGGATGTGGGTGGCCGGCCCATGGATGAATCCCGTGTAATAACTGGTGAGGTTCCACCCCCATACCAGCGTACCCGCACTAAACGATGCGTAGATTGCCCATGTCTCAGTCGTGTGGCGCGTCAATATAATCGCGACTACGCTGGCTGCTGCAATCATCGTGGAGATGCCGAACGTGGCATCGTATGTCCAAGGTGCTTTGCGGTAGAGTACGATGATGACTCCCGTACTCACCCACCAGAGGATTAATGCATAGCTAATTGCGGTCACATAGAGCATGTATCACCTGCACCTAGTAGATAATCTGATCGGCGGGGATATCCTGTAGACCACCCCATGGTGACGTGATTTGGCCTGATTCCAGCTTGCGTCCAATGTGCGTAACGGCCATGTAGATAACCATGATTACCAACAAGCCTCCAGCTACCGCATATACACCGACATACCCGAGCAGGGGATTGTTGTACTGATGTTTGATGACATCGCGTGCCACACCACCACCAATTGTGCCGAAGCCCTGTGCCAACGATTGCACTACTCCCCATATTCCGATGAACAGCCCAGTGTGGTTGCGATCTGCCAGGCTCATCACGGTTGCGATGCTGCCCACAATAAAGAGCCCGCGCCCAACGCCGATACACATCACGCCAAACTGAAAGCTACCGAACAAATTGACATAAGCACTCATGCTCACACAGGCAAAACCGATAATACCAGCGATGCCACCGAAAATCAGCAAACGGGCACCACTGCCGCCCCGCCACAACCAGATGCCAGCAAACACGATGGCGAAAATCATGGCAACACCCCACAGTGCGGTAAGCAGTGTGGTGGCAGTTACACTCATTCCCAGGATTTCGGCACCGTACGGCTCGAGCAAGATGTCATGTGTGCCGAACCCGAGTGTGGCCACAAAGAAAATAAAGAATAGACTGCGCAATGTGGGTGATTGCCAGACTTTTTGCAATGATTCACCGAGGGCAAATCGGATACGCTGTGGTGGTTTGTTGACGAGTGTTCCGTCTGGGTTCATTTTTTCTTGGCCGATGACTGAAATCACCGCACAAATCATGAACACGACAGAGCTCCCCTGCATCACCCCAATCAGGCGCCGATGCGAATAATCGGTGAGCATTAACCCTGCTACCAATGCCCCCACCACGGTACCGATGACCAGCATCAACCACAAAATGGCCAGCGTTTTGCCCCGATCGTGATCCTCTGTGATATCACCAACCATCGCCACATATGTAGTTTCTACGATATTGACACCGACGCCGTATACTGCAAAGATGATGACACAGATGACGTAAACAATAGGTCCTTGGAGATTACTTTCCGGACTAAACAAAATCAGCGAAAAAGGTGCAGTGGTGAGCCCACCAAATGTCAGCATGGCACCGAGCAATATGTATGGGGTGCGCCAACGTCCGACACTCCGTTGCGTGTCAGATGAGTGCCCGATTACCGTGCGGATCGGTGAGATGAAATAGTGAATCGCCATCAGTAGCGCAACATATCCCGCTGATAAACTGAGTTCGTTGATGAGCACACGGTTGAGCGTCCCAGTAATTGGGGCGAGTGATATACCAATGCCAAATTGAAATAACCCGAGGCGTAGCACACGCGCCCACCACTGTAATGCGGGGCGGAGCGCAAGCCATTCCGCAATCTCGGAGTGGGTATCTTTGACTGACGCAAAGAGCGATGCAAAGACTGAATCTTGGCGTGATGCCATGTGGACTCCTTTGCCAATGGGAACCGTTGCGGCAATCATAGCATACTCACTTTGGGTGTTACTACGCATGGTGTGCATTTATATGATTTGTGAAGCGAATGTGCTGATTTTGTGTACATCTTTCTGAGAGACACCGTTAGTACACGTGACACACATGGGAGATGTGTGGTTCGTTATAATACCACTATGAAATACGAAGATACCATTGTGGCTGTGGCTACTCCACCCGGACAAGGTGCACTTGGTGTTGTGCGTGTGAGTGGGCCACAGGCATTCCCCATCCTCAATAGCATATTTCGTCCACGCCGTGCAGGTACGTGGCGACCGCGCACGTTGCGCTACGGCCATGTCTACGATGCTACATCAATACTCATTGACGAAGTGCTGGCCGTATGGATGCCTGGACCGCGAACCTATACAGGCGAAGATGTGGTCGAAATCTCATGCCATGGCGGGCGCATGGCCATCGAACAAGTGCTTGCCATTGTCATGACTGCTGGTGCACGTGCCGCCAACCCCGGCGAATTCACGATGCGTGCATTTGTGGCGGGGCGCATTGATTTGAGCCAAGCCGAAGCAGTTATGGATGTGGTTCAGGCACAGACCCCCCAAGCACTGAGTCTCGCACATGCCCACTTACAAGGATGGTTGCGTGCCCAGATAACCGAGCTCCGTGATGCCATATTGTATGAACTTGCTGCAGTGGTGGCGCGCATTGATTTCCCCGATGACGTTGATGAAACTGCCATCAATGTGCAGTCATTACACGCAGTTATTACCAAACTTGATGCCTTAATCGGTGGTGCCCGTGGTGGTACTGTAATGCGTGATGGAGCCACTGTGGTGTTGATTGGTCGCCCAAATGTGGGCAAGTCGAGCCTGCTCAATGCACTGTTGCAGCAAGACCGTGCCATTGTGTCGCCAATTGCGGGCACCACTCGTGATACCCTCTCCGAAGTTGCAAATATTCACGGAATCCCCGTGCGATTCATTGATACTGCCGGTATTCGTGACGATAGTCAGGATGTCATCGAGCAACTCGGGATTGCGCGGTCGCGTATGGCTGCACAACAGGCCGATTTGGCATTGTTGCTCATTGACGCATCTCAGTCGCTCCATGCCACCGATGTGGCCGCACTCTCTGCCCGTGGTCAGCTCCCCACCGTACTAGTTACTACCAAAGCCGATCTCCCGTATCACCCCGACATGCATAGCGCACTACGTGATGCCGTTGCTACACCGTTTATCGCCGAAGTTGCCGTGTCGAGTGTCACGCAGCTCGGTTTATCCACCCTCACCGCCCACATCGCTGAATTTTTCCTTGGACATGTGAGCACGCACGATGTCCGTGTTAGCAATACTCGTCATGTTGATGCACTGCGTCGTTGTCGTTCGCATGTGGCCGATGCCATGCACGCCATTGATGTCGGCATGACTGCCGACCTCGTGGCCGTTGATATGCAAGCTGCCGTGGCATGTTTGGGTGAAATCACCGGTGAAGATGTGAGTGAAGCGTTGCTCGACACTGTATTTGCACGTTTTTGTATTGGAAAATAGCCGTGACACAGATGACACACACCCGCATGGTTTCACCCTGGTATCGTCCGTTGTTGCTGGTGCTCCTTGGCATCTTTCTCTTGATTGCCGCCCAAGGGACCGGAGTGCTCTTTTTTGCGCGCATCGGCTATCTCATCATAGGTGTGGTGTGTGGCGCCGCACTTTGGGCGTTTCTCGGAGTTGCCGGGCTCACCATCACGCGCACGTTACAGACCCCACGTGTGATGACGGGCGAGTATGTGCGCGAGCAGATTCTGGTCGCCAACCAATTCCCGTGGCAGCGGGGCATCGTAGAAATTCTCGACGACACCACATTCATGCGCCATATGACCGGTTTTGTGGTCACACTCGCTGCCCACCAACAGCGGCAACGCACCTGGCGTACCATTGCTCAAATTCGTGGTACCTATGTAATGGGGCCCACCTATATCGTGGGTAGTGATCCCTTCGGTTTGTTCCGCATCGAACGGCGCTTTACGAGTATGCAACAGCTCATCGTTGTTCCTGCTCCACAGGCGATGCCATTACCCACCATCGGTAAAGATGTGATTTCTGGGCGTCCGCAGGTGGTACGCCAAATTGCAGCCCATGCACCTACCATCATGTCAATTCGTGAATATCGTCCAGGTGATGCGGTGAGTCGCATCCATTGGCGAAGCTCGGCCAAACGTGGCAATCTCATGCTCAAAGAGGGGAATCATGAGCCAGGTGCCCATATATGGCTCGTCTACGACGCGCAACGCCAAAGTCATGCCTGGGTTGACCACACCAGTATTCCCATGCCGATGCCAAGCGATGATTCCACCGAAGAATACGCCATTCACGTCTTGGCAAATCTGGCTGATGCCTGGTTGCGTGCGGGACATGCCGTCGGATTGTGCATGCATGGGAGTGAACGTGTCGTTTTGGCACCGCAACGGACTATTTCGCACCGCATTGCCATATTTGATGCACTCGCTGCAATGAGGGCTGTTGGTGATGTGGCACTCGACGATGTACTCGTGCACTTGGATGCGTACAACTCGGCACACACCAGCGTCTGTGTGGTTACGAGTCGTGGCGATGCACGTTGGGTGCCGGTACTCCAGGAAGTCAGCGGTCGGGGTGGCGATGTGAGTGCCGTATTAATTGATGCGGCGTCGTTTGCTGCGCCACACGATTGTCTGGCCAGTGAGCAGGCGCTGGTGGAAGCAAACATCCCCCATACGGTGGTCGTACGGGGGATGGCGTTGAGTGGGGTAGTGTGGCGTTAGGGTGCCACGACGCCTAGAGCAGCGGCTATGCGTGCAAGGGCGCGTTCACGGCCGAGGGCGGTAAGCGTTTCGAAGAGTGGTGGTGCCACGGTGCGATTGCTAATGGCGACACGGACTGCACCAAACAGCTGCCCCGGTTTAAGTTCGAGTTGTTCACATAACGTACGGAGGGTGGCTTCGAGCGTTGCTTCTTGACCTTGCCATTCCGCAACTGCGCTCAACGCTGCATGAACGGCAACGAGTGCCGTATGCGTGCTCTGAGCATCCATTTTCTTGGGAATCAGCGTTTCGGCACTGGGTGTTTCGATGTCGCTGAAAAAGAAGTCAAGTAACTCGGGCGCTTCGCCCAGCTCTTTCAGCCGCTCGTGAATGAGTGGCGTGAGTGTGGCAACATAAGCTGCTGTCTTGCTGTCCACGGGGGTGGGGACGAGGCCTGCCTTTTGCAAGAACGGCGTGATGGCCACCGCCACATCCGTGCTGCTCATGGCACGAATGTAGATACCGTTCATGTCGAGTAGTTTGGCCGGATTCCAGCGTGCTGGTGAAGACTGCACGCGGTCTATGCTAAAGCGTTCAACGACTTCGGCGCGGGTCATGATTTCGGTATGATCGTCGTAACTCCACCCTTGAAGCGTTAGGTAGTTAAACATGGCATCCGCCAAATAGCCACGCTCCCAGAAGCGATTGGCAGAGACATCATCTTTGCGCTTCGATAACTTGCCATGCCCGTCTTGGCGTAGGATGGGTGGCAGGTGGGCAAATGTTGGGGCATTCCACCCCAAGTATTGGTACAAGAGCACATGGTACGGCGTAGACGCCACCCATTCATCACTGCGTAGCACGTGTGTGATTTGCATCAAGTGGTCATCAACGAGGTGGGCCATGTGGTAGACGGGCATCCCGGTTTTTTTGATGAGCACGATGTCGTAGAGTTCGTTGTTGTTGATGCGAATGCCGTCTTCACCACCGCGTACCAGATCATTGAAGTGTGTACTGCCTTCGCTGGGTACCTTGAGGCGAATGGTGTACGGTACACCACGCGCGGCCATTTCCTGTTGTTTGGCGAGTGGCCAGTCTCGTTCTGGTCCGCGGAAGCGAAAGGCCTTGATGCCACGCGCTTCGGCGACGGCTTTCATCTGTGTCAGTTCTTCCTCGGTGGTAAACGACATATACGCCAGTCCTGCGTCGAGGAGCTGATTGGCGAATGGCATGTAGACACCTTGCTCATTGCGCACGGATTGCACGTATGGGCCAAAAGGACCACCGATATCAGGACCTTCGTCCCAGTCAATGCCAACCCAGCGCATAGATGTCATTAGGTCGTCAGCAGCACCAGGTACGAACCGTTTCTCGTCGGTATCCTCGATGCGTAGCAAAAATTGCCCACCGTAGTGTCGGGCAAACAACCAGTTAAACAGGGCGGTACGTACGCCGCCAATATGCAAAAAGCCGGTTGGGCTCGGTGCAAAACGGACACGTACTGGACTTTTGATGTCAATCATGGCTCTTCTCGATGTATTGAATCCTCATCGTTGTATTATAGCAATTTCATCTGTGTCTTGCGTTTTGATGCACTATAGGTGGACGCTGATTGAAGATAAATCGAAACATCTCATAGAATTCTCAGAATTCCCTCTTGATTTTGTGTCAATCACTTGCTACAATCTGATTCGTTGTTCTTTAATCAATCATTTTCATAAATCGCCTGTTCGCTCTTCCATCCACTCACCGAGTTCGCCCGCATGGTCATTGCCATGCATAGCCATCTGACACGCCTGTGGGCGTGCGCCAGCTGGGTGTCGCTGTGTGCGCCCCATGTACCTTGACAATCGAATCGTCGCAATTGCGCGAACCCCGGTTCCCACGGGGTACCGTCAGGCAACTGACGATGTGGTTACTGCACAGCAAGCAATTACGCAATGATAGTTATGATGTGATTAGAGCTGTGGCCGCAGTGCCCTGCACACAATGTGCCTCTTACGCATAATATCACCGGAGTAATGCTATCTACTCCATGTTCGCCCTGTTCACGGACGAATTTAATATGCAAACACAGTAACCCGATAAAAAAACCATTCTAGCGGAGTATGGATCCGGTGAAAACCCGGTACGGTGTCACATCAGGGAAATGCGACACCACGGCATTCGGTATCACCCTGGGGTGAGCGGTGCTCGAGTTAGGCACATGGGTGCGTAACTGCTCTCTCGCCATTGTCCGCACAATGCCGGTACCCAGCCCGACTCCGACACCACGCCATTCGTCCATGGTTGGTGTCGGAGTAAATATCCTCACAATTGCACAGGGAGTGAACGCCAGTTATCACCCGGTGCGAAAGCGTTGGAAAGTGTACACCATTGACATTTCAAATGATTGGAAAAGTTGAGAAATGCGCATACGTTGGCTGATGTGCGTCGTCTGTGGATGGCGAACCTCAGCCAGCGATGTTGCCACTGCTTACGGCAAATAATGCAATGAACAGTGAAAAAACAAGATACTTGACATGCAGTCGTGAATATGATATTGTATGAAAGTAAATTTTTGAAACGCCCGATCGCTTTTCCACCCACTCACCGAGTTCGCCCGCATGGTCATTGCCATGCATAGCTATCTGACACGCCGCAAGGTGTGCGCCAGCCGGGTGTCGCCGTGTGCACCCCGTGTACCTTGACAATCGAATCGTTGCAATTGCACACATGTCCCGTGCCCCCACGGGAACACCATCAGGGAGCTGATGGTGGGGTTACTGCCAGCAACCATCAGTAAAATCATGTTTCCCATTGAGAAGCGGCCACAGTGCCCTGCACACAATGTGCCTCATACAACATGCCGAATAACCTAAACCGCGTAGCAATGCGAATTGTTACATGTTCACCCCGTCCATGGACGTATCAAGTATCAACAGTAACCTGATAACAAGACTGCTCATGCGGTGAGTATGCCGGTGAAAGCCCGGCCAGTGCCAAAGGGGGACTTTTGCGCACACTTAGCATTGGTATCATCCTGAGGTGAGCATCTGCTGTGGTTACCTCCAGCAATCAACAAATCTTGTCAAAACGGTAACCAGTTACCCAACCATTGTCCGCACAATGCCGGTACCCAGCCCGAACTGCATCCACATGCACCACTCGTCCACGGTAGCATGTGGGTGATGCACTATGATTAGCTCGCTCTGGTAATTCTAAAAAACACACAAAAATACATACTTGACACGTTATCGTATGTATGATATTCTTAAAACATAAATTATTTAATCAATCGCCCGATCGCTTTTCCACCCACTCACCGAGTTCGCCCGCATGGTCATTGCCATGCATAGCCACCTGACACGCCGTAAGGTGTGTGCCAGCCGGGTGTCGCCGTGTGCGCCCCGTGTACCTTGACAATCGAATCATGCGCGATTTTCCCACTCAGTCGTCCAATGGGTGGTGCCAGCAGTAACATGCTGGTGTGGTTACTTCCAGCACCCCAACAACATCTGTTCTGTTGAATAAAAAGTAACCAGTCACTCACACCATGCTGCGGAGCATGAGTCGGTGTAAATCCGACGGTGTGCACGGAACCATTCGACACGCCAGCAGATGGTATCTCCCTGTGGAGAATGTCTGCTATGGCTACCTCCAGCAAATTCATTACTCTTGTTAAATGTAATAACAAACGGTAGCCTGTAACCCCACCATCGTCCGCACGATGCCGGTACCCAGTCCGAATCCACCGGTCATTGCCGTGTTACAGTGGCCGTGACCGGTGCCCAAAACCCCTCTGCGCACGGAGTGAACGCCAGTTATCACCATGCGCTAAAGCGTTGGAAATTATAAAAATAAAAAGAGCACATCGCCGCCGGAGTGGGGGCACTCCTCAGCACCTGCTCCGGCGTTTGCAGATGTCTCCTCGTGGCTACAAGCATTGCTGCCGCAGTGTGGTGGCAATGTGGACATAGATCATTGACGGAGTGAACGCAAGTTATCGTCGTCAATGTGGTTAAGTCAGCATTTTTTATTATCTTAACCTGTGAAAAAGGAAAACCTCATGACTACTTTTACTTCGGCTGTTATCAATCAGCCAGCGCGTACTGCCAACGGCATGTTGGCGCGCGTATCAACTGCCTCTGCGCTGGTCGACCTCTTCTACAAAATCGGTGCTATGCGTGGTGGTGATGTGCTACCGCTCTTTCAGGCGGCATTGCTCGAGGATGCCGAAAAGGCCTTGCGCATGGCGCTCTGGAGTCGTGATGTGCGCGGTGGTGCCGGCGAGCGGCAACACTTCCGCAACATGTTGATCTTTCTGGAGCAGCACTATCCACAGTATGCGTTGGCGCTGTTGCCCAAGGTCCCTGAAGTGGGGCGCTGGGATGACCTGTTGGTCTTTACCAATCAGCTTCAGCCAGCCGCCTTTGCGCTTATCCGCGAGGCGTTGCAACAGAAAAACGGGCTGGCCGCCAAATGGATGCCCCGCAAGGGCAAGGAGGCAGAGCAGTTGCGGGCGTTTTTGGGCTTTTCACCCAAGCGCTATCGCAAGACTCTCGTCACTTTGACTGCCGTAGTGGAATCGCAGATGTGTGCCAAGCAGTGGGATGCCATCAACTATGAGCATGTGCCATCGCAGGCAGCTGCGCGGTACCGCAAGGCATTCAGTCGCCGTGACAACGAGCGCTATGCTGCCTATGTGGCAAGTGCCATCAAGGGTGAGGTCAAGGTCAATGCTGCGGCGATTTACCCGCACGACATCATCAAGCCGTTGATGATGGGGGCGCCTGGAAGTACTCCCGACGATGCCACCTTGGTTGGTCACGTAGTAGCGCAGTGGAATGCATTGCCCAATTATGTGGGTGATGCACGAATCCTGCCACTCTCGGATGTGTCAGGTTCCATGTACTGTAAGATTGCCGGCAGTGTGCAGGCAGTTGACGTCGCAGTGGCGTTGGGGTTATATTTGGCGGATAAGAATGTGGGTGTCTTCAAAGATACCTTCTTGACTTTCTCCCAATCACCCCAATTGCTCCACATGACCGGCAATATTGCCGAGAAGCTCCGTCAGATGGTGCGCTCGGAGTGGGGTGGGAATACCGATCTGCACGAGGCGATCGATATTATCCTGCAGACTGCAATCGCCGGGCAGGTCCCAGCCGATCAGATGCCGCAGATACTGCTCATCTTGTCGGACATGCAGTTCGATGCTGACCGTATGCTCGATCGGCGTGCAGTGCAGATGCTGAGTGACAAATACCAAGCTGCTGGCTATCAAATGCCGCAGGTGGTGTTTTGGAACCTCAACCGGCACTCTAATGTGCCTGCAGAGGCACACGAAACCGGTGTTGCCATGGTGAGCGGTTTTTCGCCGAGCATCATGAAGGCCATTTTGGCTGGCAACTGGGCAGAATTCTCGGCCTACGGCATCATGAATGAAGCCATTATGGATGAGCGTTACGCCATTGCGATGCCGTAGCAAAAACGCCCCCTGTACCTGATGGTACAGGGGGCGTTTGGTTGTTATTTGACTTCGGCAATCAATTCGACTTCAGCGGCATACGTAAACGGAATAACCATACCCACTGCACTACGGGCGTGCTGGCCATTGACTCCAAAGACGGTGTTGATGAGCTCGCTCGCACCATGCACGGCTCCTGTGGTATTCGAGAATCCAGGCGCCGTATTGACCATGCCAAAGACCTTGAAGATACGCACCACGTTGTCAATGCCGACGAGTGAATGGATGGCTTGCAATGCGTTGAGGGTGCTCAGTTTGCAGGCCTCGTAGCCATCTTCGATTGTCAGATCTGCACCTACGAATCCCTTGATTTCGACACCACCAAAGCGTGACACGCTTCCCGACGTATACACCAAGTTGCCGTGTTGTACGGCGGCAACAAAGCGCCCTTCTGCCAGAACGAGAGGTGCTTTTTCGAGGGTGTATCCCAGGCGTTGCAGTGTGGCAAAGTATGACATCTCGTTATGCTCCTGCTACTTGGTTGCGCAACATCGTGCGATAATCGGCCATATCAATCACATGTTGTGCGAGGCGTGCGTCTTCAGAGGCGAATGCCAATAGATGTGATTCTAGGGATTCACGAGCACTACTGCGTGGAGCTGCATGACCGCGTACGGCTGCAATGAATCCACGCATAATCCCCGTGTCTCCACCTCCATGACCAGCGCGACCATCTACGGCAATCACTTCAGCGAGACCACGGTGTGGACGAATTTCGATGCGGCCACCCTGGGCATCAAAGAATCCCTCTAGTGTGCCTTTGGTGCCATCATAGCGCATATAGCGATTTTCTTCGCTACTTACCCCATGCATCGTGAGCGTGGCACTAATCCCGCCAGCAAACTCCATGCTTACCACCTGATGATCAACGACGTCGTTGTCGCAGGTAAACACACAGCGTCCATACGGACCATTGGTGACTGCATCGAGGCGGGCGGCATAACTCCGATCGTGGGAGACCACATTAAATGGCCATTGATCTGGTGCGATGCCGCCTGCCAAGTGTTGGATATTTGGCCACGGCTCGAGGTCGAGGTAGATTCGTTTCGCCGACCATGGGCAGGTAGCCTCGACGGCACATCCATCGAGACAGCGTGCCGTACTCCCTGTAGGAGCACGTTCACTGCGATAGAATGAGCGATCGCCCATCGAAGAGATGCGTGTGCATTCGCGCCCAATGTTCCACACCATGATGTCTAGGTCATGACAGCATTTCGCCAAAATCATGGGCGTGGATTCGTCCTTGCGCCGCCAGTTGCCCCGTACGAAACTATGCCCCATGTGCCAATGTGCCACATTCTCGCGGTGTGCAACGGTGATGATTTCACCGATAGTGCCAGCCATGAGGACATCGTGTAACGTCGAAAAAAAGTCCGTATAGCGCAATACATGCCCGATAACGAGATGCTTGCCTGCGGCTTCGGCGGCCATGACTAGCCGTGTGCAATCGAGAGGAGTGGTCGCCATCGGTTTTTCGAGTAGCACGTGATAGCCGAGTGCTAGTGCCGCCAACGTGGGTTCAACGTGCATTGCATCTTGGGTGGTGATAATTGCTGCGTCTGCAATTTTGCCCTGCGCAAAGAGCGCCTCGTAGCTGGTGTAACACTGATCTGTACCAATATCGTGGAGTTCGGCTAGCGCATTTCGCCGTTGGATGTCCGGTTCGGCAACGGCCACTATACGTGCGTCGTGGGGGAATTGCTGTGCATAAGGGGCGTAGGCGTGCGCGCCACGTGACCCTGCTCCAACGAGTACAAAGGTGACGGGATTCTGTGTCATAGCACTCCATCTTCATTGACGAACGCGAATCGCACCCATCATACCATAGCACGGCGTGATAGGTGTGTCGTGCCATCACACATACACGAAGACTTGGTGTGCACCAATTACCAAACTTTAGGGAACATTTGTGGAGTTGTGTATGGCTTTAGGGAGAAAACAAGGGTAGTCATGCATAGTGACATCAACGCATATGAGGTGTCACATGTTCATGCAATTCCGCAGAGATATCGTTTTTGCGCTTGGTAGCATCTGTTTAGTCGTACTGTGGTTCATCTTTCCTTTCAATGATCCATATGCTGCCGCAGATGATGTAACGATTTGGACTGCGCTCGCTGTTACTATCGCTGCTGTCGTCGTCCGTCTGCGCTACGCCACCATGCTCGCATGGCGTGATGTTGCGCATTGGCCGATGGCACTGGCTGGTCTCGTATTATTGCTGGTGGTCGCAATCCGGCAATGGTGGCAATTCACCAATTTTGATCTTGCACTAACTGGCGAAGAAATCATTGATCTCACTGCCACGTTGAGTAGATACGGCGTAACGCAATTTGTCATCTGGGTCATTGGCTGGAGCTATCTTGGTGTCGCAGTCTGGCCATCCGTACAGATACACCAGTGGTATGACACACACAAGCGAGAAATCTGGGGTGTCAGTGCGGTACTGGTGATTGCTGCAATTCTCCGTTGGTATCAACTTGGTGATATTCCCAACATCATCAATGGAGATGAAGGTCTAATTGGGATGTGGGCAGTACAATTACTGACGCAGTATGGCACACTGGGGCACGTCTTTGTCAACATGGATGGTGTTGGTACCAACTATTTGCTCATCATGAAGGGTGTCATCAGCGTATTTGGTCGGACCGAATTCTCAGTTCGGCTGATTCCAGCATTCTTTGGTCTGCTCGCCGTATTTACCAATTACATTTTCGCACGCAGTTTGTTTGGTGTCCGTGTTGGCATGCTCACGACGATTATGCTTGCAACGGCACACGTCGCGCTTCATTTCAGTCGGACGGTGGCTGTGTCGTATACCTACGCCACGGCACTCGTGCCATTGTTGTTATGGGGGATGTGGATGTTGGTGCAGACTCGGCGCACATGGCCGATGGTAGTGGCAGCACTCGCCCTCTCATTGCATGCAAATCTCTATGTGGATGCTTGGGCGTGGAGCGTATTGGTCGTCATCTTGATTGTAGCGTGGGCAGTCGTTGATTTCCGCACGTTGCAGCCACTACTGGGGCAGGTCGCACAGATGCTCGGGCTGATGCTGCTCGGGTTGTTGCCGATGCTCATCTGGGGGATCTACTTTCCCGGTGATTTCTTTGCCCGTCTGAGTACCGATGGGTCATTTGTTTCGGGATGGCTCGTGCGTGAATCCGAGGCACGGAACATTGGGGCATTTTGGATAATCATCGAACTCTACCAGTATGCATTTTCCACGTTCCTGAACACACCATTTGAAGATTTTTATCATGCAAGTGTACCAATTCTCGATCGCCTCAGTGCCATTTTTTTCTTGATTGGCTTGGTCATCATTCATAACCGCATGCATACGTGGCGCATGCTGATGGTGCTCGGGTGGTTTTGGGGTGGTATGACGGCATTGGCCGTCTTTACCATCCCTGTCAGTACGTATCCATACCGGTTACTCGTGATTCTCCCCGTTGTCATCCTGATAGCTGCAATCGCCATTGATTGGGTAGTCGAATTCATGCGTATGCCGCGTATTTCGCTGGGTGTAATCGGAGTAGTGGTCGCAGTCATCGTCTTTTTAAATGTTGATATTTATTGGGTAAAATTTGCTCCTACGTGTAAATATGGTGGTGACACCAAAACGGAGCAGGCAGGGACACTTGCACGCTTTTTGTCGGACAATGCGCGTAGTAGTAGCACCGTCGTTGTGCTTGGTTCAGCCCCAGATGGTTTTTACTTTGGCCCATGGCGATCACTCGAATACCTGAATCCGACACTCGCTTTTCGTAACGTCGAAGATACGCCTCAGTTGGAGGAAGCGGAAATTGGTGATGTGTGGTACGTAGCTATTCCGGAACGCTATGAAGAACTCACGCAGTATGCGGTACAATATCCACAGGCAGAGCCGATTATGCCCATCCAGCAATGTGATACCACGCTGTTGTATGCGGTGAAAATCCCACAACCATGAAGCAGATTTGGTTATTTCTACGCTCAATCTTGCAGGTTGATTTTGCCTGGGGCGGCATGCTCTTTGTTGCAGGCAGTCTAACTGCGTTGCTTGTGGTGCCTACCTGGCAAAACAACACGTTGGCTCGATTGCGCGAACAAAACGTCAATATCTCACAATTTGTCGAAGACATCAACGATTTGGAAGTCACTATCCAAGATATGCGTTTGGCATCACGTGGCTACATCATTACGCAGAATGTCCTTTTTCATCAACAGTACACTGATGCGAGTGCCCGCCAGCAAAAAATTGTGACCAAACTCATCCAAGATGCGACCCTGCTCAATGATAGTTTGACCGTCAATGAATTAGTTGTACTCAAGCAGGCAATTGATGACTGGCGTGTACAGCGTCTCGACCATCAGGTTGCGTTGGTCGAAAACAACAACGTGGCAGCAGCGGAGGCGGATTTTGTCCAGGGTACTAAAATCCGAGCCTTTGATGCAATACGCACGCGCATTGATTCGTTGCGTATCACGGTACGGGCAACCCAAAACGTGTTACAGGAAGAAACCCAACGTGTTCATGCCATCAATCTCAGCACGAATACCGTGTTGGCAGTTGTGGCGTTGGTTGCATTGACATTGGTGGTAATCGGGGTGTGGCGCCAA
>JBEANH010000045.1:0-20316 GCA_041165505.1 Chloroflexota bacterium | reverse complement strand
CAAGAGCTCGACGCCAACATCGGTTGGTGGGGTGCTGACTGGGCCGCTGGTGTCAAGAACGACGCCTTCGCCGGCATGGTCATTGCCTGTTGGATGCAGGGTGGTTTGAGCCGCGACCAAGCCCAGCTTAACGGCAAGTGGCGCATCGTGCCAGCCCCCGAAGCCAGCTACAACTGGGGTGGTTCATTCTGTGCTATTCCCGAGCAGTGCAAAAACCAAGAAATGGCGTGGGACTTCGTGACATGGGCCTGCTGTAGCGCCGAAGGCCAGAACGCAATGTTCAAGCCAACTGGTGTCTTCCCAGCCTACAAGCCAGCTTGGAAAGACCCATTGTACGACGAGCCCGTCGAGTTCTTCGGTGGTCAGCGCGCATTCCGTATGTGGGCCGACATCGCCGACAACGTTGCCTCAATCGTGCGTAGCCCGTACGACTTGCAGGCCGACGACATCGTCAACGCGGAAGTCACCAAGGTGCTCAAGGAGGGTAAGGACCCCGTTGCAGCCATGAAGGATGCCGAGGCCGCCGCTCTCAAGGCCATCGAAGGCGCACAGCCGTAATTCTCGTTTGTGATGGCGGGAGAGGCTTTTCACAGCCTCTCCCGTGCTATTTCCCCCCACTTTCCTCAACAATACGCGAGGTGCTCATGGCTTCTACGACTTTCTCGTCAGCAGAGCGCGCTGCACAGGATCGCCGCACGCGCCGCAAAGAGGCAAAACGCAATGCGTGGGCCTACGTGTTCGTCAGTCCTTTTTACTTTCTATACGCCGTTTTTGGGCTCTTCCCGCTACTCTACGGCATCTGGTTATCGTTCCACCAGTGGGATGGTATCTCACCGATGCAGTGGGTGGGAGCAGCAAACTATATCAAACTTTTCACCGTTGATGAAACATGGTGGAAGGCAATCTACAACACGTTGTGGCTCTTTTTTGGTGCAACAACACCGCAATTAGCATTCGCCTTAATTCTGGCATTCATCATCAACAGTGGCTATGTTCGCTTCAAGGACTTCTTCCGAGCCGCCTACTTCATGCCATTCGTGGCATCAGCCGTCGCAGTCGGCATTCTCTTCACGTCACTGTTTGGTATGCAGTATGGCATGTTCAACTACGCCCTTTCTGCAATCGGGATCACACCGCTACTGAGTAGTGGCGACAAGTGTGTATCGTGGGCCATCGAAACAAACTCTTTGGGCTGTGCCATTGACTGGCTCGGCTCCGCACTCTGGCTAAAACCGTCCATCGCCCTAGTCGTCCTCTGGCAGTGGACTGGCTACTCGATGATTATCTTTTTGGCCGGGCTCCAGTCCATTAATCCTGAGCTCTATGAAGCGGCACGTGTCGATGGTGCAAATACCACAGATATCTTTTTGCGCATCACTATGCCTCTCATGCAGGGAGTAATCTTGTTCCAAGTAGTGACGTCAATTATTGGCGCCATGCAAAACTTTGACATCCCAGTCATGCTAGCAGGTGGCACACAGTCGTCAGCCCCTGGTGGGACCGATCAAGCCGGGCTAACCGCGATGATGCAACTCTACTGGTCTGCCTTCAAATATAACACGGGCTCCAAGAGTGGGTTTGGCTACGCATCAGCGATGTCGTTTGTGCTCTTTTTCATGATCGTCATTTTCTCGTACACCTACAACCGTTTCAACGGCCAGAATCAAACGGAGAACTAATATGGCGACGACCACCGTACCACGCAACCGCCGTAATCGTGACCGTTTGGCCAGCCCGGTCACTATGACGGTGTTGTACGTCATCTTGACGATTACTGCGCTCGCATCAGCATTCCCGTTCTACTACATGCTGGTGACTTCGACGTATCGCACCGTTGACATTCTGCGCATCCCTCCGCCAATCTGGTTTGGTCAAGCATGGATGCAGAACTACAATCAGCTGCTTTCACAAGACGGTTTGCCCTACTTCTGGACATCGGTCATCAACAGTTTGTCAATTGCATCGCTGCATACCGTGGCCGTGCTCTTCTTCTGCTCGTTGGCCGGGTATGGATTCGCCAAGTTCCGCTTCCCAGGGCGCGATGTACTTTTTGCCTTCCTGATTGCCACACTGATGGTCCCTGGTGCACTTGGTTTGATTCCATCGTTCGTCGTCATGCGCACACTGGGCTGGATCGAAACATGGTACCCGCTGATTGTGCCTGGCATGGCAAACGCGTTTGGGATTTTCTGGATGCGCCAGTACATCGAAAGCGCCGTCCCCAACGATATGATGGATGCGGCACGCATTGATGGTGCACACGAATTCGGCATCTATACGAGCATCGTGTTGCCGGTGATTGCACCCGCTTTGGGCGCATTGGCAATTCTCACGTTCATGGGTAAATGGAACGAATTCCAATTCCCACTGCTCATCCTCAAGGCCCAGGAAACATACACGCTGCCTGTAGCGTTGAGCACATTGCGCTCGTTGCGCGGTACCGAAATCGGTGTCCAGATTCTCGGGTCGAGCATCGCAATTATTCCCATCCTCATCGTCTTCATCATGGCATCACGGCAATTCATGGCCGGCTTAACTGCTGGGGCCGTGAAGTAACAAACGTAGGTCTCTATGGCGTTATTGCTTCGTTTTTTCATTGTATGCTGCACATCGCTTATGCTTCTCGCATGTAGCGGTGTGCAGTCTGCTGTATTACCACCCATCCAACCGAGTGTGGTAGTAGATGTAACAACCACAGCTTATACGGATGCAGTCACCAACACGACTCGTACGCAATGCTTCGACCAAACCGGATTTTGTGTCAGCGACCCAATCTTGGCGCACTGGGAAAACAATGGTGGGGTGAGTGTATTCGGCTACCCGATTAGCGACGTATTTGTGTCACGCGTTGATGCGAATTGGACAGGGCCTGTACAGTGGTTCGAACGCGATCGGCTCGAAGACCACGGCAATGCCGGCGTGCTCAGCGGGCGCCTCGGTGTGGCAGCCCTCACCCAACAAGGGCGTCCATGGGTACCCGGCGCAGATGTGGCAGCCGATGGCTGTCAGCTCTTTGCTGAAACCGGATATGCGGTCTGTGAACCTTTTTTGTCATACTGGCAACAGAACGGTGGGCTGACGCGCTTTGGCTACCCGATTAGTGGGCGCTACATTGGCCAAAGTGACACTTGGAGTGGCCCAGTGCAGTACTTCGAACGGCGTCGCCTAGAATTACACGCCGATACAGCACGCAATACGAGTACTGTTATGCTCGGCAATCTAGGCAGTGAAATCTGTGCGACGAATGCATCTGAATGCACCAAGCCACCAGTACAAGCGTGTGCAAATACGTTTGTGCGACATGAACTAGCACATACCACGAGCGCAGGGCCAGCCGGTGATTATGTCTACACCAGCAACGGCAGCGGGCTAGCCGTCGGCGACCTAAACAACGATGGACTAAGCGATATTGCACTCGGCAACATAGATGGACCCGTCAGCATCCTGATAAACCAGGGGGGATTCTCGTTTACGGCGCATCAAACAACGCTGAGCGATGTACGTGCTCTGGCGATTGTTGATATGGACGGGGATGGTCAGAACGAGGTGGTAGCTACACGGCGTTTCCAACGCCCGGTATACGGGAGCTGGCAAGACAACACGTTGACACTTACCGACATGCCTGATGTCTACATGGCGTTTTACGCCATGGGATGGCATGATCTCAATGGTGATGGACGGCTCGACGTGGTCTTTGGAACATATGACACTGAACAGCTCAAAGAACAAGGCCTCATCTTTACCCAACGCGGTGGTGGTGGCGTATTCGTCTACTATCGTACAGATACAGGGTATCGTGGTGAACGCCTCAACAATCAAGCCGATGCACTCGCAGTAGCATTCCCAGATATCAATCATGATGGACTCAGTGACATCGTGGTAGGCAATGACTTCAATCGTCGTGACATGATTTGGCTGGCTACACCGCGTGGATGGCAAGCCGATGAACCATTTCGCCAAACCACAGAAAACACCATGGGCATGGTCGTTGCAGATATCAATAACGATGCCATGTTCGAAATCTTTGCTACCGACATGAAACCGTACGACCAAAGTACGGATACCATGGCCAAATGGCTCCCAGTAATGAGCAAACTCACACGGCCGCTCACCGCAGACGACCCGCAATACCCGGAAAATTCGTTGCAGATGTACCAGAATGGCACCTGGGACGATCGCGCCTACGATTTGCAGATTGATTCGAGTGGATGGAGCTGGTCTGGTAAATTTGGCGATTTTGACAACGATGGCTGGCAGGATTTGTATGTGGTAAATGGGATGATCGCCAAAGATTTGTTTGCCCATATCGCCGAAAAAGAGCTCGTTGAAGCGAATATGCTCTTCCACAATCAGCGTGGAGCACGCTTTGTCCCCGTGGACTGGGGGCTCAACGACACGAGTAGTGGACGCGGGATGAGTATTGCGGACTTCAATAACGATGGGCGACTCGATGTAGTCATCAACCCACTCAATGATGCAGCAGTAGTGTATGAAAACACGCTGTGTCAGGGGAAAAGCGTCAAAGTCAAACTGGTTGACAACAGTACCGCAAACAAGGCTGCTGTTGGGGCAGTAGTACGCGTGCATGTCGGTGATACAATATACACACGCACGGTCACCGCCATCTCCGGCTATTTGTCGGGAGATGACGCCATGGTTCATGTCGGCGTTGGGCAAGCAACCAGCATTGACAAAATCATCGTGATATGGCCGGATGGAAACGCATCACAGCTCGAACAACAACCCGTTGACACAACAATTACCATTACACGGGGGAGTTAACATGGTAAGCAGCACACTTCAATTTCGATTCCGCCAAATATTCGACTTACGCGCCGAAGTCGTATGGCTCATGTACGGTCTTGCAGTCGGTAGTTTGTTTGCGTATATCGCTGCCCAACAAAAAATGCCGTTGTGGGTGATGGCCGCATTCATCATCGCAGGAGCGTTGCCAGCATATGCACGACACACGTATATCATCTATACCCGCTACGGATGGTGGAGCGCACTACTGACGATGCTCGTGGCTGCCCAAAGCTTTCACGGGGTCGAACACGTGGTGCAGTGGATCCAATATCACATCCTACGCTGGCCATTTTTCCGTGCGAGTGGGATTATTTCCGCCGCAAACGCCGAATGGGTACATTTCTTGTGGAATTGGATGGTACTCATCATCATGATCGTACTCGTCAAAGGGGGGCTACGTAATTGGGCCGCCTGGTTGATGTTGGCTTGGACAACGGCACATACTGCCGAGCACACCTACCTGATGTATCGCTACCAGCAGACGCTCAACGAACTCGCCGTGCTTGGTGCATGGGGCACATCTGCGCAGGGGCTACCCGGTTTTTTTGGTCGCGATGGGTGGTTGGCCACAAGTGATGCCACCCGTGACACGTTCGTATGTCGCCTGCCTGGGATTACCACTGCCGTCCGCCTTGACGTGCATTTTTGGTGGAATGTCGGCGAGACACTGTTGTTGATTTTGGCCACATCGCTGCAACTCAACAAACAAAAATCCACACCTACAGAGCCTTTGGTATAATAGCCGAAACGCTACAGAGTAGGTGAATCCATGGCTTTTGCGCCACGCCGGCCAACACACAGGCTGATGCAACGGTTTGATGCAGACGACACAGTCAGTAAAGTCTTAATGAGCTGGCTCATGCTCGCCGCAACTGTACTCCCACTACTTGTGGTGTACGATGCATACACACACGGTGCCGCATGGGGAATGCTCGCCCTCACAATACTCACGAGTGGCGTGGCCATCTATGTGGTACGACAGATAAGCCAGAACGAACCTGCACCATTTTTTATCATACTGGCACTGCTCTGCCTCTGTTACCACGTGATTGCCACGCTAAGCTGGGGCATCGAACCAGTAATATACGCATTTTGGCCGGGCATATGCGCCATGGTCACAGCTGTCGGTATTTTCGTGATTATCACCGTTGTATGGGTGCCACGACACGATGCTGGCGAATCAACGACACATCTATCGTCATTTGAGCTCCTCGGACTGGTGCTACTGTCTATTGCAGCACTCGCCGTGCGATTCTATGCCATTGACACACTCCCAGTGGCAAGTAATCTCGAAGCCACCTTCGGACTCGATGCCCTCGCCACACAGACTACCCAAGGAGTCAATCCGTTTGCCTACGGCATTGACCCTGCGTCACGCCTCTATGCAATCGTGCAGGGTGGGTTAATGCAGATTTTCGGCAATTCACTTGTCGGCAGTCGCGTCCTTTCTGCGATAATCGGGAGTCTCACGGTCACACTCCTCTATCTTGCTACGCGCATCTTTTTTGATAAACGGACGGCATGGCTCACCGCCGTCGCCTTACTCACACTCAACGTCCATCTCGAATATAGCCGCGTCGGGCTCAACGTCATCGCAGATGCGGGTCTGCTGTGCGTCATCCTCGCCATGGTCGCGTACGGGTGGGAAACGGGTAAACGGCGTTACTATCTGCTTGCAGGACTCGGGCTCGGGCTCTGCCAGTACACCTATCACAGTGCAAAAATCATTCCGGTCATCTTTGCCATTTGGCTGCTGACAGTGGCACTGCAAAGCTGGGACAATATTGAATCGCGCAAACGGCATCTCACGCTGATGTGGCTTGCCTGTGTTTTGGTGTCCCTACCCATGTACTGGAATCTGATACAGCACTGGGATCGCTGGTACGATGCCATGGTAGTTGTCAGCATGTTTGGTACGAGTGCGCAGCATACCACGGCATGGATAGAGGTAATCAGCACTCAATCGGCCATGCCAACCTGGATGATGGTACTTATCACAATCCGCGATGCAGCCGCTGCGTTTGTGGCGGTACCACTGCGTGATGGATACGACGTAGGGAGTGCCATGTTGAGCATTCCTAGTGCCGTGTTATTCATTGTCGGCCTCTTGCTGATGATGCGCGAGTACAAAGATCCACGGTACTGGCTGCTCTTTATTGGGCTGAGTAGCGCTGTTGCTGTGACAGCATTGAGCATTGACACTCCTGCCGCTCAACGCATGGTATACATCACACCATTCGTGGCCGTGGTTATTGGCATTGGATTGGCGGAATCTGGCAAGTGGTTTCGGCTCGAATGGTTGCAAAGCGACTGGAGCATCCCGCTCGTGGTCACGCAGGCGTTGAGCATCGTCCTCGCCGTGGGACTCGCTGGCTACGACGGAGTGCGCTACATGCAGCTCAACCAAACACGCAACGATGCTCGTAACGACCAGAGTGCCGCGCAAATAAGTCAACACATACAAGCCTATCCCACTGGCTCAGTTGTCTACTTTTTCACTCAACCGGTACTCAGCTATGAAGAAAGTGCACTAATCGCACTGCTTGCGCCACAGGTCAGTGGCATTGATGTGTATCCGCCACTGACAAGTTCGCCACCGTGGCAGTTAAATGCCCCCATGAACAGTTTTGTCTTTACCCCAGAACGAATCGCCGAGCTTGCATTGGTGCGTCAACACTATCCGGGGGGGAATGAATCACGCCTCTTCAAAGAAAATGGGGAAACGCTACTCATCATGTATGACGTGGTAGGTGTTTCACCGCTTTCTCAGCCCTAATTGCGATATGATACAATACGCACAATAGACGGAGCGTCTCACCCACCTCACGCCACAACCATCAACGAGGATACAAATGCAGCAACAACAACCAGTACTTTCGATTGTCGCACCTGTATACGACGAAGAAATATTGCTCCCTGAGTTCTACCGGCGTGTGGTTGCAGCCATAGAACCGCTTGGCGTGAGTTTCGAGATTGTGCTGGTCAATGATGGTTCCCATGACCGTTCCGGCGAAATCATGGATGAGCTACATGCCCACGATAAACGGGTCAAAGTCATCCATTTTTCACGGAATTTTGGACACCAAATTGCGATTACTGCGGGAACAGATCATGCAACAGGGCAGGCCGTGGCAGTGATTGATTCGGATCTCCAGGACCCTCCTGAAGTCATCGTGGACATGTACCACAAATGGCGTGAAGGCTACCAAGTCATCTATGGTGTCCGCTCAGAACGCGAAGGAGAAACAGCGTTTAAACGGGCCACAGCCAGTGCCTTTTATCGCCTGATTCGGCGGATTACGAATATCAACATCCCACTCGACACCGGTGACTTCCGTCTCATGGATGAACGAGTCGTTGCGGCCATGAAGAGCATGCGTGAGCATCATCGCTTCATGCGTGGGCTTTCGGTGTGGGTGGGATTCAAACAGGCGGGGGTGTCGTATCGCCGTGATGCACGCAAAGCAGGCGTCACCAAATATCCTCTCAAAAAGATGCTCCGCTTTGCACTCGACGCCATCACGAGTTTTTCGTACTTACCCTTGCAGCTCGCCACCTATAGTGGGTTTGTGATTGCCGGGTGTAGTGTGGTTGCGATTCTGGTGGCAATCATCCTGCGTATTACCGGCAATGGCATCGCCGGTCAGGCCACCACCTTGGTCAGCGTGCTTTTCCTCGGTGGCATCCAGCTGATATTTTTGGGAATCATTGGGGAATATCTCGGGCGCATCTACGACGAAGTCAAACGGCGCCCACTGTATATCGTAGCCACACGGCACGGATTAGAGGCACCTCGCTTTGAGTAACATCCAAAAAGAAGTTACCTACGGATATATCGAAACACAGCGTGGCACCAAACTGCACGCCACCAAGCCCCCACGCGATAAAGCCTTTCTCGTTGGGACAGAGCTCACAGGGGGGCGTAGTAGTTGGCCAGCCGAAGACTCGCTCGCAGAGTTGGCGATGCTCGTGGATACTGCGGACATTGACGTCGTAGGGCAACTGTTTCAACGGCTCAAACAACCCTTTTCGCAGTACTACATAGGGCCTGGAAAAGTCAACGAAATCGCAGCCCAAAAGGAAGCCCTCGGCTTCGATTTGGTCATCTTCGACGATGAGCTCACCCCTGGACAAACGCGCAATCTCGAGGAAACGCTCAAAGTGCGCGTGCTCGACCGGACCACCATCATTCTCGACATATTTGCACGGCACGCCCGTACCCGCGAAGGACGCATCCAAGTCGAATTGGCCCAGTACAAACATCTCCTACCACGGCTACGCCGTCAGTGGACACACCTCGAGCGCCAAGCCGGCGGTGGCGGTGGCTCGGCCGGTGGCGTGGTAGGCTTGCGTGGACCAGGTGAAACGCAGCTCGAAGTAGACCGGCGCTTGGTGAGTAAACGCATCAGCGTGCTCGAGCAACACATCAAAGAAATCCACACGCAACGAGAGGTCTATCGCGAACGGCGCCGGAGTGCGGGTGTCCAAGTAGTTGCAATTGTGGGGTATACTAATGCCGGCAAATCCACCCTACTCAACGCCGTAGCCAATGCAAGTGTACGCGCCGAAGATCGCCTCTTTGCCACACTCGACCCGACGACACGCCAAGTCAGCACGCCTGGTGGCACACACTACCTGTTGACGGATACTGTCGGCTTCATTCAAAAATTGCCAACTGAACTGGTGGTTGCGTTCCGTGCGACACTCGAAGAAATCGCTGATGCCGATTTGTTGCTCCATGTGCTTGATATTACGCATCCGAATGCAGAACAACAGATGCAAACCGTGCTCGACACACTCAAACAACTCGAGGTGCATCAGAAACCCATGCTCACCGTCTTGAACAAAATAGACAAGCTGGCAGGAGTAGACCAATCGGCAGTGGCTGGCATGGCCGAAGCACTCGGCTTACCAGAAGACTATGTTGCCGTATCCGCCCAAAACCAATGGGGACTAGACACTCTCGCACATCGTATCGAGCACATGCTCAAACAAGGCATGCAAGAGCTCCGCGCGTATCTCCCCTATCGCAGAGCCGATTTACTGCAAATGTGGCGCCAACGCGGTGTCGTTGTGCACGAAGAATATGACGGTGATGGCGTGATCGTGGAAGGGCGCCTCCCCCAAGAACTCGTGCATGTCATGCGGAGTGCAACCCGATCGTGAACGAACACGGCAATCTTTCAGCGCCAACCATGCGCAAAAACTACCTCAAAGGCGTCTTCAATGGCGCAGTCTTTTCACTTGGTGAAGCCGCCAGCAATCCGGGACTAGTACTCACGTTGCTCGTCCGCCAACTCGGAGGGTCGTTCTTTCTCGTAAGCCTATTACCCGTGATTCAGAATATCGGCTACTTGTTACCACAACTGGTAGTGGGAGGCCGGGTACAGGCACTGGCATACAAAATGCCCATATACCGGCGTTTTGCGTTGTTGCGCATCGTAGCGATGCTGGCAGTGGTGATATCCTGCGTCTACGCCACACAAATAGACAACACACTCGCCCTGACTGCAATTATCGTCTGCAATGCGCTGTTTTACTTTGGTGGTGGAGTAACCACGCTCAGCTTCCAAGATGTGGTCGCCAAAATTATCCCGAGTAACACACGCGGGCGCTTTTTTGGCATGCGCCAACTTTGTGGTGGGATACTCGCGTTTGCCATCGGCGGTCCGTTGGTACGCTGGCTCTTGAGTGACACGAGCCCGTTCGCATTCCCGTACAATTTTGCCGTGATTAGTCTGTTTAGTCTGTGTTGCTATGCGATGGCCATGGCAGTCTTTGCAACTGTCGAAGAACCCAAAGCCCCACAAGTCGTTCCTGCCATGCAATTCCGCGACGCATTACGCGCTGCACCACACATGCTCCGTGGCAACACGCTCTATCGGCGCTTTATATGGGCACGCCTCTGTCTGATTATTGGCCGCATCGCAGAGCCATTTTACATCATCTACATTACCGAACAACTCAATCTTCCCAATAGCACCTCTGGCATACTGATTGCCGCAGGGGCAGTGGCAGCAGCACTGTCGAATATGCTCTGGGGCAGACTAGGTGACCGCAACGGGATGCAATGGTTGCTCAGCTTCACGGGAAGTTTAGCCGTATTACCACCACTAATGATGCTGGTCGCCCCTTTGTTGGTACCATTAGGCACCAATGTACTCCTCGCCTGGATTCTCATGATTAGTCTGCTCATCGGCATGTCCGCAGATGGCACCGGCATCGCAAGTATGACCTTTTTGCTGGAAGTCGCCCCTGCGGAACAACGTCCACTCTACATGGGACTTGCCAACACCTTGCTCGGAATTGGAGCCATCGTTCCGATTGTGGGTGGTGTGTTGATCAACACGATTGGATATTCTGGGACATACTGTATTGCGGCCATTTCGTGTGCTGTGGGTGCCGTAGTTGCGTTCCAACTTCGCACACTGCGTACAAATGCAACACCCACCACACCAGCGTGAAAGTGTGACACCGATGTATCTATTCTTGGGGATGCTTCTTGCGGTATTGGCCACCCCGTATCTGTTGGTACGCCGTCGTGAATACATCGAAGCTACGACACTCTGTACGGACGGCGGTCGCACTTTCGCACATCAACACGGTCATACTGCCTACTACGACCATGGCACCGGACCAGTAATCGTCTTGCTCCACGGATTTGGTGGCTGGCATGCGACCTGGCATGCCGTGCAACCCGCATTGGTGGCTGCCGGCTACCGAGTAATTAGTGTGGATGCACTGGGGGCTGGGGCTTCGGCACGGCCCGCAGATGTCGCCGCATACACCACCGAATCCCAGGCTCGGGCGGTTATGGCGCTCCTCGCATCGTTGGGGATTGAACAGTATACACTGATTGGTCATTCGTATGGGGGACGCATTGCCTTGCAAATTGCCGTGTATGCACCGCATTCGGTTATGCGCGTTATTGCATTTGCACCTGAAGTTATGTCTACTTCACGCCCTCCCATTGCCAAACTAGTCGTGATACCCGTCATCGGCTATGCACTCGCATTCTGGTCAACGGCACCGGCGCTCGTACGTTTCGGATTACGCGGGGTATCCAAACGCCCTGATTGGGTAGATGCCCAGCAGGCACATTACGCCATGTCAGCACGGGTGGTCGGGCATCTACGTGGCCAAATTTGTCAGTCTGCGGCACCCAAAGACGGTAGCCAGCCCGTCCCGCAGCAACTTGCCTCAATAACCTGTCCCGTTTTTGCGATTTGGGGTGCAGATGACCCCGTCTTTCCCGCCCAACACGGACTTGCCATGGTCGAGCGCATGCCCAATGCACACGTTGGTATCATCCCCAATACGGGGCACGTCCCCCACGAAGAAGCGTTCACAGAGGTGATGGCGTTGGTGCATCAGGCTCTTGCGCAAGTGCCACCACACTAGCGACCGCATAGTCGCCATCGTGTGACAGACTCACGTCGAATGCGGTCACACCCAGTTGGCGGGCAACCGAGAGCGCATGCTCGTGGAGCGTGACCTGCGGTTTGCCGTTCTGCAAGCGCGTAATTTCGATGTGTCGAAAAGAAATGGCGGCGGGACCACTACCAAAGCCGGCCACCC
Source organism: Chloroflexota bacterium (assembly GCA_041165505.1). Classification (GTDB taxonomy): domain Bacteria; phylum Chloroflexota; class Chloroflexia; order Chloroflexales; family Roseiflexaceae; genus UBA965. The sequence goes on along the minus strand of JBEANH010000045.1, from coordinate 7,932 downwards.
CCACTCCCAGCAACTTTGCAACAGCCTCTTTGGCGGCCCAGCGCGCCGCAAAGGCTTCTGCACGGCCGGCACAGCTCAGCGCTTCGGACGCGGTGTAAATGCGCGTCACGAAGCGCACACCATACAAATCGAGCATCCGTTTGATGCGTGGAATATGCACGATATCAATGCCGGTACGCACACAAAGTGCCATCACTGCCGTCCTACGAGTGTGAGATCAGTGATTTCTGAGAGATAGTCGTGTCCACGCGCTTCGATACGGATGCTCTGAATATAGCGTGCCGTACGAATGAATTCGTCGTCACGCAAGTCAACCACCAACTGATACCACTCAAAGGGCGGCAACGCACGATAACGCAAGCTTCCTGTATCCTCGACCTGCACATCACGTTCGTCATATGCATACAAACAGTAGGTACGCTCTTGTTGTACATCGGCGGGGCTAAGATTCTTATAGGTAATTTGAAATAGAATCGGGCATTCGGAGCCAGCAATCCCGGCCATCGGCGCAGACTGCGTCAACACGCGCACCCATGCACTCAATCGTAGCGACGTGTATTCCGAAACATCTGCATCGAGGGTCTGTGCAACTCCCACCGCATACGGACGTACCTGATTGCCGTCACGCCGCAAGCGTAGCGTACGTACCTGCTCAGACTCCGAACACAAGTCGGGGGACTGCGGGCTACACGTGGTCACCACCTGCACGACACCATTTTGTTCACTGGTACTCATGTTTGGCGCATCAGCACGGGCGAATTCATGCCACGCATAGCGGTTTTCACTATTGAGTTCACGTTGAATGTTGCGCCATTCGGGGTCTTGAATGAGTTGCCAGGTGGCTAAGCGTGGTGACAACAGCTGATTACTACGGGTGACCTCAGCAATCTCTCCCCGGGCGACTTGCACGGTTTCGCCGTCACGCTCCACGGTGGCGCTACCACTGCGCACGGCCAGTTCGAATTGCACTTCGGTATCAAGTGCGTCATCATCGGGAATCACGTTGATGCTGTAACTACCACCAGGTGTCATCCAAATGGTAACTTTGTTGGCCAGCGTAACGCTGTATTCCACACGCTGATACCCCTGATTGGCAGCAATATCGTAACGCGCATAACCCGCGTTTTGTTGTAAATTCACAATTTGGCGCCGGTATGTCCAGCGCGATACTTGGTATGTGCGATAGACGATATCGCTCCCAGTACCTTGTGCCCACAACTGGATATGCGTCGTATCGGGAAGCACCAGTGATGCCACTGGACCATATCCTGCAGCAGGCAACGTTTTGATTCGATCACCGATGGTCAGTGGCACACACACATCTGTTTCGCCGGGACACGGATCAAGGGCACCCGGCAATCGTTCAAGCGTACGACTCGTCAGGCTACGTGGCTCCTGCATGACCACTCCAGCTGTGACATGCCCACGGAGCATTGCACCTTCGGTGGTACGCATCGCATCCACATACCCGCGATACGCAAATTGCAAGACCCACACGGCCAGTAGCATTGAAAGCACAAAAAAAACCGTCAGAATCAGCCACGCACTTGCGGCTGGTTCGATACGATACTGCTTGGTTGGTGTTTCTTGCGACATGTGCCGAAATCGTCTTTCTGTGCTAGAAAATGGGCAAGTAACGCTCGAGCTCCCAGCTACTGACGTGTTGCCGATATTCTTCCCATTCACGTTGGCGCAACTCTACGAAGCGCTGATAGACGAGTGGTCCCAACGTGTCAGCGATTACTTCGTCGCGCTGTAATTCGACCAACGCATCACCTAGTGTCATCGGCAACATGGGGTACGTACGCGAGCGGGCATGCATGGTCACCAAATCTTCTTCGGCGGCAGGTGGCAGTGGCAACTCACGGCGAATGCCGTCAAGGCCTGCTTGGAGCATCACCGCATACGCCAGATACGGATTGCACGATGGATCCGGGCTACGCAGCTCGATGCGTGTTGTTTGTGGACGTTCTGGCAAGACGCGTGGCACTCGAATGAGCGCCCCCCGATTCGTACGCCCCCAACTGACATAAATGGGTGCCTCGAATCCGGGGACGAGGCGTTTGTAGGAGTTCACCAAGGGAGCTAAAATGGCGAGCATCCCCGGCGCATGTGCCAACAAGCCAGCCATGAACTGCCGGGCAATCACCGACAATCCGTAGCTATCCGTAGCGTCATAGAAGAGATTCACACCCGTTTGTGCATCGGCCAGACTCTGGTGCACGTGCATGCCACTCCCCGCACTGCCCATCATCGGCTTGGGCATGAACGACGCAAATAATCCTTGTGGCAACGCCATTGAGCGCAACACCTGACGCATCGTTGCCACCGCATCTGCGGCAGCTAAGCCTGATTCGAGGCGTAAATCAATTTCATGCTGACCAACGGCACCTTCGTGGTGGGTAGCATTGACTTCTATGTTGTACGCACCAAGCGCTTTGACCACATGACGCCGGAAGCGAGTCAGCGAATCGTTGGTCGCATCGAAATAGCCGACGCTATCATTTGGCACGAGTACCGGACGGCCATCTGCATCAGCTTTAAACAGAAAAAATTCAACTTCGGCACTCAAGTTGTAGACGAAGCCCATTGCGTGGGCATCGGCCACTGCCCGGCGCAAGACACGACGAGGATCCCCTGCATAGGGGCGACCATCGGGAGAGTAGACATCACAGATGAGACGTGCGGTGGTCACCCCAGACTCACCATCCCACGGAATCACCGCAAAGGTGGAACGGTCAGGTATCAGGTACATGTCCGTTTCAGCGACACGGGTAGGACCTTCGAGGGCGGATCCATCGAACCACACGCCGTGGTCGAGGCAATCCGCAAGCATTGATGCCGGGATAGTGACATTTTTGAGCATGCCTGCAATATCAGTGAACTGCAGACTGATAAACTCGACATGCTGTTGCTGGGCACGCTGCATGATATCGTCAATGGTCACATTCACCGGCCACCACCCCTCCTACAATCACTTCACGGGTCGTACCCAAACCTGGTATTCACCCTTGCGCACCGCATCCATGTACTCTGCGATGACGATGTGTCCACGTGCCGTACTGATGACCTCTCCCTGCGCTGATACGATGGATCCGGCACGTACCACCAGCGTGGTCACCGGTGCGCGTGCATCATCATACAACACCAGTTGCATGGTTCCCGCTGCAATTTGCCCGGTCATTGTCACCGTATAGCGCGTGTTGGGTTGCAAATCGGTGTAGGTGCGCTCACTGAACCCTTCGGCACCGACAAATGCAACCGCCCACGCAAGCTCATCGGGAGCCGGTTGCATGACGTGGACTTGTGCGCCAGAACGGATCATACACGCAGAGAGCACCAGCATCACAGCCAACCAGAGACTCCATCTAACCATAGGCTTCGGGGCGCGAATCAACGTTGCGCGTTGCATCAATGTCAACACGCTCGACTTTGACAGGAGCCATCTTTACGATGCGCAGATTGGTCTCACAATCGGCACACACCAACAACGTCCCCACCGTGGTATAGGACTGAATTGCAAGGCGTTGCTTGCATTCGGGACAGACCGTTTTTTCCACACCCATCGCGTACCCCCTCATCATCATCATGCATCGTGTGCAAATAACGCATCAACAAACGTTTCTGCATCAAAAAGTGCCAAGTCGGTCATCTTTTCACCAGTACCCACATACCGCACTGGCCGTTGGATGTCTTGGGCCACGGCAAATGCAATACCACCCTTGGCTGTACCATCCATTTTGGTAATCACCACACCGGTGACACCTGCTGCAGCCGCAAATGCTTTGGCTTGGAGGACGCCATTCTGACCCGTGGTCGCATCAATCACCAGGAGCACTTCGTGTGGTGCATCCGCTATTTTGCGTGTGATGATGTTGCGTATTTTGGTGAGCTCCTGCATCAAATTGGTCTTGGCATGCAGACGTCCCGCAGTATCCACGATGAGCACATCACACGGTGTAGTTGTGGCGGCTTCCATCGCATCATAGACGACTGCGCCAGGATCCGCACCCTGCCCACGGGTAATCACGGGGACACCCACACGTTCAGCCCATGTTTCGAGCTGTTCGGTGGCTGCAGCCCGGAAGGTGTCACCAGCAGCCAGCATCACGTGCTGGTTGCGTGATTTATAACGGTGGGCGAGCTTGGCAATTAACGTGGTTTTCCCGGCACCATTGACACCCACCACGAGAATCACATGCGGCTTCTGGGTTTCGCTCGGCGTATGGTGCTGCTGATCTTGCAAGACGCGCACCATTTCCGTATGGAGCATACGTCGTACCTCTTGCGGTTCACGTACACCGTTACGCTTGACGCGGTCTTTGGTGCGATTCACCAGGTAAGTGGCCGTTTCGACACCCACATCTGCCTGCACCAACAACGCCTCGAGATCGTCCCAGATGTCATCGTTGAGGGCAGCTCCACCAAAGAGCTGACTTATTTGTTGGAAAAAACCCTGTCTGGTCCGGAGGGTGGCACTCGCCAACTGTGACGCTTCCACTGTGGCTTCTGTTTCGTCACGAGGGGCATCAGTTCCGCGTCCAAACCAGCGCTGAAAGAGTGACATATTGGCTCACTATCCTGACAATGCTGATACCACTTGCCGCACTGTGCGTACGACTTGTGTCACTTCAGCATCACTTAACTCGGGGAAATTGGGCAACGAAAATACGTTTGTGGCGAGGCGTTCCGTGACCGGCAAGCGCCAACTCGGTGCATATCGCTGATAGATGGGTTGTTTGTGTGTGGGCAACGGGTAGTGGATATCACAGCCAACGCCTGCCTCACGCAACCCTGCCATGACCGCATCGCGATGTGGTGACTCGAGCACATAGAGGTGGTGGACTGCACGATCGTGGGTGGGGTTTTGTGGGACCACCAATTGTAGACCCTTGAATTGCGCGTTGTAGTGGCGCGCGATGTCATCACGACGTTGCGTACTCTGGTCGAGATGGCTGAGCTTTACATCCAAAATGGCGGCTTGCAATTCGTCGAGCCGCGAATTGATACCGTGTTCGACGGTGGAGTAGTACTTGCGCTCCCAGCCGTACTGACGTAAGCGCTGGATGTGTAACGCGATTTCTTCGCGGTTGGTCGTTATCGCACCACCATCACCAATAGCACCGAGGTTCTTGGACGGATAGAAGCTAAACGCCGCTGCATCCCCCCAGCTCCCAGCGCGCTTGCCGGCGATGGTCGCACCATGCGCTTGGGCACAATCTTCGAGCACCGGGATATGATATGCCTGCGCAACACCCATGATGGCCGGCATGTCAGCCATCAGCCCATAGAGGTGAACTGGCATAATCGCTTTGGTGCGCGGAGTAATCGCAGCCTCAATGAGTGATGCATCCATGTTGCGCGTCAGCGGGTCTACATCAACGAAGACGGGAATGGCACCGATTGCCACGACTGCAGCAGTGCCGGGCACACCCGCATTGGCCACAGTGATGACTTCGTCACCTGCACGGACACCGAGTGCCAGCAGACCAAGTTGAATGGCATCAGTACCGTTGGCGACACCAACACAGTGGGTAGACTGACAATATTGGGCAAAGTGGGCTTCGAAATCACGCACCGCCGAGCCGAGAATATAGGCGCCACCATCTAATACACGTGCAATGGCAGCATCAAGCTCCGGACGAATCAATGCAATTTGCCGCTTGAAATCACCGAAAGGGACAGTCATGATGCACCCTCGCAATAAACAATTCATTACGATTAATTATAACAGATGCATCTGTGCACGGACGAATAGAATGATGAGAATTATGCGGATGATGAGTTAACCGCAATGCGAGGCTCACGATAAACTAGGCGATACCCGATTCCGCGCACATTTTCAATGTATAACTGTTGCAGTTCTAATTGCGCCATTTTACGCCGTAAATGAGAAATATGCACCCACAAATACTGGTTCTCTTGTTCGTAACGTTCGCCCCACACTCCCTGCAAAATCTGCTCATGCGAAAGCACTTGACCGGCATGCCGCACAAAGTACATCAGAAGGCGATATTCGATGGGAGTCAGATCAAGCGCTACCCCATTCACCTGGATTTGCTTATCGGCAATCACCACCTGCACATTTCCTATTGTAACCACCGGCTCATTCACGGCCTGCTGTCGCAGTTGTCCACGCCGAAACAACGCTTGCACACGCAGAGTAAATTCATCGTTGCTAAACGGCTTGACCATGTAGTCATCTACGCCGGCACGCAACCCAGCGACCACGTCGGCTTCGCTGCCACGTGCCGTCACAACCAAAATAGGAATCGTCAACCATAGTCGTACATCACGCACAAAATCAAGCCCAGAGCCATCCGGCAGCATGATATCAACGATTAACACATCAAAATGGCTCCGTTCAATTTTTTCTTGTGCCTGAAAAATGGTGTTCACCACCGTGACTTCGATGCTGTGGCTCTGTAGTATGTGTTGCATTACCCGTTGCACTGCGGGCTCATCTTCGAGTAACAGTACGCGTGGTGCGCGACTGCTTTCTACCACAGCCGGTTCTGCTTCTACGGTTGGAATGGTAAAGGTGACTACCGTGCCTTCGCCATTTGGTGCTGCGTGCATTGCGATTTCGCCACCATGTGCTTCGACGAAGTATTTGCAGATGGTCAATCCCAAGCCCACGCCACCCTTGTTTGGACGTTGATTAGCCTGATAAAATCGATCAAATACGCGGAGGTATTCATTGGTATTGAGTGGCGTTCCATAATCGCGAATCGCAAATTGGATGAGGCTAGGCGTCCCAGCAGTCTGCTGTATGGTGATTTCCACATCGCCGGGTGGTGCATATTTCTCTGCATTATCGAGGATGTTATGGAAAATTTGCTCCATCCGACTAATATCACCATACACGGCAGCCAGTGTGCCATGTGTAACGACGTGTAAACGGCGCCGTGTGTGTGCATACTTCGCCAGGATGCGCTGTACCAACGGCAAGACATCTATGCGCTCACGTTGCAACCGAATCCCATCACTATCAATACGTGACAAATTGAGCACATCTTCGATGAGGGTTTGCAACCGTTGTCCTTGATTCTGTAGTAGCTGAAGCATACTCTGCTGACCATCACGTGGCACAGTCGGCGTCGTATTTAGCAACATGGTCGTTGCCCCGACAATCGTCGCAAGTGGGGTACGCAATTCGTGGCTAATCATGCTGACAAAGTCGGCCTTGAGGCGATCGAGTTCGTAGCGATGGCGCATATCTTCGAGTACGAGCACAAAGCCGTGTGTGGTTGCAGTATCTCGAATTGCGACGACTTGATGTCGCACAGGAATACGTTCGTCGTTTATCTCGTGCATGACTTCAGTGCTACTCGTAACCCCGCGTGCAATCGCCACACTGAGTGGCAATTCTTGGGCAGTGACGGTGTTGCCACCAATTCCCCACCAGGGTAACTGCGTAAACACGGTGTGAATTGACGATCCCACGGCCAAGCCGGGTAACAGTTGCTGTGCATGTTGATTAGCAACGAGTACGCCACCACGCACATCAATTAACACGAAACCAAGGGGAACCACATCAAACAGAATTCGCAAGCGGTTTTGTTCGCGTTGTAATGCGGTAAACAAACGATAATTGTCTATCAATAAGGTAATCTGCAGCAAGGTGAGTGCATCGAGTGGCTTGACATCCTCGCTCATCACTCCCAGCACCCCCACGCTCCGTTCAGCATTCCCGAGCGGATAGAGCATCAGATCACGATTAGCCACACGGATACGCCGTGAATCAATACTCCCTCCTGCAGCGCGTATCTGTGTAATCGTATGCGCATCAATGCTCTTTTCGATATCTGCGAGCGTAATTGGAGCACGGATAGCACTGCGTACCATGATATCGTTGGTATATATATCATCAAACCATACGACAACAACCGGTAAATTCAATGTCTGCTGAATGATTTGTACGATTTGGTC
>JBEANH010000044.1:0-20747 GCA_041165505.1 Chloroflexota bacterium | reverse complement strand
CATTCTGTGCTCCTTCGTTTGGTTTGGTCACTACAACGAAACCACAGAATGACCCTCGTGTCAATCTGCCGAATTTACACCACGTCGAGAGACATTATCCGCGCACAGGATGTGAGGTCGCTCGTCGGGGCGCATCACATGCGCTCGCGCTCGTCGGGGCGAATACCATACCGCCCGTAATCCCCCCCATCGTCGGGGCGAATGATATTCGCCCGTAATCCCCCCATCGTCGGGACGAATGATATTCGCCCGTAATCCTTCCCATCGTCGGGGCGCATCACATGCGTCCGTAATCCCCCCCCATCGTCGGGGCGAATGATATTCGCCCGTAATCCTTCTACCGTTTTAGATGGGGTGATATACTACGGATGAGACTCTATGACCATGCGTTCACGTGAGGTGGTCCTATGGCACATCCGTATCGATATGCATGCGGTGGTATTGCATTTGTGGTGCCGTTTGTTATAGCCAACATCATCGTAGTTGGGCGGCATGCCACGGGGGCGGCACTCCAGACAGCGCCATGGGTACCAATCATGTTTCTGCTACTCATGTTTGTGGGCGCGGTGGTCGCCAGTTGGCCGATATGGCGCCAACGGCATTGGTACTGGCTCAATGGAATAATCAGCATCATCATCGCCGTGATTAGCATCGTGCTGATCGGTGCATTTGCCGAAGAATTTCTACGGTGCGAGATATTGGCTCAGCCCAATTGTGATTGATTTATACCGAATCGTAATATGATGGCGCCGTTCGTATGAGTGAAAGGAAACACCGATGTTGGCAATGTGGGGCAAGGCTCTGCGTACCATCCCGCGCCTAAGTGGCGACGAGTGGAATGCGCTCGACATCGTGTCGCGCTGGTTGATTGCGACACGCGCTGCTGTTCTCGTCATGACGGGCACATCCGCAACGATTGCTGGCGTGTGGGCCTGGCATGACGGTCAATTCAACTGGCTACTGTGGATCTGTCTGTTTGTCGGCTTGACCATGGCGCACGCCACCAACAACCTACTCAACGACCTCATTGATTATCGCGCCGGCGTAGACCACAACAACTACTTCCGTGCCCAATACGGCCCACAACCGCTGGTACACGGCCTGCTCAATCAGCGCGGTCTGTTGCTGTACGTGGCTGTTACCGGGCTGATTGCCCTCATCCCAGGTGCGTATCTAGTCTGGCTCCGTGGCGAATTAGCGTTGTACCTGTTGCTTGCGGGTGCCGTTTTTGTGGTGTTTTACACGTGGCCACTCAAGTACATCGGTATGGGCGAAATCGCCGTGCTCGTCGTCTGGGGTCCACTGATGGTGGGTGGAGGCTACTTCGTTATCACGGGGCAGTGGTCGTGGACGGCAGTACTCATCAGTTTGCCACAGACACTGGCTGCTACCACTGTCCTCTTTGGCAAGCACATTGACAAAATGCCGTCAGACCGTGCCAGCAAAATCTACACGCTGCCAGTGGTGCTCGGCGACCCGCTGGCGCGCTATGTGGCCATTGCGTTGTTTGTGGCCGAATACGCCATCGTGGCGTGGCTGATCATTACGAGCGTGGTGTCGCCGTTCATGGCCGTCGTGCTGTTGGCGGTGCCACATGCTTGGGCTGCCATCAAGGTATTTGTGGCGCCCCGCCCCGATGCCCCACCCGCCGATTACCCACCCGACGTGTGGCCGCTGTGGTATGCGCCATACGCGTTCGTGCATACGCGCAACTTCGGTTTACTCTTCTTGGTTGGGCTCATCGTTGATGCGGTGGTACGCCAGTTGTTTGCATAACGGTACGATCGTGCGTTCCGGAGGAACGCACCTGGTTATTTGTAGCCGAGGAGCTGTAGGGCGGCAGCAAGCTGTGTGTCACTGCTCGCAAGGAGTTCACTAGCACTCAATTTGGCTGCTGCCGTGGGATTCAGCATGTCGGACAGATTGCTCAACACCACCTCTTGGGTGGGGGCAATGCCCACGCCACGTACTTCTTCGCCTTCGGGGGTCAACCACTGCGATGTGCCTAGGCGAATTTCTGCACCAGAATCCAAACTAAACGAGCGAAGCACGGTGGCTGTCCCGTAGGTGGCTTCACCCACAATTGGTGCTCGTTTGCTGGCTTTGATGGCACCAGCCAAAATTTCGGCAGCACTGGCACTGTTGTTGTTGATGAGCACTACCATGGGGATGTCGCGTGCCATGCCATTGCCACTCGTCGTATAGGGTGTACGTGTACCGTCGCGGGTTTCTTCGATGAGCACGGTGGTGTCTACGGGCAGAAACTCGCTGGCCACGTTCATCAGCTGATCCACATATCCACCCGGATTATTGCGCAGGTCGAGAATGATAGCGTTGGCGTTGGCTTCTCTGACGCCGCGCAACGCGGCTTGCATGTCGTCAGTGGCTTGTGCTGAAAACTGGTTGAGGTGGATGTGTGCCACTCCATTGGGTAGCATCTTCCAGGTCACACTGGGAATCTCGATGCTGGCCCGTGTAATCGTGATGGTGACCCGTTCGCCACTTTCATGTTGCACCAACAGCGTCACACTCGTACCACTCGGACCACGCACTTTGCGCTGCAGTTCGCTGATGCTCGCATCGCGCATGTCTTCGCCGTCCACGCTGAGTACGCGGTCACCGGGAAGGATGCCGGCGGCCGCTGCAGGTGAGCCCTCGATGGGCGACGCAATAATCACGAAGCCGTCCCGTTCACTCAAATACGCCCCGATGCCCTCGTAGCTTCCTTGGAGTGCTTCTCGTTCGGATGCCGCATCAAGGGGGGAAATATAGCGGCTGTGACCACGATCGCCCACGCTGTCTACGAGCCCACTAATGGCTCCATCAATCATGATATCTGCGGCGGCCGCATCAGGATCAACATAGTTGTCGCTGACGATTTCCCATGCATTGTACAGGCGCTCTAGTTTGACACATTCTTCACGAGATAGAGTGCATGGCGTGGTGAATTGCGTGGCCGCGATATACCCAATACCAAGGGTGACCACACAGCTGAGGGCCACCAGTGGGACCACAAACCAAATCGGCAAGCGTAAGCGCAATATTTCGCGTATCATTGAGTTTCTCATCTGTACAATACAAATAGACCACTACCAAGGCGATTGTAGCAGGCACTCATGAGTGATACATGAGTGAAAAACAGAAACGGAGTGTAGTGATGATTCAGCTTGATTTTGCGCGTGTGCCCTCACCCGTGGGCGAGTTGTTGATTGCTGCCACATCGCAGGCCTTGCTCGTGCTCGACTACAGTGACTACGAGGCCCGCATGCACCAACTGTTGACACGGCGCTACGGCGCAGGTAATTACCACCTCGTGCCACATCCTGATCCACTCCAGATGGTGTCACGGGTGAACGCCTATTTTGCCGGTCAGTTGCAGGCCTTTGACGACATCGCTGTTGACACGGGGGGGACGCCCTTTCAACAGCAGGTCTGGTATGCGTTACGCCAGATTCCTGCGGGTACCACCATCAGTTATAGCGCATTGGCAACCCGCATCGGTCACCCCACGGCAAGTCGTGCGGTGGGTCGTACCAACGGGCTTAATCCCGTTGCAATCGTATTGCCGTGTCATCGTGTGGTCGGCCTCAATCAGGTCTTGACGGGGTATGCGGGTGGTCTACACCGCAAAGCGTGGCTACTCAACCACGAGGGGTGGGCGCACGCCGATCGCCAGGTGGCACTGCCACTCTAGCTCACCCTGCAATTAGCGCAGTGGCAATCAGCGTGGTCACCAATCCCCAGCGTTGTGGCCGGGTAATCGTTTCGCGATTAATCAGAAATGCCAGTGCTACCGTCACCGCTGGGTAGAGCGATGCCAACACTGCTGCAATATCTATCCGCCCCGCCTGCGCCGATACCATGAAGGCCCAACTCGCTCCTACGTCTGCGAGTCCGGCCAGCAGTGCCAACCCTATCACGCGTGGACGTGCGCGTGCGGCTGGCCGGAGCAACAGCCATGGAATAGTGACACACAAGGCGGCACTCCGACTAATTGCCAGTGGTGCCAACGAACCATCGGGTTGCCCGACGATTTTGATGAGCACAAAAAATACGCCGAACATGCCCCCCGCAATCATGCCTTGCCACAATCCTGCATGCTGGCGAATTGCTCCCGACCATGATGTCATGACGATGGCTACAATGCCCAACCCGATTCCCATCATCACACGGGTCGTAGGCAACCCGTCACTCAGCATGCCGTAGCAGACGGGTACCAATGCACACATCACGGCTGATACGGGCACGGTGACCGGTGTGTGTCCGTTGGCAATCCCGTGGTAGAGGAAGGCCACCCCCACTGCACCGAGGATGCCGGCAATGGCAGCCACACCAATGGCCCATGTGGCGATCGTGCTGTGACCCATGACCCAGACGAGTAACCACAGCGTAATAGCACCGATGCACTCGCTCATCACCAGCACATGTGGAATGCTGGTACGCGCACTTGCTTGGCCACCAGCAAAGTCACTGATGCCGTAACATAATGCGGAGAGGAGTGCCGCGAAAATGAAGAGATCCATGGCCGTGCGTTTCTTTCCAATGATACCCGTCACAGTGTATCATGCATGTACGAGTGTCGTGGAAAGATGGCGATGATGCGTCAATTTGGATTAACAATACTCATCTTGCCGGTAGCCGTGGTGTTCAGTACGCTACTCATTACCGCAGTGCAGTGGCTCTATCCATTCACCAATCTGCCAAGCTGGGGACGCGTTGTCGCTGAATTCACGGTTGCAACTGCGCTGGTGTGGAGCATGACACATACCGATTGGGTATGGGGTGCCTGGCGTGATGTGGTGCGTGCCTGTGGGGAAGGCTGGGTACTGTTGGGGGTGGCCATGCTCGTTGCATATGCCTTCGACATGCTTGCAATTGGCCCAGTCATCCACTGGCAGGCACTTGTGGGCGTGCTCGCTGTGGCCTTGCCACTCGCTGCATGGTGTATGGCCGAAGAAGTGGTACTACGGGTCGTGTTGCCACGTACCCTCGCCGTGTCGCAACGCTGGCTCCACGCACTGAGCATGTGGGGCGTGGCAGTGGCCACCATCTGGATGCTCAGCACCCCGGTATCGTGGTTTGCAGTCGCAGTCATTGCTGCGGGGGAACTCTTGGCCGTGGTGACGTGGGCTACCGGGCATGGGGTGACCACGTTGTGGGCGCGGCGCTGGGCCTGGCGCTGGTTGATGATTTGTGTGTGTGGCGCAACCCAACTTGGAATCGCCGTAGCACTGCCCCACGTCGTTTCACTCGTTATCCCCGAAGCACTCGTGCCAGCCGTGGTGACGATGAGCGCACTTTGTGCATGGAGCGTGGTGACTGTGCTCCCCAGTATCATCCAAGCACAATCATCGCCACAATCACCATCACCCCAAAAATGACGCTAATCATGCTCGACAAAAACCAATCACTGTTGCGCTTGCCCATGAATTCCTCATTACTATTGTTTGTAGTAATAACATCTTAGCATATTCTCATGCAACCAATGGGAGTGGTACGACGTCTAGGATATGGGTAGTATACAAGAAAGGGGCAGACGATGAACAGATTCCGTTTGCGTGGGGGTCTCGTAGTGGCGGTTGTCGCAATGCTCTCGTTGCTTGCAGTAGTGATGGTTCGTCGTGTGAGCAATCAGTTGACGCTCACCAACGAGTACGAGCTCTCAGTTGACGAGTAAATAATGGCATAATACACACCGGTATCATTGATATCGGTGTGTATTTATATTACCCAAAGGATGGTCATGCATGGGGATGGATATCCCAGTTGATCGTGGATACATTGGATACGCTCTCTCACTGACCGTTGATCAGTTTCGTGTGCTCTGTCTGATGCATCGTCGGCATCCACGCATCGTCAACATGGTACTCAATCGTCAATGGTCAATGTGTCTGCTGACTCACCCGGATCTCGTCGAAGAAGTACTCGTAACCAAGCAAAAATCATTTACCAAAGATGCATTCCTCAAACAGCATGCCGGTGATTTATTTGGCAATGGCCTCTTGAGTAGCGATGGGTCATTCTGGTTGCGGCAACGGCGCATGATGCAACCCGCGTTTCATCGTCAGCGCATTCAGCAGTACAGTGAGATTGTGGTGGCACAGACGCAGGTACATCTCGCCACATTACGCCGTGGTCAGGCCATTGATATGAGTCAGGTGATGATGGAGTTGACGCTCGATATCGTATCACAGGCACTCTTTGGCACCATCAACATTCTGCAACAGCAACAAATCGGCGAGGCGTTAGATGTGACCATGCGTCAATTTGCCAGCGAGGGATGGTCCGATGTGGTCACACATCTGCTCCATATTCCGTTGGTCAACAAACCCTGGCAACGCTATTTAGATGCGGTCGCCATCCTTGATGGTGTGATTGACACGATTATTACGAAGCGCCAAGCGGATCCTACCCCGCATACCGATTTGTTGGGCATGTTGCTCGACGCACGCGACGAAGACGGGCAACCGATGTCTGCGGCGCAGCTCCGCGATGAATGTAAAACGATGTTTTTGGCGGGGCACGAGACTACCGCCTTGACCCTTGCATGGAGCATGTGGCTGGTGGCACGGCATCCTGCAGTCTGGCATGCCTTACGCAGTGAAATCACCCGTGTGCTTGGCGACCGTCCACCGACCTACGACGACATCCCACAGTTGGTCTACGTAGAGCAAGTGCTCCGTGAAGTAATGCGGCTCTACCCACCTGCGTTCTTGATTTCCCGGGCGAGTAGCGAAGCCGTCTCCATCGGTGAATATACGATTCCCGCACACACCGATGTACACATGAGCCAATATGCCATGCATCGTGATGCACGCTTTTATTCTCAGCCAGATGCCTTTATCCCTACACGCTGGACAGAGGAATTCAAGGCACAACTCCCCAAATATGCGTATTTCCCGTTTGGTGGTGGTCCACGCTTGTGTATCGGCCAGCAGTTCGCCATGATGGAAGCCACACTAATTCTGGTGATGCTGGTGCAATACGCTGATTGGTCAGTCCTGCCATTCCAACGCGTGATTCCGCAACCAGCGATTACCATGCGCCCCAAATACGGCATCAAAATGCGCCCGCACCATCGCTAGTGCGGGCGCATCGCATGGTGAGCGATTATTCGATACCAACGCTCCACGCTGCTTCGAGATCACCTGGTGCAAAGCGCCGGAACGCCAAAATCGTACTCGTGCGTGTGATGCCATCGAGGCGCGAAATCTCGTCGGGAATAATTTCGGCCAGTTTTTCGTAGTCTTGCAGGCGCACAATGGCGATGATGTCCCATTCGCCAGTCACACTGTAGACTTCTGCCACGTGTGGCAATTCGGCAATGGCTTGCGCCACGCGTTTGATGGCGTCAGGACGCGCCTGGATCATGGTAAATGCCGTCAACATACGCACCTCCCTTTGCTGGTTAGCTGGCCACAGGGCGCGGCAATTCGGGGGTAAACTGATAGGCCGGCTCCGCCTTTTGGCGCCGTAGAATGCCAATAATGATGCTCCACGTTTCGTACAACCCGTTGGGGGTGTAGGGCAACTCGTGCTTGATGGCGCGATGCAAGCGTGCCAACTTGTAGCACGGGACTCCCGCATACATGTGGTGCTCGATGTGGTAGTTCATGTGCCAGTAGAGGAATTGCACAATCGGGTTGAGGTAGATGGTGCGTGTGCACAAGCGGTAGTCTTCGACTTCGTCACGCAGCCCCACATGTTGCGTATTGTTGCACAAAAAGAGTAACAATCCGCCATAAAACGGTGCCGCGGTAATCAACACGGGGAGCATCCACCAGCCGGTGAAAAAGGCTTGGATGATGATGAGGGTGTGCCCGACCAGCAAAAAACGTGTCCAGTGAATCAGTTCGCGTCGGCGGGCCGGTTTACTATCCGGGAATAGCGTGCGTTGCCAGTCGTTTTCGAAATGCCCCATGCTCAGCAATAGCCAACTCTTGAAACGCTCAATGAAGCCATGCGGATTGATGAACGCCGTGGTGATGAAGCTTTTGAGCGTGATTTCTACGGGGAGAATCACTTCCATGTCGTCGGGTTGATGGAGCGTATACTTGTGGTGTTCTTGGTGGCTCGCCCAAAAGTAGACGTGGTTGAGTCCGCCAATAAAACTCACGAACAACAAGAAAAATTTGTTGAGGGTGCGCGTTTTAAAGACGGTGTTATGGCAAAACTCATGAAACGCATTGAGCAAAAACGCATAGACGGTGCCATGGAGAAATAAACAGCCAATCAGGGCCAACCAGCCCCAATGAAGCGACGCATACCACGACAATGCGCCAGTAGCGCCAATAATGCCCAAATGCCCGAGTGTCTGTGCAAACCCCCACGCATCACTGCGCTGGTTGAGCTCTGCCAAGACGGCACGATCAAGGGGTACACGATACCAGTGGAGCGTAGACTGTGCAATCGGCTCGCTGAGTGTATCAGTAGTGTGGGTCATGATGCTCTCCTTGTGCTTAGGCAATCAACGGGGGATCTTCACCATCGGCAACGGCCACAGGGGCTTTGGGGTCACGCATTTCAACAACCGTCTTGCCGTCACGATCCACCCATACGCCACAGGCTCCCCCCGATTTGCTGACACCGAGCGTGACCTCACTCCCATCCATGCGTAGCACAGGGTGGTAGTATTTGGCCACCTTTTCGGCATCACCGACAATATAATGCCCAATCAACGAACGGCGGAAACGGTTGCTCGACGTATTGGGGAAGCTGCCGTGGATGACTTGACCATTAAAGAAAAAGACATCGCCGGCACGCATCACCACCGGCTCAACCCGCATATCCGCGGGTACTGGCACCGTCAAGTCGGTAAAGCTTTGCGTGGTGTCCGCAGGTACCGTACACAAAAGCGGGAGACGTTGACTCCCCGGCACTACCTGCATACAGCCGTTCTGCTCATCGCAGTCGTCGAGTGCCAACCAAGCCGCCATACACGTGCCCGGTTGTACCCGCAGGTAATACTGATCCTGGTGCAGTGCCTGACCCCGCGCCCCAGGTGGCTTGAAGTAGAGCATCGTCTGTACCGCATAGGGGGATTTGTCGAGGAGTGCCTGCATCACCGTGTTGATGCGTTCGTCTAGCATCCAGCGCAGACTTCTGCCATCCCAGCGGTGCATGTGAATCATGCGCGGGTACTGTTGCAGTGGGTCCGGGGTATGGTCGTCACCACCGTGGATGGGCACACCCGCAAAGTCACCTTCGTGGGCGCCTTGCCGTCGTAACTCCATGAAGTGAGTGACGTAGTCGGCAACTTCGGCCAAGCTAAACAAGCCACGTACGATGGTGTACCCGTCACGATCAAACTGGGTACGGTACGTGCGTAATGCGTCTGCGGATAACATCATCTCCAAGCTCCTTTGCGTGGTAATGAACTCCTCGAATTACCTCAATTATACCCGATGGTGGCGCGGGTGCCGATGCCTGCCTGTGTGCACTACACCCCCCCACGTATCCCGGCTACTCTGTGATGGTGAACGTCACGCGATACGTGCCATCCGGGCTATTCACAATCGGTAATAATTGCCCAATCACTGGTTCGTAAAAGCCGATACTGAGGTGGTACGTACCAGCCGGAAGAGTTGCCACAGGCAAATCGCCCATTGCAATCACAAAATCACCTGCTTGCCACGCTGATAGGGGATAGTAGTCTACGGGTGGTGTGTCCCGTTGGGTGATTTTTTGCTGATTGTCGTCCAAAAGATGCACAAACAAGAGGGCATTGGGATAGACGGGTACCTGCGTGGTATCGAGATAGATGTTTATCAGGATGGGCTGATCATTGTTGGGGAGTGTGGTTACCGTGTTGAGTGGTGTCAAGCGTGAGCGCATTTCGCCCCGCCCAATGCGGATACCGAGTATGTCAACGCCGAATTTCGTGCTCATCGGGCTGCCGATGGCGTTGAGCGTCTTGCGCATATCAGTCACAAAGATGTCGTATGGCCAGCCACTACCGCCGTCACGATCACCATCAATGTGTTGCTGTGTGATGATGTGATTGGGTGTGGGCGCTGCGAGTAGTTTGTTGTTGACCACAAAGCGCCCAAAACCGGCGGATTGCCAAAACAAGATGTCGTCGTTGAGTTGGATTCGTTCCGGAATGAGCCATGGTTTGCCATTGACCCGGGTCGGTTCGAAATCACCCACCACAATATGTGGCGGTTGCGTATCGCCCACAATCGAGTCTAAGACGTTGAGCGAGTAGGGGCGCGTAAAGTATTCTCGTGTCTTGTAGCCGTCGCTTACTGCTGATACAACGATGAGCAGATACAGCACTACCTCTGCGATGGTAATCCAACGCGCCCGTTGTGGTATGTCGTGTGCGAGCTGGACACAAACGGTGCGGATACCCCAAAAACTCACCATCAGTGCAATCGGTATGAAGAAGACGAAGTTGCGGGGGAAGTGGTAGCTGGCCGACAAAAAGAAACAGAGCTGAATTGCAAGCAACAACAGTCCCGCCTGCAGGGCAATGCGTTGTCGTTGTAGCGTCACAATGCCAAACAGGAGTGCTGAAAAGACTGTTGATACCAGCACGATGCTGCTAAAGAATTCGAGGTACAAATCAATACGGAACCGCCCCGAATAACCATTATCCACAGTGGTATTTTCATGATACGCAAAGAATTCAAAGATAAAATCACGCACAAATGTCGGAATATGAATCAAAATACTCGGCGTGATGAGGAAAAATCCCAGCATCGTGAACAGTAAACTCCGAAAGACCACTGGCCACGTACGGTAGGTCGGGGCACCGCGCCAAATCAGAAAGCACAACACCACAAACAAGGCGGCAAAGTTGTATTTGCCACTCGTACCGACCCCGGCAACAAACGCCATGATATCAATGTAACGGCGTTTGGGGTGTTGTTCATATTTGGTTGCCACATAAAAAAATATGGTACACACCAAACTCGTCAAAATATCGGGTGTCAATAACCCACTAAAAATGACGTGGAAGCTCATGAATGCCATGGTGAACCCTGCCAGCAAGGCGAGCCAGCGCGGGAACAACAGCAAAGCCCAGTGATAAACGAGGACGACGGTCGTCGCCCCAAAGGCCACATACAACGAGCGCGCCGCAATATAGGGCGTCACAAACGTGGTAATCCGGTCTGTGTCCGTGGGGAGCATGCTCCAGTCAATCCCGTTGATCTGGGTATCCACCATGACGGCCAGCAACACCGTGTAGAGATTCAAGTGTGGGCGCCAAAAACTGGTCGCCAGCCACGTCTGTTCACGCAGTGATCGGAATGCGAGGTCAACCACATAGGGTTCATCCACATACGGAATATAGGGTAACGCAAAGGTAATTGTCGGGTAGCGCACCCAGTAGGCGAGGGCAAAAAGCATAATGCTTGCCCACACGGTGAAATACGCCAGCCACCCGGTTGCCGGGGTATCTGCGCTGGCAGGCATGTCGGCGGTGTGATCTGTGTGTGTGCCCGACAGATAGCGCACCAGGACGCGTAGGCGCGCCACAAACATATGCCAAAAACGTGGTGTTGTATCCATACTAATCTATCTATCTCGCTGAACACACAATCAGACTGCCACCTGTGTGCATGAATGCGTCAATTATAGCAAAAATACGCGAAACACAGGACAGCACTGGCAGGTGGGGACCATGGGCGCCATACTCGGTCTATATCTGTGTGCAATACATCTGATTATGCCGTATAAACGTATATTCAAGTGTTTCATCCGCATTCAATGGAAGTATGCACACCATGGCAGATGCACGTTCCTTGCGCCAGCAAAATCAGCGATCGTGGGATGCAGTGGTTCCCGCACATGCCAGTCACCACTACGACGTCCCTGCCTTTCTGCGGGCGGGTGGCAGCTCGCTGTTCCCCGAAGAACGTGCACTCCTTGGAGACGTTCACGGTTGCTCGCTGGTGCATTTGATGTGTAACACGGGCCTCGATACGCTGAGTCTTGCCAACCATGGTGCCCATGTGACCGGTGTAGACATTAGCGGAGCCGCAGTGGCACAGGCGCGTCAATGGGCGCAGATGAGCCATATTGCGGCCACATTCATACAATCCGACATCTACGATTATTTTGCTACCACGCACGATACCTTCACCCGTGTCTATGCCTCGTACGGCACGATTTGTTGGCTCAACGACCTGCAGACATGGGCCAACGGTATTGCGCGCATCCTTGCCCCACAAGGGCGCTTTGTGCTCGTCGAATTTCACCCCACCTCCAACATGTTTGATGCCCAGTGGCAGCTCCACCGCGCCTATCCTATGGGGGGACGCCAGCTGACCATTGATGGCGTAGGAGATTATGTGGCTACTTCTGCGGGTGGTTTAACCCCTACCGGTTTTGCGACCGGTGTCACTGATTTTGTCAATCCGGAGCCGTGCCATCTCTTTCAGTGGGGTGTCGGCGAAGTCGTGACTGCCTTAGCACGGGCGGGGCTACGGATTACACAACTCGACGAATACCTCTTTTGTAATGGTGAACGTCCTTTTCACGACATGGTCGAATTGCCGGGGCGACGCATGGTCGCTCCTGCGCATATTCCCGCCATGCCGTTGCTCTACGGTATCGCTGCTACCAAGGATTAACTGTGATGGATCGTATTGTGCTCGAAGGCATGCAGTTTTTTGGCTACCATGGCACGCGCCCCGAAGAAACGACCCTCGGGCAGCGCTTTGATGTGGATGTGACGGTGGGTGTTGATTTGCGCGCTGCCGCCCAAGCCGACGATTTGGCGCTGGGTGTTGATTATGCGCGCTTTTTCACCATCGCCAAAACCGTCGTCGAAGGTCCCGCCTACAAACTCACCGAAGCGGTGGCCGAAGCCATCGCCCAGCGCATCCTGGCGGATACGGGGCAGGTGCAGTGGGTGCAGGTGCGTGTGGCCAAACCGTGGGTGCGCCTCGGCGATAGCGTGCTTCGTGGATCTGCAGTCATCATCGAGCGGAGCCGCTGATGCGCCCGCTGGTGACACTCGCCTATGCCCAGACCCTCGATGGGCGCATTGCGGCTGCTGATGGCACGTCGCGCTGGATTAGTGGTGAAGCATCGCTAGTGCGTACGCACCAGTTGCGCGCCCACCACGATGCCATCATGGTAGGAATCGGTACTATTTTGGCCGATAATCCACGCCTGACCGTGCGCCATGTGACTGGCTCAGACCCCATCCGCATTGTGATTGATCGCAATTTGCGCACTCCACCTACAGCTGCCGTACTCGCTGATGGGGCAGCCGCCCGTACGTGGCTGGTGTGCGACCCACATGCACCAGCCGATCGCCAGCTCGCCTGCCATGCGTGTGGTGCCACCCTTATTGCGCAATTGCCCACTGCCGACGGTAGTTTTGCCATGTTGCCCCTGTTGCAACACCTCGCAACCCGTGGGGTGCGCACGCTGATGCTCGAAGGAGGGAGTCGCCTCATCGCCAGTATGCTTCGTGCCCGCTGTGTTGATCGCATTGCGGTCACCATTGCCCCCAAATTCCTCGGGCAAGGGATCCCCGCCATTGCCGACATCGGCATCACCACCATGAGCGACGCATTGCAGTTCGGCGATATACAACTCTCACAGTGTGGCTCAGACATCTGGCTAGAAGCGACGGTGCGGTATGCCTGATGCCCACGCCATTTGGATGCTTGCACCACGACAGGTGGCACTGCGTCCCGAAGAAATCGCACCACTCACACCCGATGCTGTGGCCGTGCGTACCCAGGTGTCGGCGATTAGTCATGGCACCGAGATGCTCGTCTACCGCGGGCATGTTGATGCGGCCTTGGCCCTCGATTTACCCACGTTGGCAGGGAGTTTTGCCTTTCCCATCAAGTACGGCTATGCGCTGGTCGGCGAAGTCACCGATGTGGGTGCCCACGTGACCAGTCACCACGCTGGTGATCGCGTCTTTGTGCTCCACCCGCATCAGTCATGGTGCCATGTACCCGCCCAGAGCGCACAACGCATCCCCGACGACGTTGCAACACAGGCGGCACTCTTTGCCGCCAACATGGAAACCGCCATCACCATCGTGCACGATGTACGCCCTGCACTGGGTGAAGTGGTGGTGGTCATGGGCCTCGGCGTCGTTGGGCTGTTGGTAAGCTGGTTGTTGGCGCGCATGCAGGGTATCACGGTGATCGCTGTAGATCCGCTAGAGTGGCGACAAGCCGTAGCACACCAGCTGGGGATTCCCTGTGTTGTGCATCCCGACGCACTCCCTGCTCTGGTGCAGACCACCACCGCCCAGCGTGGTGCCGATGCCGTGGTCGAGGTCAGTGGGAATCCCCTCGCCCTCGACAGTGCCATTGCCCAACTCGCCATCGAAGGACGTGTAATTGTGGCGTCGTGGTATGGCACCAAAGCGGCCACGCTCCAACTGGGCACCCACTTTCATCGCAAGCGCATCCAGCTCCGCGCATCACAAGTCGGGCGCCTTTCGCCTGACCTCGCACCCCGCTGGGATTTTGCCCGGCGTATGCATACCGTCTGGCAACAGTTGCGCATCTTGCCGTATCAGACGTTGATTAGCCATGTGGTGCCTTTCCACGATGCTGCTACCGCCTATGCCATGATCGATCAAGGGCAGGCCGGTGTGATGCAGGTCGTGTTGCACTACTAAGCAAGTACAGGAGGAGTCATGTACGAAGTCGGTGTTGTTGCCCATTTCGAAGCCGCACATCGCCTCATCGGCGATTTTGGTCCTGCACAACGCATGCACGGGCACACCTATCGCGTCGAGGTTTCGGTGCGTGGTCCCCAGCTTGCTGCCGATGGTACGTTGGTAGACATCGGCGTGGTGCAGACCGCACTGCGCACCATCGTGGATTCGTTTCACTACCAAAATCTCGATGATTTGGCCGTATTTCATGGTAAAAATAGCACTGCCGAAGTAGTGGCAACGGTGATTTGTGAGACGGTCATGGCTGCGCTCCATCACCGTGGGCTTGCCGCTATCCGGGTGGCCGTCTGGGAATCGGGGCAGGCTTGGGCTGCCGTAGAACGCGAGTTTGCCTCATGAAGGTGGCCATGATTACAGTGGGCAACCCGGATCGGCGCACGGGTGGCTACCTTTATCACAAACAGGTCTATGCCATCTTGGCGCACATGGGGTTGCACATCCACGAAATGGTCGTTTCTGGTGCCGATGACACCGCCCAACAGCACGCCCAATTCCCCGCCGATATCGCCACATACGATGTCATCATGGTGGACATGTTGGCTCGTATCGCCGTGGCCCCGCATGTGGCAACGTGGCGCACCCATACTACCATCATCGCCATGGTACACGAGCTGCCGTCACTGGCTGGTGGCGACATAGCCACCCCCGAACAGGTGCTCCTCGGTGCGGCGCATCTCTGTATTGTGGTCAGCGAAGCTGGTGGCGCACATCTCGTGACACGCGGTGTGTCGCCGCACCGGATTGTGATGGCCAAACCGGGTTGCGACCGTCTCGGTGCCCCCGCCCTCCAGCAGACGATTGCCAACCCACCAGTGATGTGTGTGGCACAATGGATCCCACGCAAAGGCATTGATGCCCTGCTACGTGCCTGGGCACTCGTTGGTGCCACGCAGGTACCCCTCCATTTTTATGGTGAAACCGATGCAGATACTGCGTATGCGGCTACCTGTGGCCAGTTGCTCGTGGCGTTACAGCGCGCTGGATTTGCGGTCACCGTACAGGGGAGTGTCAGTGACGACCAGTTGCGTGCCGCCTATGCTACTGCGCGGCTCTTTGTCTTGCCGTCACGCTTTGAGGGGTACGGCATGGCCTTTGCAGAAGCAATCTGGGCCGGTCTCCCCGTGGTCGGCTATGCTATTCCTTCTGCACAGCGTATTGTGGCTGGCGCCGGCACATTGGTGCCCATTGATGACGAAGCCGCACTCGCACAGGCGTTGGCACCCTATTGCGCCGATGCCACACGTGCACCGCACCTCAGCAGTGCCCTGTACAGTGCACGCGCCGGACTACCACGCTGGCAAGATACCGCCTTTGCGTGGCTAGTCGCAGTGCAACAGGCTGCGCGTCTCGACCCCATTCCGGCGCCGTACGCCTACCACGGTGATTAGTCGCCGAGTAGATGCCCCATGCGGATTTTTTTGGTTTGTAGGTAGTCGTGGTTGATGGCGTTGGCCGCAATCTGAATGGATTCGCGACTCACCACTTGCACACCGTGCGTCGTCAGTGCAGCGATCTTGCTGGGATTGTTGGTCAGCAAGCGCACCTGGGTCACCCCCAGCCATTCCAGCATGCCCAGCGCTAGCGTGTAGTCACGCATGTCGTCGGGGAGCCCGAGGGCGCGATTGGCATCTACGGTGTCGAGTCCCGTCTCTTGGAGCGCATAGGCCTTGATTTTGTTGACCAGACCAATGCCTCGCCCCTCTTGGCGCAAATACAACAGCACGCCACACCCATCGAGTTGAATGCGGTGCAAGGCGGCGTCGAGTTGTTCGCCACAGTCACATTTTTGTGAACCAAAAACGTCACCGGTCAGACATTCGGAATGCAGGCGTAATAGGGGTGTTTGCTGTTGGACATCACCGCACCATAATGCCACATTGTCCTGTGCAAAAACGGCCATATGAAAGACACCATACTTGGTGGGTAGTTGAGTCTGTGCAAGCGGTTGGACGTGTGTCATGATGAAACCCTGACGCGGTAATTTTAATTTCATCTGTGAATACGCATCAATATGCAGATTGGATGTATCATCTCGGCGTATTGCACTGCGCTAGGGAGTTATCACATACACACAGCGTGTGGTCACTACAATGCGCACATCGTGTGGCGCACGTGCTACTCCGGCACGCCTGCTACTCAGTGTCACATGCGCTGTGTGCGGTGGCGTAGCGGCTGATGGGGTGACCGCCACCGCAACCCGTAGCGTGTGTGGCCATGTGTGCGTGTAGGTCATGTCGTCTATGGAAGCGTTGTATAGGCGGGCATAGAGTGTCTGGATGCGCCGTCCTACCTGCTGCGCCGTGGTATGTGTATGCGTATATTCTCCTTGGAGCTGTCGACTACACCACGGCACGTTGTGTGTGGCAGGCGTTGCGAGTTGCCGTGCAATGACCAGTGATTGGTCATGAAGCTGTTGCGAGAGATGGCGTACATACGCCCGGTTGACCCGTAGAGCGGTATCCAACGTGTATATCTGTTGTTCACTCTCCGACAGATCGTGTTGCATGCTGACCACCTGTGTCTGAAGCTGCCGATTGAGCTGCTCAAATTCATACAGATAGTGACCAAAACCAATATTCGCTGCCGTGCTGACGATGGCAATCACACTCATGACCCATGCGTACATACGCATACTGTATCTACCTTTTTGTCGTGGTACTTTTATAATTTACTTAAATAATACAGTATTACGTAATAAAAATCAAACACCGAAAAAATACACACCTACACCGCACACCATGCGTATACGCCAGCGGTGTGGCATCATGATGTGCGGTGTTGTGCACACGTGTGCACTGGCTTATGAAAGCGGTACTGCCCCACTGGCTGCATCAAGCGCCTTGAGCATGATTTCGATGGGTTGGGCACCTGAGACGGCAAATTTTTGATTAAAAATAAAAAACGGCACGCCACTAATGTTGATACGCCGCGCCGTCTCCATGGATTCGTTGACCGCATCGCTATACTCGTCGCCAGCCCACAAGGTGGCGAGGCGCTCTGTGGGAATCCCCACGCTGCTGGCGATGGCTCCAATGGCGGCGCGGTCGTTGAGGTCAACACCACCGCTAAAATACGCGTTGTAGAGGGCATCGGCCATCTGCCACGTCAAACCGTACTCGCCGGCCAGTAGCATCAGGCGATGCGCATCGTGCGTGTTGGCAGCCGTAGCCACGCTGTCATAATCAAACGTGATGCCCTCGCTGGCTGCCACGCTTGTTACATGCGCAAAGATTTGTTTGGCCTTTTCGGCACCCCCAAAGCGTTGCTCGGCATAGGCCCCCCACGGGATGCCGGCGGGCTGGTCTGGATTGAGCTGGAAGGGATGCCAATTGCGCACCACCGTCAGTTCTGGGCGTTGTGCCATCGCTTTGGCCAGCCGCACACCACCAATCACACACCACGGGCAGACGATGTCACTAAAAATATCAACGGTTATTGTTGTATCACTCATAGGGGCATCCATTTCTGTCGCATAATCACTCGAAGCGTCGTATGATAGTAGCATAGCAGATACGCAGGAGTTTGCGATGCGCGTGGTTCTCTATGGAGTCATCATCGCCCTCATGAGTGTGGGTATAGGATTGATCGTCAATGGATGGCGGCTGCGTCGACAAGCCACTGTTGATGATGGGGATGCATCACAATCGGTGCGTTTATCCGATACCAATGCACTTGTCCCGATGCGTGTGGCACGGAACCGTTACTACGTGGCCAATACGACATTGTTACAGCCTGCAGAACATCAATTTGCCATGCTGTTACATGACCTGTTGCCTGCTGAGTATCGTTATACCGTGCGTGTGGCTATGAATCGCTTAGTAAATGTCAAGCACCTACGGCGGACGCAGATATGGCGTGATGCGCATTGGAATCGTATTGCACAAAAGTCGATTGATGTGGTAGTCATGCGTGCATCCGACACCAAACCGGTACTCGTGATAATGTTCGAACACAACAGCCGTAGTGATAATCCGGTGGCTCGTGATGAATTCGTGGCATCAGTCTTGCGCGAAGTCAATCTACCGGTGGTGTATATTGCCACAAGCACGATGCATATCCGTGAGGCGATACAGCATCAGATTATGCCCTTTTTGCTGCAGCGTGGTGAAGGTGCAGTATGACGGTTTCTGTATTAGCATTGCTGTGCCTGTGCACACTACTCTTCGTGATTGTAGGTGCGATTGTGGTAGTAGTGCTGCTCTGGCGCCGATTCCAAACAGTTGTGACTGTAGGATCCGTGGCACACAAGACAATGCGTCGCCGCGAGAACGTTGGTGCAATGGGGCTCATTCGCATTATCGAGGCATTGATATCTACCCGCGATCAGCCAACACCAACTCTTCCTGGCTCGTCATCACATCTGGTTGGACGTTATGCGGTGGTTCCGACCATGTTGACTGCAACTGAGCAGCAATTCGCCAGCATATTACGCGACATCTTGCCGAATGAATATCAATACATGGTACAAGTATCACTGCATCGCGTGGTACACTTGCGGCAAATGCAGAGCAATCGGCGATGGTTGAATTCGCACTGGAATAGAATCGCCCAAAAGTCACTGGACTTTGTGATCGTACGTGCCGCGGATATGCGTATTATGATGGCACTTGAGCTGGATGATGCATCGCACGAGCGAGCCGATCGCATTGCCCGCGATGAATTACTCGACTCGATAATGCAGGATGCAGGTCTGCCACTGGTCCATATTCCCACACGGATAATGCACGACCGTTTGGCAGTACAACAGCAAATTATGCCGTTTTTGACCAACCGATAGCGAGGTACCCATGCAACTCCACGAATTCAAACCACGTGCCCAACTGGTCACCAAGCAGACCACGATTACGCAACCACGCTTCCCCGTCATTGATGCGCACAACCATCTCGGCAGTGCCTTTGGTGGTGGCTGGGACAAAAAGCCCCTGACCGAATTGCTCGACGTGCTCGACCGTGCCAACGTGCGTACACTCATTGACCTCGACGGCGGTTGGGGCGAAGAGATTCTCGACCAGCATCTGGCACATTTTGTGCAGCCCGCCCCCGATCGCTTCCGCGTCTTTGCGGGGGTCAACTGGGCGGAATGGCCGCGCCACGGCGACGAATTCGGCTTTTGGGCGGCGGAACGCCTGCAGGCGCAAGTCGCCCGTGGCGCCCGTGGCCTCAAAATCTGGAAGCCGTTTGGGTTGCATGTGCGTGACCAGCACGGCACACTGGTCGCCGTGGATGATACGCGTCTCGACCCGCTGTGGGCCATGGCTGGGCAGCTCGATCTGCCCGTGCTGGTGCATGTGGCCGACCCGGTAGCGTTTTTTGACCCCATTGACCATACCAACGAACGCTGGGAAGAGCTCCATGCCCACCCCGACTGGCAATTCCCCAGCCCACCCTTCCCGTCGTTTCTCTCCATCCTCGAGGCCTTCAAGCGCACCACGCAACGCCACCCTGGCACGGACTTCGTGATTGCCCATCTGGGCTGCTACGCCGAAAACATGGGCTGGGTGGCACAGTGGCTCGACGATTGCCCCAACGTCTACATTGACTTTAGTGCGCGGATTGCCGAAGTAGGGCGCCAGCCGTATACGGCGCGCAAGTTTTTCATCACCTACGCCGACCGCATCTTGTTCGGCACAGACATGCCGGCAAATGTGAATATGTACCAGCTCTACTATCGCTTTCTCGAAAGTGACGACGAATACTTTCCGTATCACCTCGGTGACCTGCCACCACAGGGGCGCTGGAATATTTATGGTCTGTATTTGCCCGATGATGTGCTCAAAAAAATCTACCATGTCAATGCGCAAAAAGTGATGCGCGTGCCAGCCTAAACGAAGGAACCAACACCTATGCGTGCAGTCGTATTTGATGGAACTCTGCGCCTCGACCCACAGCGTCCCGACGCCGTGGCACCCGCCAACGAGGCGTTGATACAGGTACATTTGGCCGGCATCTGCAATACCGACATCGAGATTACCCGTGGCTACAAGGGCTTCAACGGCATTCTCGGCCACGAATTCGTGGGGACGGTGGTGGCGTGTGCCGATGCCACGTGGCTGGGCAAGCGTGTGGTGGGCGAAATCAACGC